>CAZMSC010000006.1:22123-68595 GCA_964568845.1 uncultured Candidatus Bathyarchaeia archaeon | reverse complement strand
ACCCCACTCAAAACATGCTATGCTAAGTATGAAGCCTACGGGCTCGAATGGAAACCACACATACCTGGCGTGCAGTAGACTTAAAAGCCCTACGAAGATGAAGCCGGCGGTGAAGTGGGGTATCCAAGGCTCCGTACCAGGACAACTATTCCATGTTTCAGGAGCCGCGGACCTCTGGAGTAGGGCGTTGCAACCCACCATACCCCAAGTTCCCTGAAGCCTGGTAGAGCCGTAGGTGTACACCATCGGTATCCATACCAGCGGTGTTATTAACGCGTATATCACTATGGATACTATCAGTATTTTGAAGACACTCTTAGAGCTGACCCCTGTTAGAGCCGCCATCCTATAGGCTAAGAAAGCTACTAAGAAGTTCCCGCCCATAACCTCACCTTGGTCAGGGGCATCTGTCATAAACGTGTTAAACCACGCTGATAACACGTAGTTTCTATCCATCACTTCAGGAGCTCTAGGCCATAGTAAAAGTCTGTGTAATGCGTATCCCTTATCTGTTTTACGCCAATATATCCCCGCGAGACCGAGAAGCCTCATCGAGGCGAACCATAGCACGATCATGTTTATCACAGTCAATATCGCGGATTCAGGGCTTATACCGCTTATCAACAGTATGGCTAAGGCCGCTATGAAAGAGCATATTAGGAACATGTATGTGCTTCTATAGCTCATGGGCTCACTTTTCTCAAACTCAGCTCTGGAAGATGGGTCCATCTTCCCGAAGGCCGCTCTAATGGTGTCAACGATATACCTCCTGCTTAAGATCACTAGGAATATCGCTAAACTCCACATGCCTCCAACCATTACAGCAGTCCACTTAAACGGCTCTCCGTAAGTTATGCTGATGTCGCCGCACCATATTCTACCGCATCCAGCTAAGTCGAGAATGCCTGTATAGTACCCCATCGTGTAAGCTACCTGCGCGAGTACGACTATGACAAGCCACCAGAACCACATATTAAAGAGTATGTGTAGAGGGGCGAAGTATGCTATAGCGACACCTAGAGGCTCCTTCCCAATTCTACCCATAGCGACTATGGATGCGAGCGGTTCACCCGGTTGGACAAAGTGCGACCCGAAGCCGCAGTTACCAGTCCTCCATCCATATATGTCCGGAAACCATGGGAAAAGCCCAATAAGCATCGTTGGGATTAACGTGACGACTCCCAATACAATGCCTATTAAGAAGGGGCCTGAGAACTTCACTCTTCTTTCAGGTATTGTTCTTACTAGAAGCTCATGAGCAGCTAAGGCGTGTGGAAACGGAACCTTCTCCACGTCTATCCAGTGTTTTCTAAATAAAGTCGCGATCGAAACCATTAAAATCCCGTAAACAGCAGAAAATATCCACCAGAATATTATCATAGGCATTATGTCAGCCCAAGGTGTCGGAACACCGCCATAAAGTGACTGCCTAGCAACATCTACTGGCGGAGCCATAAACCATGGAATAAGCCGTACAGTCTCCTCTGGAGGCGATAGAATCCTATTCCCTATGAAAACGCCGTAATTAGTACACGGATTTGTAGAGTGGGGGTATCCAAGGTAGAACGACAGGCACATCGTTGTAGTGTATAGCCAAGTTAAAGTGGTTTGATTTATCCTCTCCTTAAAGAGGCTGAATTTCCCAAGCAGATTAACAAACCAGAAGCTGATGAATGGGAGAGCTGTCAAAGCCGAGTAGCATATGATCACTGTACCCATGGTTGCAGACCAACCTGGGGGATTCTGCCACGTACCAAACGCATTTAAGGGATTTATAGCAACAGTGAATACTCCTAAGACAATCATAAACGGTACTAGGAAGTGCCACGGAATCTTCTCCTCAACAACCCCCTTCGACGTAGACGTCTTCCCACCGATTTTTAACTGTTTCGTGGTAAATTTATAAGTTTTTTTGCTTTGTGGCTTAATTTAAATTTTCTCCTCGCGTTTTCTCAATCCATGGATTGGAAGTGTGTTGATGAGAGGCTTATCAGACGCGGCGAGCTTATCCTAAGCCTAGACTTCCTTAAAGGCTATGATCTTGAGCTCAGCGTTTTAAACGACGGTAAGGTTGGGCGTCCGTTTAAGCTTACGGATAGGTATATAGAGTTTCCTATGGTTGTGCGCTACTTGTTCTCTATGCCTTACAGCCAGCTTGAGGGTTTTACTAGGGCTTTCAAGTAAAGCTTTAAAGGTCTTTTAGGCTTCCTGCCACTTCTCCCCCTAAGCCTTGAATCAAGATCCACGGATTTTAGGAAGATATCGAGGATTTCCATAAAGGAGCCCAAGGTCGTATGCCCCGAAATCCCGCCTTCAAAGCATGAAATAATATAAGGTGCGACCAGATGCAAGTTAATTTTTGGACACGCTCATACTAATGATAAATTTTAAATTATGGCATTATAAGGGTGGACAAGACTTTTATTTTTTAGAAGCATTTTTTCTTTTGAGGGTTGGAATAACCTTATTGGTGGTATTGTGGGTTACGAGTTGCTGAGAAAAAGGGCTCTATCGTTTCTGAGAGATGCTAGAGGCGATTTTGAGCATGGTGATTATGACTTAGTTCTATTTCATGTGGAGCAACTTATACAGCTGTATTCAAAGTATCTGCTTTATAAAAGGATTGGTGATTACCCAAAAACGCATTCAATCGTTAGGTTGCTTAAGGATGTTGTAAGAGTATATGATTCAAGGGAGCTAAACGATTTTTTAAATAGAAATCTTGAGGCAATTTACCTGCTTGAGGAGGCGTATATCTCATCACGTTACTTGCCTAGAGAATATGACAAGGATATTGCAGCTAAAGTATTGAAACTTGGAGAAGAAATTCTTGAGGTGTTTAGATGTCTGGAATCACTTTAATAGATTTGGAGATCGAATATTATAAGACTAGGAGAATCTACTTAGAAAACGCAATAGGGTACTTAAGGAGAATTAAAGATATCTGTAGGATATTTGATCCGGACTGCAGACTAATTGTTTTCGGAAGCTATGTTCGCGGTAATATGAAACCCGACAGTGACATAGATGTATTGCTAATAACAGATCGTGCTAATAACGCTCAATATAGGGGGAAGCTACGCGCGGCAATCGCTAGGGATATAGGTCTAGTAACACCATTCGAAATACATATTATATCTAGCGAAGAGTATGAAGGTTGGTACAGGAAATTCATAGATGTCCAGCAAGAAATATAGATGAACCTTTTTAGCTGAGCGATTTATCACCTTTTTTCTGTTCTAATAGAATTATTATTCTCGCCAACCCATACTTCATATGAACAGTTGAAGGGGCTTGACAAAAAACCTCAGGTAATCATTATATTGGCTTTAATACTATTCCCATCTTATCTTGCGGCTTACACCATTACAGCCTATAAAATAGCATCTGAGCATATCATTGAGCTTCAAGGCCCCTCCAATCCTCACGCCACTGGAGGCTAGGAATAGAGCCCTCCCATTACCCATAGAAATCCGGCCCCTCATATACCCATTTTTGCCAAAGTTGAAGTATTTTTTTCCCAGAGATTACTACAGTGGTGGCAGACGGTATTCATAGACTCTCTCCACATTCAAATGTTTTATTAACGTGTCAACTAAACTAAAGCCAGCAATCTATTAGATTGGAGAAGCCTTCATTAAACCGTTTTATTTTTCCATCTGTTCTGAATAGGAATACTTTTCAGAAAGTTTAGCGGTGGGTTATTACGGTGTCTTATGGTTAAGGTAAGTTGTTGCTGGCTTTACGCTATCAGTAAATACGGCTACCCTCCGATTTTAGATAATATGTTTAAAGCGTTGGAGGAGATTTCAGATATGGGCTTCGAATACTCGGAGATTGAAGCTTTAGGCTATGAGAATCTTAGAGAGATTCTAGAAAATAAGCATAGGCTTAAGGAACATGTGGGATCTTTAAATATAAAAATCGTAAATGTCTGCCCAATCTTTCACGACATTATCTCTCCGGATGAAACGGCTAGGAAGAGGGCATTAAAGGCGTTCTCCGAGACATGTGAACTCGCCGTCTATCTGAATTCTCAAATGGTTCAGACTGATACTTTCACACCGCCTCTAAAGTTTATAAGCGACATCCCCTACAAAGATGCGATAAATTTCGGTAAAACCTTCAAAGTAGATGTTGACTTGGGCTTCAACTGGAAACTGTTCTGGAGACTGCTTGTAGACGCTATGCGTAAGTGTAACTGGATAGCTGAGGAGCATGGTTTAAGATTCTGCTTAGAGCCTAGGGTGGGCGAATCGGTCTCTAATACGGATGCTATGCTCAGGCTCGCCGAGGCCATTGACAGCGAAAATTTTGGGGTCGTATTGGATACTGGGCATCTACACGCTCAGAAGGAGATTCTTCCACTGTCTGTTGAGAAGCTTGGAAACCTTATAGTTTACGTTCACGCTTCCGATAACGATGGTAGAGACAACTACCACCTGGGTATAGGCAAGGGAACGATAGATTGGATAGGTGTTTTAAAGGCTCTTAAAAAACACGGGTTTAAAGGTTTTATAGGTCTAGACATAGGTCACGTGCCAAATATAGAGAGAGAATACGTGGAAAGTAAGGCTAAACTTGAACGTCTTATAGAGGAAGTAGGTCTGTGAGCTCAGCGCTCTATAATGTTTATTTGAAGCCTACCTCCATCTTTAGAGTAGACAGCCGCATCCTCCAATCCTCTATACGGGTGTGCGACTATCATAATTATCCATCCATATGCGTTGTTTAAATCTTCAACTGAAGGGTTTAAAGCTCCAGATGGATGACTGTGAGCCGTTCCAACTATGGAGAAGTCTATGGGAAGATGAGCCAATGGTATTATGGAAAAACCCCTACCATGCGTTGCCAAAGGCGGTATAAGAATCTCCTTAACGATTATAGATTCCCTCTCAACCCTCCCCCTTAAGAGGAGTATGGCCTCTCTTGGGTGAAGCATGTGAGCATAAGTCAATATGCTATCGAAAGCTTCCCTCAATATTTCAACTTTCAAAAGCCTCTCTCCGGAAGCCTTTCAACGGCTTCTTTAATCCTCTCCAGCCCCTCCTTTATATTCTCCATGGAAGTGGCATATGAAAATCTCAGATAACCCTCTCCGCCATAGCCGAATGCAGATCCATGAAGTGTTGCGACTTTAGCCTCTTTGAGAAGATACTCTACAAGCTCAGTATCCTTCAATCCTGTGCGTTTAACGTTTACAAAGGCGTAGAAGGCTCCCAAGGGTTTTCTGCAACTAAACCCCTTGATCATATTAAGGCCATCTACTATCACATCTCTCCTACGTCTATATTCCTCAGCCATCATTTTTACAAAGTCTTGCGGGCCTCTAAGCGCCGCTATTGAAGCCTTCTGTATAAACGACGGTACGCAGGATACCACATTGTTCTGGAGGACTACCATGTGATTTATGAGCTCCCTATTGGCTGCAATATAGCCTACTCTCCAACCGGTCATAGCATATGTCTTTGAAAGGCTGTTTATCAGAATAGTCCTATCTTTAACATCCGGTATTGAGGCTACGGATTCGTGTTTAAACCCATCGTATATGAGTTTATGGTAGACGTCGTCCGTTATAAGGATCAAATCGTGTTTTAAAGCTAAATCCGCTAAACCCTCCGCGTCGTTTCTAGTAATTATGGAGCCGCATGGGTTATGAGGACTGTTTATGACTATTGCTTTAGTTTTAGAAGTGATTTTAGCCTCGACATGTTCAGGTTTTAATCTAAAATCCTCCTCCTCTTTCAATTCTACAAAAACTGGTTTAGCGTTTAGAAATCTAACGACAGATTCGTATGCGGGGAAGCTCGGCGTAGGCATAATAACCTCATCACCTTCTTCAACTACGCTAACAATAGCATAGAATATCGCTGTCTTCCCACTCGGTGTAACTATAACCTCTTCAGGTGTATATTCCACACCGAACTCCTCTTTAACACTATCTGCAATGGCCTCTCTGAGCTCAGGTATACCCGGCGAAGGTGTGTAGTGTGTATAGCCTTCTTTCAAGGCTTTTATAGCGGCTTCTTTAATGTATTCTGGAGTATCGAAATCCGGTTCACCTATTTCAAAATGTATGATGTTAAAACCCTGTTTTTCAAGTGTTTTAGCCTTCTGTAGAATGAAGAAGGCAGACTCAGCCTTCAGCCTCAACATTCTATCTGCTATGATATGCTTCATGAGAAGCACCAGACCCTATTTATGGTTAAATAGGAGATTTATAAAATTTTGCTAAATATCTAGGGAAAAGGGGAAAAGTTAAATTATTCCTCACATCTTCTTTTCTAACGTGGTGTTTACCGATGTCTGGAGAAGTAGCCCTTCAGGAACTTAAAAAGCAGGAGAGTGAATTTCTAGAACAGCTTAAAAAGCTTGAAGAAAGGAAGGCTCAGCTTACGAATGAGCTTTCTGAGCTTAAGAAAAAGCTTAACGATGTTAGAGACCAGTTTAAGCGTACCAGAGACATTTACGACTCGTATAGGCTTGAGAAAGATATGACAGACCTCTCCAGGAGAATAGCGCCTGTTGAAAGTGAGCTTTCCGAAGTCGAGATGAAAATACGAGGTTTACAGAGGTCTTTGAGTGAGACTAGAAAAAGGATCGAGCATTTAGAGTTCCAGCAGAGGTCTAAATGGGTTAGGGAGGATTGTGGCTCCCAAACATAGGTATAAGATTTTAAAGCTTAAGTCTCCATATTGGAAGCCAGGCTTCGACTATGAACGCTTTTTAATTTCAAAAATCAAACGTATAGTTAAAAATGGAGATATAGTGGTTTTATCTGAAAAGGCGATTTCAACCGCTCTTGGAAACATAGTAGATGAAGCTGAAGTTAAACCTAGTCTGACGTCAAGGTTCCTAGCCGGTTTTTGGATGAGGAAGGTATGGGGCTATCTGCTGGGACCACTATGCAGACTTAAACCTGAGACGATAAGTAATATCAGAAACTACCCTATTGAAGAAGGCTCTAAGCATAAGGAGACGGCTCTTAGAACATCTGGCCTCCTGCAGGCTTTAAGACCATTCTCCGAAGGCTGTCTAGACGTGGTAAACCTACCTTATTCATACGCTGCCCTGCCTCTTAAAAACGCGTACGAATTAGCTGAGCGCATAAGGCGGATTCTGCTAAAATATGGAAAAAAGGTTTCCATAGTGATATCTGACAGCGATAAAACATTCTCCTTAGGGCCAATACACCTCTGCTCTAGGCCGCACTGCGTAAAGGGTTTAGTATGTCTTGGGCTTCCGGCATACATAATAGGGGCTTCTCTAGGTTTAAAGGCTCGAGCGACACCAGTCGCAGCTGCTGGCTGGGCTTATCCTGTAGAAGATTTACTCGACGTCTGCGAGGTCGCCGATAGAGCTAGGGGATATGGAGCTGGTAGAAACATGTGGGAGGTTGCTGTTAAATTTGGAACAGGATTTACATCTGTAACTTGGAATATGCTTGAGAAGGTCCCCCACTATCCCGTAGTAATTCTACGTAGGTTTTGAAGGGGGAAACCAACATATTTTTTAAGGACTCTGTATTTTTCAATAATTGGTTTAACCGGCATGCCCGTTAGAATAGGAATTATTGGAAAAACAAATACAGGTAAAACCACCTTCTTCAACGCCGCCACTATGCTTAGTGGACGCATAGATAAGTTCCCCTTTACCACTAAAACGCCTCAACGCGGTATCGGTTATGCTAAAACGCTGTGCGTATGTAGGGAGCTTGGTGTTAAAGATGATCCTAAAAATTCCATATGTATAAATGGCTGGAGGTTCATACCAATTGAAGTAGTAGATTTACCCGGTTTGGTGAAAGATGCGTGGAAAGGTAGGGGTCTTGGAAACGAGTTTCTATCTGTAGCTGCTCAAACAGATGCTTTAATACACATGGTTGATGCTTCAGGCAGTGTAGATGCTGATGGGAATATAGCGGAGCCTGGAACAGGGGATCCTGTTCAAGACTTCTACGATATTGAAAGAGAGCTCGTTATGTGGATAGCCAAGATAATTGAAGGTAAGAGAAAGTACATTGAGAAGACGATTGAGACACGTAGAGATACGCTTAAAGGTGCTTTAGCCTCAGTCTTAACGGGTTTAAAGGTGAAAGAGGAGCACGTGGCTCAGGCTCTAGAATTATCTGGCACTAAGTCTAAAGCTTTCCACGATTGGATGGAAGACGACCTATTAAAATTCTCAGAAGCGTTGAGGAGAATTTCTAAGCCTTCGATAGTTGTAGCTAATAAGATGGATATTCCAATCGCTGAGGAAAACTACAAGAGGATGGTTGAAGCGCTTTCGCCAATACCGGTCATACCGGCTTCAGCTGAGGCTGAACTCATTCTAAGGAAGGCGGAGAAGAGCGGATTAATAAGCTATGTACCCGGTGAAGAGATTTTCCAAGTTCCGGATCCATCTAAGCTTAATGATAAACAGAAGTGGGCTTTAAACTATATTCGGGATAGGGTTTTAAATAGGTGGTGGCAGACAGGTGTTCAATTTGCTATAAACGTTCTGGTTTTTAAAGTCCTTAGGATGAACGTCGTATATCCGGTTGAAGATGAGAAGAGGCTTTCAGATAAGCATGGAAATGTTCTGCCGGATGCGTTTCTCATGTCTTATGACGCCATGGCGTTGGACTTAGCTAACGAAATACATACTGAGCTCGGTAAGACCATGTTGTATGCTATAGATGCTCGTACGGGTTTAAGATTACCCAAAGACTATAAGCTTAGAGATAGGGATATTATAAAGATAGTTGCAGCCTCACATAGAGGTTGATTTTTCTCACAAATTTTAAAATCAACTAATTTTTGATAAAAACTATAATCTAAATACTTAAATATTAACTATATCTTCACCTTAATATTTGTTAACTAAAACATAAAAATATAAAACCTTACGGTAGATTTTTCTACGTGTCTGGAGGTAGACTTTGACATCTCTAAAACCGCTGGGGACTTCACGGGTCTTCCACACATTCAAACCTATAAGTGCTCCCAATGAAATCGATTATTCCGGTGAACTGCATATTGCGGTTAACACGTATAAGGGATGCCCATATAAATGTGCCTACTGTTACATCTACGGGTATACGAGGGTTCTAGATTTGGAAAACCCCTCTACGAAGAAGCTCTTTAGGGGAAGATTTAAAAGAGATTTAGAAGCGCTTGAAAGGCTAAACCCCTCAAAATGTACCATGTATATATCTCCGAGTTGTGAGCCGCTTTCCCTGGAACTTGAAAAGAGGTATGGAAATACGCTCTACGTTTTGAAAACTATTAGAGAATATAGTTTTATAGACGTGGTGATTTTAACTAAAAACCCCTCCCTCCTGCTTGAACCCGAGTATTTAGAGGCTTTAAACAGGAAAAACATGCGGGTAGAAGCTTCAATACCTTTTCTAGATTCCAGGTTTGAAGGTTATGCTCCATCCCCGTCCAATCGAATGGAGGCTGTATCTAGTTTAACTAAAGAGGGTTTCAGAGTCTATCTGAGAGTTGAACCTGTCACTCCATCTTTCGGCGGTATAGTGGGGCAATCTAAAGTTGAACTTGAATTGCTGATCGGTGAAGCGAAAAAAGCTGGAGTATGTAGAGTCATCTCTAGATGCCTTATTTTACCTATAGGTGTTTGTAAGACTTTCCCAACATTTTACAAAGAGCTTAAACCATATTATCAGCAATATGGGTATAGAAGTGGCACGTACTACATTCTCGACCGTCATGTAAGGCTCAAGCTTATAAAACCTCTTTACGACGCTTGTAGAATCTATGGAGTCGAACTTTGGATTTATTCAAATGTTACGTTTAAGTATCCGATGCTAGCTCAGGCAGATAATATTTATCTCTCCTCTAGACATGATATTTCATGGCGATACTAATGGTTTTAACTAAAACTGAGTATAAGTTAGCCGTCGAGAGAGCCTTGGAGTTTTTCGGGAAGGCGCACATAGCCATTAGAGAGGATGAAAAGCGTAGGCTTGAAGTCACCGACTTCGGCCTCAGCAGGCTCTATGAAATAGGTCTACAGCTTCTCGTATACATTAACACAAACAGATACTGTGCCAAGGAGCTTGTGCTTTTCCCTTGGCAAATATGCCCAGAACATAGGCATCCACCCGTCGAAGACGACCCAGGCAAGCAGGAAACCTTTAGATGCCGGTGGGGTACAGTCTATCTCTACGTGCCGGGGGAACCCACTCTCAACCCCTCCTTTAGAATACCGAAGGATAAGGAGCGGTTTTTCACGGTTAAACATGAGATAACTCTTAAACCCGGTGACCAGTACACAATACCTCCAAATACTCTACACTGGTTCCAAGCCGGAGAGGATGGGGCTGTCATTTCAGAGTTTTCGAGTACAAGTAGAGATGAATATGACATATTCACAGACCCAAGTATAAAACGGTTTGTAGAAATAGTTGACTACTAACTAAAACTTCACAAAGCCAACTGTTTTTGCTCATAGTGTATCGATTAAGTGGATTAGCCACGCTGGAGTTTTCACTACCATTAATTAACTCTGACGGCTGAATCGGCTACTAAGACGGCCTTCAAATATGGGCTATAGCTTAGTTTTTAAGCCTCTTAACCTCTAAAGATCTTGTAATCGTGTGTATATGTCTGTTAAAAGCCTCGTTAAAGCATTACACAACATTATTATGGAAGCCATAGTCTTCACATCTGGAGTTAGACTTGCAGAGGTCGATAGTAGTGCCGCTGTATCTCTAGCTGGGGAATGTGTGAAGCTTGTCAGCGAGGCTATAACTCAACTTATGAATACGGCGGAGAAAGATGAATACGTTGAAAAGGCGCTTAGAGAATTGGAAAATTCAAGGGAGTTATTTAAATCGGTTGTCACGGGAGAACGGTCTACTGACATCGTTAGAAGATGCGTCTCTTATGGCGTGGAAGGTAGAAACATCTTCATCTTGGACTTAGCTCACAGTTACGTCCATAAAGCAATAGAGCTTTTGAAAAAGTCGAAAAACTGCAATATGTATCGTGACGTGTTGGATGTTTTAACGATAGCTCGGAGAGAGTCAGCTCCTGCGACTTTGTATAGGCTTGCATATGAAATGCATAGGAAGACTACATTTGAAAAGTAGTTTTAAACTTCTCTAAGCTTGATATTCTTCCTTAAACCGTCTAGCTGGATCTTTAAAAGGGCTTCTACCTCTCTTCTCTTAACGCTTGTAGTAGTACCTTTGGCTGTACAGCATACAGCTCCTGAGGCTGAACCTAAAATAAGTCCATCTACGATTTCTTCAATTGTGTAATTTTCCACGTAATCGGGCTTTTCAACAAGCTTAAGTATTAAGCCGGCGCAGAAAGCATCCCCCGCACCTGTGGGGTCTACAACGTCTACTTTGAAAGCCGGCATCTCTATGAGCGTATTTTTGAAGATCGCCATTAACCCCTTATCTCCCATGGTTATTATTGGAAACTTACAGCCAAGCCTCTTCAAGAATTTTAAAGCGTTAAAAGCATCCTCTTCTTCCGTGATTTTAGAGGCCTCTAAAAGATTACAGTGGAAAATGTCGCAGTGCGCTATGGCCTCTCTAAAGAAACACCAATCTTTGCCGTATGGAGCCACTATATCTAGAAACGTCAGTGCTCCAATACTCCTGGCATTTTCTAAAACCTCTGGCAGGTTGTAGTCGAATTCACCGAGCATACCCGCTCCACCGATATAGAATATTTTAGGCTTAAGTTCTTCAACTACCCCCTTAACGAAATCTTGGTCTAGGAAAAGGTTTGAGCCGGCATCCACATGGAAGCGTCTATCTTCCCCTTTAACGACGAGTATGAGGTTTTTAGATGTAAGTGCTTCAACCCTCTTGAGTCTAACATTAACCCCCCTCTCTGTCAAAAACCTCTCTACAAAATCTCCAAATACATCTTTACCTACTACGGAGGCCAAATAGACGTCTCCAATTTTAAGCCCAAGTTGAACGAGGTCTATTGATACGTTGCCAGCATGTCCTCCAAGGGTTACAGCTATTCCATTTGGAACATATAGAAGCTCACCTTGATCTGCGATGTGAGGAAGCTCCGCAGCTATTATATCAACGACAAGTATACCGGTTGTTAAGACGAGCAAAACGATCCCCCGCTAAATTCTCAATATTATCTTCATTAATAAAAATAATTTGGCAATAGAGCTTAAGCTCTTCCATCAATGGATGAAGCACCTTATCATATAGACTCCCAGACTACGTTTAGCGGCTTAAATCCTCTAAACGCCTTCAAAATATTTTCGACGCAAAATTCCGCAGCTTCCGTGAAGAAGTTTACAGACCAGCTTGCTTGATGAAGGCTTAATTGAACCTTCCTAATTTTAAGCATGGGATTATCCCTCGGAACTGGCTCTAAACTCCACACGTCTATATGTGCAGTTTTCAGTCTACCGCTTTTAACAGCCTTATATAGTGCTTCTTCATCTATAATCGCTCCTCTAGAGGTATTTACGAGTATGGCGCTCCGTTTCATCATATTCAACTCACGCCACCCTATCATATGTCTAGTCTCACCGGTCAGAGGTACGTGGAGTGTAACTACGTCTGAAATTTCAAGTAGTTGGTCAAGTTCTCCAACCCTTTCAACACCAGATTCTCTAACAACTTCTTCTGAAACGTAGGGATCATATACGACGATTCTTACTTTAAAGGGTTTAAGAAGCATGGCGACCTGGCGTCCTATCCTACCGAAGCCGATTATACCCACAACCTTACCAGTCAACCTTTCAGATAATACTTTAGGTCTATCGCTCCACTTGGCTTTTCTAGCCATACGGTCCCTCTCTCTAATCCTATGGAGTATCGATAAGATGGCCGCTAAAGTAAACTCTGCCACATCTAAACTGTTTATGCCTGGTATATTACAGACGTATACGCTTCTGCTCTTACATAATTCTACGGGGATGTTATCAACGCCCACTCCAAACTTTTGAATAATCTTAAGTCTTTCCGTCCTTTTGATGGGTTCGGTTGGTATTTTTGAATCTGCTACGATAACTCCATCAAACTCTAATAGTTTATCCTCAGGTACATATTCGTGAAAAACCTTTGAAACTTCAACTTCTACACCGGAGCTTCTCAGAAGCCTAACCATTTTATCATACATAGGTATCGGCTCAGTTATATAGACTCTAGATTGTCTCATTTTTCAGCACCCAGAATGAATATTCTTATTCTCAGTTTAAGGTTTAACATTAAATACTTGGTTTTCATCTAATATGAGTTGGAGGGATTTAAATCCCTACCTGCGAAATCTGCGGTAAAAATGTAGCAGTACTTACTAAAGTTCTAATAGAGGGTGCTGAGTTTTCAGCATGCCGTAATTGTAGTAGACTTGGAAAACCCGTTATAGTTGCCGCCTCTAAGTTGAAACATTTAGGCAAACCCACATCTACGGCTGTCGTCCAGAAGCCTAAACTTCCAAAACCATCAAAGGCTTCAAGTAGAGATATCGAGAAATCTATTGAATCTTACAGTCTAGTTGAAAACTACGGGCTTTTGGTTAAGAATGCCAGGGAGCGTATGGGTTTATCCCATGAAGAGCTTGGGGCTAAACTCGGTGAGAAAGCTTCAGTTATGCGTAAAATAGAGCAGGGTAAGCTTAAACCGGATAATGTGTTGGCGAGAAAGCTTGAACATTTCCTTAAAATCAAACTTTTAGTACCGTCAACTGAGATTAAGCTTGTAGGTGTTTCTAAAGTTGAAGATAAACATGGTTTAACCATAGGAGACCTCCTTAAGGGGATTGTTGAAAAACCTGAGGGCTAGTTTAAACTTAGACCCATAGGTAGATTCTATGCTTAGACCGGAGAATTAGATTAAACGTATAAAACCGTCTTGAGGCGGTTCTAATGAAAATCTACGTACTCAGGCTTGGACATAGGTCTGCGAGAGATAAACGTATAACTACCCACGTGGGGTTGATAGCTAGAGCGCTTGGAGCAGACGGAATAATAATATCCGGCGATAGGGATGATAAAGTCGTTAAAAGTTTAGAGAAAGTTGTTGAATTGTGGGGAGGGGCTTTTGAAATCCAATACGTTGAAGACTGGTATGGTTTGATTAAACGCTTCAAGAAAAACGGATGGGAGTTGATACACTTAACCGTTTATGGGCTTCCAATACAGGACATTATAGATTCTATAAGAAGCTCAGATAGAGATAAACTCATAGTAGTTGGCGCTGGTAAGGTTCCGAAAGTCGTTTATGAGCTTGCAGATTGGAATGTAGCGGTTTCTTCTCAACCCCATTCTGAATGCGGAAGTTTAGCAGTTTTCCTTGACAGATTTTTCCAAGGTAGAGAATTAACGAAGGAGTTTGAAGGATGGAAACTTAAAGTCATTCCTCAAGCTAGAGGGAAAAAAGTCATTAAAGCAGATTTAGCTCGTAAGGAGGTCTAAGGGTTGAAGACAGGCATAATATTGGCGGGTGGATATGGTAAGAGGTTTGGAGGGATTAAAGCCTTAGCCAGTTTAAATGGGAAGCCTGTTATAACTTACGTGGTTGAACGTTTGAAACCTCTAGTAGACGAACTTATCGTTGTCGTCAAAAAGCGCACTATAAGTTTAGAAGAGGTCTTAGAAAACTATGGGGTATGCATATGCGAAGACTCTCTTTCAGCTCAAGCCCCGCTGGTGGGGCTTCTAACCGGGTTTGAAAACTCAAACTCTGAGTATGCCGTAGTATCGCCGTGCGATTCGCCGGTGGTTGATGGAATGGTTGTACGTAGACTTTTCGAAGAAGCTTTAGGTTTTGATGCCGCTATACCGATGTGGAGTAACGGGTTTATTGAGCCGTTGCATGCAGTCTACAGAGTTAAACCGTGTATAGGGGCTTCTAGAAGCGCTGTGGAGGACGGTTTTCTAAGCGTTAGAGCAATGATAGCGAGGTTGAGTAGAGTAAGGTATGTGGAAGCCGAAAACCTTGGAAATCCTAAACACTTTCTAAATTTAAATACGGCTGAAGAATTTGAAGCATCCGTATTTCCATGATAAGACTAGGAAATGTAGAGCTTATAAAATAAGCTCCACTATATGTTTGAAAGCACCATCTGTTGAGCTTCGGTAATCCTAGCGTAAAAATTGGAGATGTTCACCTTTTACAGTATGCTTTCACCGGGCAATCTACGCATCCCTCCCTCTTACAGTACTCTAAGTTTAATCTTACAAGAGCAGACTCGTAAAACTCTATATTTTTTAAACCTATACGTTGAGCTGTTTCCACAGAAATTTTAGATGGTTTAGGTTTAGCTTTATCCCACACACCTCTAAGCTCTCTTAGAAATATGTTTACTGCAACCGGGCCAACACCTTTAAATTCCTGCAGCCTTCTTTCAAGGTCTTCTGGGCTGTTTGCCTTCGCGTATAGTTCTTCTAGACTTCCATATTTTGTTTTAAGCTCCTCCATTATCTTTATGAGGTTTGTAGCAGTCGAGAAATCGTATCTAACATAACCGCCTGAATCGAGTACTTCAACTAATCGTCCCCATCCAGCCTCAAGTATCGCTTCGGGTGTTGTAAGCCCCTCTTCAATAAAACGACGGTAAGTCCTCTTAGCTATACCGGCGGAGATCCTTTTGGCGAAGAGAACGGATGCTAAAAACCATTTAAACCTGTCTTCAGGCTTCTTTAAATCTAAACCTAGCTCTTCAGAATATCCTTTCAAACTTGAAACAGCCTCTTCAACGCTCATGATAAGGGCCTCACAGACATCCAACATTACTGCTACAGCTTTTCTCCTTAAAAGTTTAAGCTATTCCAGGTTCCCTCGTAATCTTAGAGAGCAAAAATAAGTTTACTATCGAACTTTGTTGAAAAATATACCCGTAAATCACCTTAAAGCAACGTTTTTAACCTCGTTCTAAAATGTTTGGTTAGAATATGGTTTACAATAATCCGTGGGGTATATTCTTAACAGAGACGCGTAACGTTTTGAAAAAAGCCTTTAAGCTGGCTTATCCAGAGATTGAAGTGGACATTCAGCTTGACAAACCGCCCTCCAAAGAGTATGGAGATTTAAGCTGTTCGGCATGCTTAAGTCTTGCTAAGAAAATCTCAACTAAACCCATAGATGTGGCGGAAGCCGTTCTTAAACATGTATCTTTGGAAGACTCTGTTTTCATAGAGAAAATCGTTGTCAGCGAACCTGGCTACTTGAATATCTACCTAAAGCGTTCTCTAATGTTAGGTGAAGCTTTGAAGTCTGCATTAACGCTTAAAGATGAATGGGGTTACGTTAAAACAGACAAACCCCTTAGAATAGTCATAGAGCATACCAGCGTTAACCCGATACATCCCATAACGATCGGACATGCTAGAAACACGTTCCTAGGAGATTCCCTAGCCAGAATCCTCAATGCTAGGGGGCACAGTGTCTCGAGACATTTCTACATTGACGATGTCGGTGGTCAAGTAGCGCTTTTAGCCTACGCATATAAGCTGGCCAGTGATATGATATTCAAGCTTGATACAAAACCCGATCACGCTATCGGTAGAGTTTACACCACAATCTCCGCTTTAGTAGAGATTAGAAAGCTTAAGAGTAAAGTTGAAAATCTCAGAAAATCGGGTAAATATGAAGATGCTAGACGGGTGGAAGACGAGCTTTCAGATTGGATAGGGATACTGTCAGAGGTTGAGAAGAAAAACTCAGACATCCTCCAAATACTTTTAAACGGTATGAAGTCTTCAGACCCAGACGAAGAAGTGAGGGAGATTCTCAAAGCTTACGAGCTCGGGTCTGAAGAGGCTAAGCAATTGACCAGACCAATAGTTGAGAAGTGCCTCACGGGGTTTAAAGAAACCCTTGAAAGAGTGGGCGTCTCATTCGACTCTTGGGATTGGGAGAGTGAAGTTGTCTGGTCCAGCATTGTAAGGAAGGTTTTAAATGGTCTTATAAAAAGTGGCTACGTTAAGTTTGAAAACGATGTACCTGAGTTTGAAGCCGGAAAAATCGCCGAAGATCCCGCTATAAGAAGAAGACTAGAAATACCGGATGGATTTGAAGTGCCCAGTTTAACGCTTCTAAGAGCCGATGGATTAACGCTTTATCCAACCAGAGACATAGCATACAGCATACTCAAGTTTCAAAACGCTGATAGAGTGATAAACGTCGTAGGCTTCGACCAGACTCTCCCTCAAATACAGGTCCGAATAGCATTATACGTTCTAGGCTACAAAGAGCAGGCTGAAAATCAACTGCACTACTCATACGGACTTGTGAAGTTTCCAGGGTTTAAAATGAGCAGTAGAAGAGGTAGATACATAACGCTCGACCATCTATTGGACGAGGCGGAGGCACGGGCCTACATGGAGGTTAGTAAGATATCGCCGCAGCTCTCTGAAGATGAGAGACGTAGAATAGCTAGAAGCGTTGGCATAAGCGCTGTGAAATACAGCCTCATAAGTGTAGAACCATCTAAAGACGTAGTCTTCGATTGGGATCGGGTTTTAGACTTTAAGAGGAATAGTGCACCCTTCATACTATATTCCTATGCCAGAGCACATGGTATAACTTCGAAAGCGGGTGGAGAGCTCCCTGGAGAGTTTGACCCCAGCCTTCTGACGCAGCCTCTTGAAGAAGAGCTCGGCTTAAACATCGCAATGTTTCCACAGGTTTTCATAGAGGCTTCTGAAAACCTCTCTCCTCATACTTTAGCAATGTACTGCAACAGCTTGGCAACGATTTTCAACTCCTTCTACGATAGTCACCCGGTTATTAAAGCTGAAAGAGCTGTTAGAGAAGCTAGATTGGCTCTGGTTGAAGCGTTCAAAATAACGATGAGGAATGCTTTAAAGCTTATAGGTATAACGCCTGTGGAGCGGATGTAAAGCTTGAGTTTTCCAGCTGTTTAACCATACAGCTCCACTCCAAAAATATATGGGAAGATTTTCCTCCAACCCTCCAATACTACGGTGTTTTAAGGTGTTCTCTGAAGAATTTTAAAACTCTTTGAAGCATAGGCTCAACTGGTATTCCATGTCCAGACTCATACCAGTAAACTTCTTTAGGCTCGCCAGCTTTTTCAGCTAACAGCCTCTGTGTTTCAGCTGGAACTATGTCATCGTATTTACCGCAGTGGAATTGAATCGGTTTCGGAGCGAAGAGGCGTATGAAGTTTATGGGGTCTATCGGCGCTAAGATTTCATTAAGTCTATCGTAGCTTAATCCACTCTTCTTCAGCTCTTCCCTTATAGGGGGTATTGATTCGTGTTTACTCTCCCTGATCATGAGGGGTAGGTTCCCCCCTCCAACAATTATCACTGCTGCTCTAATTCTAGGCTCAACACTTATGAAAAGGGCACCTATTATACCGCCCATACTTCCACCAGCGTAGCCTATTCTATCTCTCCGCACTTCTACTCTCTGCTCTAGAAAGTCAACCCCCCTCCTTAAGTCGAGGACGGTCTGTATGACGTTGGATTTGAGCTCTTCAACGTTTGGAGAGTATAGTACTCTACCCGCCTCTCTGCGCTCACCATGGAATGGGGCGTCTATCGATAGAAACGCATAGCCTTCTGTTGAAAATAGGTCTGCTATTGGCAGTATGTCTTCCTTCCCACCTCCATATCCATGCAGGAAAACTATACATGGATGTTTTTGCTCAAAAGCCTTGGGCACTGTAAATATGGCCGGTACTCTAACATTTCCCACGCTATCGTAGTAGACTTTGTACGCTACGTAATTAGCTTTCTCAGAAAACTTGGAAAGTTCAACGTTTAAAGCCTTAAATCTATCGTATTCGTAAATTTTAAGGTATTCTTCTAGAGGCATGAAAATCACTTAAGAATAATTCCCACACATTTTTAAGCTTAGATGTTTCTGAGGATGCGGTTAACTTAGGTATACTCTAGCCTTCACTCTTAAAATGTATAGAATCTACTCCGGAAGAGTTAAGCTAAAATCGACCTTCTTAACCTATTGTTAACAGTCGTCTATGAGCCTCAGTCGGGAGGAGGTCTATAGAAAGCAGATAGAGATTCTCCGCATTTTAAGCGAGCAGAGTGAGCCTATGGGCTCCTCGCTGTTAAGGAGGGAGCTTGCTAAGAGAGGCTTCCCGTTAAGTGAAAGAGCTATACGGTACCACTTAAAACTTTTAGAGGAAAGGGGTCTTGTAGAGGGACATGAGAAAGCGGGCCGGACGATTAGCGGGTTAGGGTTGGAGGAGCTCAGCAAGGCTCTAGCATATGAGAGAATAGGGTCTATCTTAACATGGTATCTTTCTCTGGCCTATAGAACCACATACTCACCGGAAAGTGGGGAGGGTGAAGTCGTAGCCAATGTGTTCATGATCGATAAAAATTTCAGAGAAGATGTCATCAAAGCGGTTAAGAACCTTTACTCTGCCGGTCTTCTACCCGCTCCCTATGTTAAAGTCTTAAATGAAGAAGAAGAGTATAGAGAGATATCTGCCCCAGAGGGTAAGATAGCTGTAATGACCGTCTGCAATTTAACGATAGATGGAATTCTCATACACTCTGGAATACCTTTAATCTTAAAATACGGCGGGCTCGTCCAATTCATAAAGTGGAAACCCGTAAGGTTCACAGAATTGATAGCCTACGACTCTACAACAGTACCGCCACTTGAAGTATTCGTCTACAGGAGAATGACTTCGATAATAAGTATATTGAAAACGGGCTCCGGAATGATACCTGCAAACATGAGGGAGATCCCTGCTGTTTCAGAGAATCAAGCACTTAAAATAATAGAGGCTCTTAAAAAGAACGGCTGGGGAGGCATTCTAGTCTTCGGTAAACCTAATGAGCCGATTCTAGGAGTACCTGTATCGATGGATAGGTGTGGGATATCTATGGTAGGCGGGCTCATCCCGGCGGCTATGCTGATTGAAATGGGGATACCTGTTGAAACATACGCTCCACATTGTCTAATGCCCATAGAGGATATGGAGAAAGTATCCTGAGGGAGACGGCTGCCATGATCAACAGCCGCATCATATTATAAGCTGTTGAATTGTTCGCCTTTCCAATCATGCTCTATCTCTCGGTTTGGCTATTACTTCCTTGATAACCATATCGAATATTCTCGTTGAGTTTGCCGGCCTGATGACTATAGCCGTATCTGCTCCCTTACCAGTCCCGGCTATACTTATCACATCTCTATCTACTGGTATTAAACCGGCGTCGGCAGCCATCGCTGTGATTTCAACGGCGACTTTCATCCCTTCGCAGAAAAGCCTTAAAGTCTGCGCCATTATTTCTACAGGATACACCGTGTTAAACTTATTCCTAATAGCCCTTTCAACGTTCATAAAAACATGTGTTCCTGTAAATACTCTACCACCGTTTGCCTCTATTAATCTACGGTTCTCCTCAGTCAGCTCTTGCTTTCCAGGTTCTCTAAAACCGGTATGATGGGTTACAACGATCAAGTTGAATCCCTTAAAAACTTTTGAAGCTCTAACTCCAGTCTCACCTCTAGTAGATGCAACAACGATATCGTTTATCCCCAATTCTTCAGCTCTCTTCCTTGCCGATGCTAAAACAGCCTCAGTATTATCCTCCCCTGGTCTATCAAAATAGATAATGGTTTTCTCAAAAATACCCACAGATCACACCGATTTACAATTATTCAAGATATTTCCCTAAAACCTTTTCCACCATACCTTGGCTTTACGTGGAATGAAGAATACGCGAGGTCGGAATACGTAACAGCCCTATAGTCTACATCCTGTAAAGCCTAAGGCGCTGTAGAGAACTGACATTGGAGGGATGAAGCGGTCCTGAAAGCCCGTGCAAAACCGATGACCGATACAACCTCAATATGCTGGAGACGCCGCGGCTCGTCTATGAAGCGGAAAGCCCACGAGCTTACAACCATGGGCTTTCAGTCTACGGTTTAAAGTAACCTTAATATCTCCTCTATCATCAACGTATAATTAGCTTTTTACTTAAATTAAGTGGAGGATTTTATGATGAATATATGTATTGAAAAGCTCTGGAGCTTAGAAGTGGGTGTTGGACCTGCTGAACATGGCGTATATAAATTTGGACATCTCTGGCTTTCTCCAACCTTTAGAAACCAGTTTTGGAAAGTCGACCCTGAAACAGGATCGATTTTACGTACATATAGCATGCCTGGCAACGTCTGGGGTGCACCGTGGGTTGATGAAAACCACTTATACGGTGCTTCAACTGAAGGCTCTGTAAAATGCTTCACACACGATGGTGAAGTTGTTTGGACTGTAAACCCCGGTTTAAGTGAATTCATAGCTGAAACCATTACTGAAGCTTGGGGCCGCTACATCGCTGTTCAATTTCCAAAAGGATTGGCGGTTATTAGGAAAAGTGATGGTGCGATTGAATGGTGTCTAGAATGGAGCCCAGAGTCAGATGCCGGTCAAGAGCCTACCTTCAACCCTGAAACAGGTTTACTGTGGATCTGTAAACCAACGGCTGAGGAGAACTTGGAAGCTTACGATCTAAACGGCCGTTTAGTGTATAGGCTTACCCTTCCAAGTCCTCCGACAACGTACGCCTGTCCTCAAATATGGAAAAACCTTATGGCGGTTGTATGCCGCAGAAATGTAGTCGTTATAGACCATCTAAATGGTAGAATCGCTTGGTCTAGGAGGTTTGAACAAGTTAAATATGGCGATTGGCAACCAGACCATCCTCTAGCAGGCGGACCGCGAGTTATAACACCTGATGGACGTTTAATAGTTTGGTCAGCCGATGGAACCATATACTGCTTCGGCATTGAAACCGGAGAAGAACTCTGGTGTTTAAGCTTGGTGGGCCTAGGATATGCATCTAGGGACTGTAGCGACCCCTGGGGCTATGCTGGCGGAGTAGCGTCAGATGGTGTTTTCATAATCCTGGGAAGAAACAATTTACCCGCTTCATCCGACAGCCCCTTCGAAATCATGAAGAATAGGCTCTTCATCATAGACTACTTTAACGGCTCCATCGCGGCTGTTTCCGAGCCGCAATACCAGATGGCTTGCTGCTGTAAGCCGATAGTTGCAGGAGGGCGGGTGGTGATAGGTTCATGGTACAGGGATTCTGAAGACCGAGAATACTCCGCTAGATACTACTGCTGGATGTTGAAGCCTTCGGAAAACCGCACTCTGAGAAACGTAGATTATGAGTGGCTTGGGTCATATCACCACGGAGGATATAAGGTGGGGGCGCTCTTAGGAATACGATGACTCTAAAACGGCCCGGCTCATTTACTTTCCATATAAGCGTTCTCTAACATTCTCAACCATAGCGTCAGTTACATCTCGCTCGTTCACTGTAGTGTAGAATAGCTTGTTTTCCTCAGCGTATTTCCTAGTATTCTTTAACGCGGTGACCACGTCTGTCCACTTTATATTCATTTCCTCCGGACGTAAACGTACACCGACCTCTTCTATACTCCTCCATATTCCCTCCGGGTCGTTGTCCTGGAGTAGCGACATAAATATTATTCCTAAGCACACGGGTTCTCCATGGATGAATGTCTTTCCAGTCAAATACTCCAACGTGTAGAAGAAGAAGTGTTCACAGCCCTCGATATGGCGGGGGTTCCATCCTGAGTTATGATAACTCGCCCCAGTCCAACGATGCGCCTCCATCAAAGTCTTAACCCCCACATCTGAAACTTTATGGATTTCATACGTTTTCTCCCTAACGCTCTGAAGCACTTTCCTGGCTTCAGTAGCTAACTCTTCATCCCAGGGCCAAAGCTTTTCTTTACCGCGTTCGGTAGCGAGCTTCCAATCATACAGAGCCGTGTGAATGCAGAACACGTCACCTACACCTGCGTGGTTTAGGTAGGGTGGCGCACTTCTAACTAGGTCGTAGTCTACGTAAACAACTTCTGGAACAGCCCATCCGATGTAGCGGACAACCCCCTTTATTCTTACTGCACATCTATGAGTGAAAGCAGCATTAGTGGATGTGATTGTAGGTACTTGAAAAAGCGGTATATTTCTACGCCAGGCTATGAACTTGGCTACATCTATGGCTCTTCCCCCACCTACACCTATGACGCTTGAAGCCTTCGGGAGGGCTTTTACAAACTCCTCCAATCGGTTAAGCTCTAAAGACTCGACAAAGTGGACGTAAGCTAAATCAGCTCCTCCCAGCTCATCTTTTAAACTATGCCACAGCTCCCTCATTGTAACAACTATATACGGTGTTGGAGCCGTTTCAGCTAAACCTGCTATTAATCCCCTTCCATAAACTGTGTGGAATAGGTAATTTTTAAATACCATCTTAATCGGAGAATCAGCTTGGAAAATATATAAAACTTACTTTTATGTTAAAGCTTAAGACTTCCCTCAAACCAGCTTCCAGCTCCTTATAAATTAAGGCATCCCATAGACCTTTTGGTTAAATCTCATCTTCTTTTAACGCCTCCATAACCTCTTTTTGAAAGTTTTCTTTATCCACGAAGAAAGTGTTTATCGGTTTTCCGTTAACCGCACAATATGGAACCTGCCCCCGCTTCTCCACTTCTCCCGAGTCCTCAAACGTATTTATCATCCGTATAGGAAAGCCTGGTGCAACTTCTCTTACTAAACTTTTAATCTTATCTGCAAAATACATGCAGAATGGGCATGAAGGATCATAAAAGATCACCGCTTTACCTCTGTCTTCTGCTTGTGAGATAAATCTTCCCTCTTTAGGTCGGTAGACATATCCCTTCTCTAAAGGATGGTAAAGGAGGAAGGGGTCGTCTTCTCCAACTTTTTTAAATCCCATTTTTAGATAAAACTCGTTTTGCGGATAGTAGCCTGGAATTTGAAAAGCCCATGTGACAAGAGCTAGTGGAGGCTTACAATTGAAGAATTCTCTAGGTTTTTTAAAATCTTCGATTAAAGCATTCAACAAAGCTTTTCCTATGCCCTTCCTGTGGCTTTGTCTATCCGGGACGAATATGCATGTTATTTCCAAAAGCTTCTCTTTAAGCTTAGGTTGATACTGTATTAAACCCACCGGTGTTGATTCTAGATATGCCATTTTAGCTACTCCTCCAAACATGTCTAACGACTTCTCCGCCCAGCGTCTTTTGACCTCAACTCCTTCGATAAAAAGTTGGTCATTCCTTTTTTCAGGTGGGATGCAAAGATGTATTAAGGAATCGACATTTTCCATCTCAACATCTCTTATTTTACAAAACCCCATTTTAAACCTAAAATAATGATATTTTCTTAAAATATAAAATTTTTGAAGTTTAAACAGAATCGAATTTTAAACACTAATGATATGCTGAGGGATGGAAGGCAATCTGGATTTAGACTTAAAATTTCAATCACCATGTAGTAGGCTTATTTGTTTCAACCATCGGCTTACATAAAGCCTCTCATCCATTTAAACTAAAATCTTTATCTATGCTTTATGAAATAGTTTAAAACGGTGGTCTATATTGGGAAAGATAAACGTAAAAACTTCTATCATAAAGCTATGTAAAAAAGTCTCTTCACTATATCGGAGAATATACGTGCTGAGCTTTAGCCCGTTTATGATAGGTTTCTTCAGCCTGCTATGGTTTATCTTTAGAACTGGAACCAAGCCCTCAAGAGCTGTTTACCCGTGTCAGAGAATAGCCGCTGCAAATAGCTACCTTTGGCTATCGATATACGTCATCCCCTTCTTTCGCTCTCTTAATCAAAAGGTTCATAGGAGAATAAATTTGAAAAAGCTTCTTCCAATTATACTCGCGATAATAGTAGTCGCAGGATCCGTAGCTGTGTGGAATCTATATGAGACTGTGAGGAGGAGGGGGCTACGCGAATTGGGTTTAAAGGTCGTTGGAAAGACCGCCAGGTTTGAACCAGCCTCAGACATTTTCGTCGTAAATGGCACTAGGGGTTACGATGATGGAATTTTCAAGTTGATAGATCTAATGGCTGAGCATGGTTTACCATTCTATAAGTCTCCGGAGTATAATGGGAATAAGGGGCCAGACGGGCTTATAGCTAGAGACGACGTCGTTATAATAAAAGTGAACAGCCAGTGGGATGAGAGAGGTGGGACGAACACAGATTTAGTCAAAGCCCTCATTCAAGCCATATTAAACCATCCAGATGGATTTATTGGTGAAATAGTCGTAGCTGATAATGGGCAGGCACAGTATGGCTCAGCTGGTTCAGGTGGAAGCCTTAACTGGAGTAGGAATAATGCTGAGGATACTTCACAGTCGATCCAAAGCGTTGTCGACTCCTTCGCCAATATGGGGTATAAAGTTTCCACCTACCTCTGGGATACCATTACCACGAAGATGGTAGAGGAGTACTTTGAAGGCGATATGGAAGATGGCTACGTCGTTAATGCTACTAAGAACCCGAGAACTGGAATAATGGTTTCCTACCCCAAGTTTAAAACGAAGTTTGAAACATATATAAGTTTTAAATATGGCGTGTGGGACGATGAAGCCAAAACCTACTACAGCGATAAGCTTAAAGTCATAAACTTCCCGGTTCTAAAATCCCACAGTATATACGGTGTTACGGCTTGTGTAAAACACTATATGGGCGTCGGCTCAGATAAGCTGACAGCTGCGCTTGGTGCAAGGATGCATAATACTGTGGGCGAAGGTGGAATGGGAACGGAGATGGTTGAGACGAGGCTTCCGGTATTGAATATAATTGACGCTATATGGGTTAACGCAATACCGGGTAATGGTCCAAGCACGTCCTACGAGGAGGCGACGAGGGTCAACATAATAGCCGCTAGTAGAGACCCCGTTGCTCTGGACTACTGGGCTGCGAAATACATACTGCTCGAAGTTGCACGGATTAAAGGTTATAGTGGGTCGAGCTCTATGGATCCGGATAACGTTGACCCCGGGTCGTTCGGCTACTGGCTTAGGCTTTCAATGGAGGAGATTAGGAGAGCCGGGTATCAAGCGAACGTAGATGAAGACTACATGAACGTTTACGTAATCCACATGTAAAGTCAAAGCAAGCATTCAGTAGTATTGTATCCTGTTGTCTGAGGGTTTAGTACTGCCCTAGGGACCCGTCTCTTCTAGCTGCATCGTATCCTACTTTGAATACATATAGCGCTATGGGGGTTGCTACGATCGTAAAGACGATTAAACTCACTATATTGGTGATTATTACTGGCGATGTCAAGTCTTTGCCAGATTGAAGGCACAACCGTATGCCGTCGAGTGAATACGTTAGTGGGAATGCTTTTCCAACCCACTCTAAATACCATGGTAAAAGTTTCAGCGGATAGAAGACGCCTGACACCAGCTGGCTCATCCATGAAAACGCCCAAGTTACTGGACTACCCTGTTTAACCTTCATTATAACCCCGGTGCTTAGTATTCCAATGTCCATGTGGCTTGCGATTAAAAGTATTGTCAGTATTATCGCAGTCAGTATTGATGTTGGTGTTACGTAGAATCTCGCTCCGAGCATAAGACCTACGAGCAATGACATTAAGAGGAGGATAGATGAAACTACGAAGGAAAAACATACTTCGCCTAAGAGGAATATTTTAAAGTCTGTAGCTGTCGAGAGAATTGTCTCCATTGTCCCATTCCACTGCTCCTCCCTTATGCTTTCATTTATACTTTGAACCGCAAAGTGAACGTACTGCTGAAACGCTATACCTATCAATGCGAAGGTGAAATAGCCGCCGACCGCGTATCCAGCTTCTTGAACCTGCTGAGATGTTGTGATGAGTGAAAAGAGATAGTACGTGACTACGAAGAGAACCATACCCGATATGTCAAGTAGAAGCCAGAACTTATAGGTCCACCAAACCTTAAAATCCCTAACAATAAAAGAGAAGACTACCCAGTAGATAGGTGTCTTCCTCCGAGGGACTTCTTCAGAAATTACTTCTACAAGCTTTTCAACCTCCACGTTTCACACCACCGCCTAGTAGGTTGCAACAGTCCCCTCATACCTTATTCGGTTGACACCCCAGTTGAAAACCCTTAAACCTAGTGGAATGAATACGACGGCGTAGACGATTAAGATGAGAGCGTTTAAGCTTACGTTTGGTGAGAGTAGGGTTGAACCGTTCAATAGTATTCTGCGGGCCGCGTCTAAGGCGTACGTGTACGGCATAAGCCAGGCCATAACGTATAGTATTGGAAAGTTTTCAAGGTACTTTAGTGGAAACAGCACCCCACCTAAGAACTCGGTTACGTTTGCAAATAGAAAGGTAAGTGGGTCACCCTTCTTATATACGAGTATTAAACCAGCCGCCATTATTCCTATACCCGCATAGCTTAAAACCATCAGCAGAATAACCGCTATAAACGATAGAGTTGTTTCAAGGCTTATTACCAGCGGAGCCCTCAGCACAAATATGCCGACGACCATCACGCCGAGCATAAAGTACCCGCTTACCAGAAATCCTCTAATAGACTGCCCGATAATGTAAGACCTCATACTTATTAGTGAAGTAATTATAGGCTCAAGGGTTCCCTCACGTACTTCATGTTGAAGTGAATGGCTTAGCCTGCTTACACACATCCATAAGTAGTTTGCCGTAGCAACACCGACCAGCGCGAAAGATAGCCAGTCAACATCTCCATATCCGGCTAAAGCGACGCGGGTGGCGTCAACCTGTAACCCCATGAAGGAGTACATGGCGATGGAGGCTACTGTGCTTATAGTCTCCATTATAACCCAGGTCTTATAGGATAAAAATATCTTAAAGTTGGCCCAGAAGACGGCCCAGACGTGCACGGCTTCCGAGGATAAACGGGGTTTATCCTCCTTGAAAAGTTTGATCAAATCTTCAATCTTCATGTTTCTCCCTCCCCCCTCGTAAGTTTAACGAATATGTCTTCAAGCGTCGGCTCAGACCTACGTATAGCTGAGAATTTAACGCCCATTAAATGTAGCCTACTAGCTATCACAGGTATGGCCTCATATTCGTCGTCAACCTGTAAACGTACTATTACATCAGACGACTCATTCTTAGTCTCCATAATTCTTCTAACAATCGATAGGTTTGATAGGGCTTCAATGGCCTTCGGTAAGTCATCGACACCTCTAATCTCCACTTCAACGGCATGGACGTCTCTAAGCATATCCCTCAAAACTGAGGGAGGAGCGTCAGCTATCACCCTCCCATCCTTCATTATAGCTATCCTTTCGCATAACTGTTCAACTTCAAACATGTTGTGGCTTGTGAATATGATGGTTTTCCCAAGCTCAGCATTCAAAGCCTTCAAAAGCCTTCTAGTTTCAACGGCGCTGATCGTATCAAGCCCTATAGTCGGCTCATCCATGAATAGGATCGGCGGATTATGGAGCAGAGCCCTAGCCAACATAACCTTAACCTTCATACCGGTTGAGTAGTCTTTAACAAGCTTCTTACTATCCTTCGTCAACTCGAAGAATTCGAGGAGCGCCTTAACCCTCTTCTCAGCTACATCCTTTGGGACGTTCTGTAGATATGCGTAAAACCTCAGATTGTCTTCAGCGTTAAGCCTCCAGTAGAGTGAGCGCCCCCCGGTTTCACCGTGAAACCAGCCGAAGCTACTCCTAACTTTATGAGGCTCCTTAACTATATCGTATCCATCTACCTTAGCCGTCCCCTCAGTTGGAAGTATTATTGTACACAGCATTTTTATGAGCGTTGTCTTTCCAGCACCGTTAGGTCCGAGAAGACCGAAAAACTCTCCCCTTTTAACTTTAATGTTTACATGGTCAACTGCCTTAACGTACCGCTTAATACCCTCCTCCTTATTCTCAAATATCTTTGTCAAGTCGAAGGTTTCAACGGCGTACTCCATAATCCATCCCGTTTAAATACGTTAAATCTGTGAGTAAACCAACAGTTAGACTTCACTTCAACTCTCACTCTAAAAGATAACTGGTTAATAACGGTTTCGCATATGTATAGTAGGAGTCTTTAAAAGACCAATCTATCTGAGAGAAAACCTCATGGACGATTAAAAGTTCTACGGTCGCGACTAGTCCATTAAAATGATTACTATCAGCGCGGTTACTCACGCTGACCTTCACGCTAAGAAGGTCGAGCCTTAAGATGGAGGTTTTCCCCATCTTTAAGATTCTTTGGTGAGCACGTAAGGACTTGGAGCAGGGTTTACCCTGGCAATGGGAGAAAGTCGATGAATCCCAAGAGTTACTTATATCCATCAAAGACTACGTAGCTCAAAGCTCTTCGGCGTATGTTTATATATCTTAAGCCATTGAAATACTGATAGTGTTTGTTTGGGCATAACGTATATTATGGCGAAGGTGAAGGGACCTTTAGGTGAGGAAGAAGTCCGCCTCCTAGTTGACAGCGGAGCAACATACACCGTGCTCCCGGAGATGGTTTGGAAAAGCATAGGGCTTAAACCGCTACGTGAGCACGATTTCACGCTGGCGGATGGGACAGTCATAAAGCGGAAGGTTTCAGAGTGCTACATCTCCCTCCCCCAAGGCGAAGGCCATACTCCAGTAGTCCTCGGAGAAGCCGACGACCATGCCTTACTGGGCGTTGTAACGTTGGAAATCTTAGGCCTAGTCTTCAACCCATTTAAGCGAACCTTACAACCTATGCGAATGTTCCTCATCTAAAGTTTAGATGATTAGGGGTTTACGTCTTCCAAAACCTTCTAATATCTTCGCCTCCCATTTCCTTAACAGCCCTGACAATTTCCCTATGGGTCTCACCGTGACTTTTAAGTCCCCTCCCCTTTTAGCAGCTAAAGCCTTAACGATTTGAGAAGCTGCTCCCCCAAAAACTTCTCAGAAGCTTGAACGTAGTCTTTCCTCGCTAAGAGCTCTTCGCCTTTTTAAAACTCATCAGATAATCTATCCATAAATGTGTACTTATAATTATATTAGAACGCCCTGGGCGGGATTTGAACCCGCGTCCAGCGGGCGACAGCCGCTGATGCTAGGCCGGACTACACCACCAGGGCTTACCTATCATCTTTAAAGTTTCACTCTGATTCTTAAATTTTCCTCTTCTGCAAACTACATATGATAGAAGCTCACTGGATTCAAGCGTTTTACAGCCTCTTTAAGGTTGAGTTTAAACACATGTGAAAGTTAAATTTAACAAGCTTCTACACAATATTCTACTATATGAGCCTCGAAGATTTGGCGTTTAAATTTAAGCGGTACGGTGCTACTGTTAAGCTCTACTCGGCTAACGGCTCTATACTGATTTCAGAGTACGGCGGTAGGATCATAGCTGTTTCCGTTAACGGCTCCCCCAACCTTTTATGGACTAACCCAGACCTTGAAACAGTTCTAGAAAATAGGGGTTTCAACGTTGGCGGTCTTAGAGTTTGGGTATCACCTGAGAGAAACTTCTTCTATAAGGATCCCGAAGTCTTTGGAGAGTGGTTCTGTCCAAGCGAGTTAGACCCTGGAGACTTCAAGGTATTAAATCTTACAGAGTCTTCCACCACTCTCGAGTCTAAGTTTAAGCTTAAAGATTTATTGAACAACGAGATACTTAACATATCTATCATTAGAGATTTGATGCTTGAAGATTTAGACGACGGCGGTCTAGCAATACATGTCAGAGAATCTTTAACAGCTTCAAGCTTCAACAAGAGCAGAGTGGGTCTATGGGCTTTAGCTCAAGTCTACTCTGGACGCAGGAACACTGGGACTGTTGTAGTACCTGTCAAACGGAAAGCTGAACCCATACATTACTTCGGACCCATACCAAAGGATAGGCTTAAAGTGACAGACAGCCACGTAGCCTTTCTAATAGATGGAAGTTATATCTGTAAGCTAGGAATCAAACCTGAAGACCTTAGAGTCAGAGGTTGGGCCTCTATAGGATATTTTACTGAAGCACCTTGGAGCGATGAAGACGCTCTGATCATAACTATGGAAACGTGCTGTGCACCTAGGTCTCAAGCTGAGTGTTTAGACGTAGCTAAAGCGGATCCCGAGGGAGCTAGGGCTGCTGTTCAATCCTACAACTCCGGCCCAAACGCTGAATGGCTTAAATTCGGTGAAATAGAGCTTCAGTTTCCGGCGTCAACTTTAACTAATGGTCTTCAATTTTCAACGGTTTCCTATACGGTTAAAGCATACGTTGGAAGCCCGGAGAAAATCTTGGAAAAATTCAGGGAGGTTTTGAAATCGCCAGATGTTCACCCACTCCAATAACATTCACTACCTTGCCGAAAGCCACCTTATGGAGCTTAAGCTAAATACTCGTTTGACGTTTAAAACAATAGCTTGTATAATGCGTATGAAAGCGATTCTAGGCTAGAACCATAGGGCTAAATTTTTAAAACCTAGCGACCTAGTATACTCATGGGGAGAATATTGGAAACCCTGCTCCTAACGGATGAAGAGGTTGAGAAGCTCCTCTCTATGGATGAGGTCATGAAAGCCGTTGAACAGGCGTTTGTTGAGAAAAGTCTTGGAAGAGTGCAGATGCCGTCTAAAGTCTACCTATTCTATCATAAGTATAACGGCGACTTAAGAGTTATGCCTTCATACATCGAAAGCTACGATATCTCATCCGTTAAAATCGTCAATTCACATCCGGAGAATAGAGTAAAGTACAACCTGCCAACTGTAATGGCGGTTGTAGTACTCGTAGACCCTAGAAATGGATTTCCCCTAGCTATAATGGGAGGTAAAACCCTAACGGATATTAGGACTGGTGCGGCTGGAGGCGTTGCCGCTAAATACCTTGCTAGGAGGGATTCGAGAACCCTAGGTCTCGTAGGAGCTGGAGCTCAAGCTAGGACTCAACTGGCCGCCCTTCTCGAAGTCTACGGGGGATTTAACGAGGTTAGGGTTTGGGGGCGTCATGAAAGCGCTGGGAAATTCACAGTTGAAATGCGTTCTAAATACGGTGATAGATGTACGATAATTCCCGTTAAAACCGTGAAGGAGGCTGTTGAAGATGCTGATATTGTTGTAACAACAACCCCCTCGAGAAAGCCTCTGGTAATGGAAGATATGGTTTCCCCAGGTATGCACTTAAACTGTATAGGGGCCGATGCTCCCGGTAAGGAAGAGCTCGACCCAGCTATTCTTAAGAAGGCTAAAATAGTTGTCGATGATTTTGCGCAAGCCGCCCATGGCGGGGAGATAAACGTCCCATTAAGCCGTGGGTTAATAAGCATGGAGGATGTCTGGGCTGAAATAGGTGAAATTATTGCTGGTTTGAAGAAGGGGCGTGAAAACCCCGATGAGATAACCATTTTCTCCTCAACTGGATTGGCTGTTCAAGACGCCGTCGCCGCAAAAATAGCATACGATAAGGCTTTAGAGAAAGGTATTGGAAGGTTCATTAAAATAGTGTAAAGTTAAACCTTATGCAAAAATGAAAGCCATGTCTCAGCGAAGGATTAAACTATAGAGCAGATGCCTTCGCATATTATCCTAGCCGCGTCGTAGCCTAGAGAATTAATCTCTCCATAGGAGGGTTTTGAAGAATTGTTCAACCACGGTGGATTCTCATCCCACTCGCACATCGGTATTATATAACCTATCTCGTCATCAGCTAAACCTATGATAAACTTGTACTTTCCACTCATGCAGTGGCGTATTATGGGTTCGAAGGGCGCCTCTGGAAAATCTGCGCCTGGGAGTCTGGCGAGCCCCCCATTCACAAGCTCAGGATATATCTCGCCGGGGATTAAAGCCGCTTGAACAGATCCCATATTTAAAACTCCTACTTCGCTTAGAATGTCTTCACCCAGAACAGTCTTCACGTATCCAAATTCAGAAGTTTCCAAGTATCCAATTCTATCATCAACCTCACCCCTGGTGTATACAGGTCGCTTTAAAACCCCAGACCCAGCCAGTACTCTGAAAAACCTGTTTCTAAGAGGTATGAATATTCTCTTAAATTTCACGCGGATTGGAGTATTCTTAACCTCTTCCCCTCTTTCAAGAGCCTCTAACGCTATATCTGCTACTCTTAAACCTAAAACCTCCATCTCCCTGAAAGTCTTGTGTTCCACCCCCTCATGCGTTTCCGGATCTATAAGAGGCCTTTCAATGTTTAATGGAGATAGCAATCCCCCTATAGCTCCGTTGACGTATAAGGCTCCTCCACCAGTCGCCTCTTCAATTTTATCGCATACGACGCCTGGGAAGTCAGCCGTTATCAGCCTATTAGCCCCTCCCAAGGTTTCGGGGTGGTTGCTCCACTGTACTAGTGTGAAAATCCCCTCGCCAGTTAAATCGACAGCCTGTAAGACGTTTAATGTCTGGTCTTTAACTATGGGTGGTCTCCCATCTCCCTGCATATCCATGAGCTCCCTCCGCCCATCCATAGCCGCGAATAAACGCGCAGGCCTCATGTCTCCTAAAGCCGTACGTATACCTGAGCGGATTTTGCTGATGAGTAGATTTATGTAATCCGAGTCCACTCCGCTTGTAAAGGCATCAGGACCCCATAATCCAAGCGTATCCGGCCCATTATGGTTATGCGTTGAAGCCACTATAAGCACTACGTTCTCAAATTCCCTCCTAAGCTTTAAGACGTGAGGCTCGTAGAATAAACCTATGAGGTCTAAGGAAACTAGAACTACAGTGGTTTTGCTATCGCTTAAAGAAAGACATCTAGCCCAAAGCTTGTCATGAATACCCCCTGCGGTCCTATTTCTACCAAACCCCGCCAAGTAGACCTTTCTATCCAGGCTAGGTGTAATGTCCTCTTTAGAGAAGCCTGCTAGGAAAGCCACGGTTAATCAATACAATTATACCATGTTGTCAATATAAAAATAGTCTGTTTGAAAGGCTACTTTTAAATATTAGGTTAACCTAAAATTTTCGGAAGGCTCCAACTACTTAGAGGGGCGAACACTATGGATTTCGAGAAAACGCTTGTTGAGCTTCTAGAATTCATAGTTGCAAATGAAGGTAGGCTGAACTTAGATGAAGCTTCTAGAAAACTTAACACATCAAGAGAAGAGCTGGCTAAAGCTTTAGACGAAGCCTTGAGTAGGGGTTTAGTCTGTAAAATTGACGAACGGTTTAAACTCACGGTTCTAGGTGAACGTCTCTTAGAATCGCATAGAGAAGAATACCTCCATAGGATGGTGCATAGTTACGTAGAGGGAACAGCCATAGATAGAGTTCGCGATTGGAGTAGTCACTGGCGTCTTAAGCATGGATTTGACGTGGAAGACTTAAATGCCCTTAGAAGCGACCTCAAAGCGATTCCAACTAGAATAGAGGAGACAATACCGTTAATTACGCTTTCTGAGGGTGAACGTGGTAAAATCGTTTACGTATATGGGGGTAGAGGGCTTATCAGGCGGCTGTCCGATATGGGTTTAACCCCCGGTGTTGAAGTAGTTGTTTTAAGAAAAGCCCTCCTAAATGGCCCTATTGAAGTAATTGTTAGAGGTACAAACTTAGCCCTAGGTTATGGTGTAGCTAAGAGGATCTTCATCAAGAGGTTGTCCTAGTATGTCTAAACCTAAAACCGCTGTAAGAATAGCCTTAGCCGCTAATGCTAATACGGGTAAGTCCACCTTCTTCAACCAGGTAACTGGGGCTTCACAACACGTTGGAAACTGGCCTGGTAAAACTGTTGAGAAGGTGGAGGGGTTTGTTAAATTCGGCATGTATGACATACACATCTTAGACCTTCCAGGGACGTATTCACTGTCGGCTTATAGTGAAGAGGAAATGGTGGCTAGAGAGTATATAGCTGTCCATAAGCCCGACGTAGTGTTGAATATAATCGACGCATCCGCCATTGAGAGAAACCTATACTTAACAGTACAGCTTTTAGAGCTTGAGGCTCCGCTGGTTGTAGCCTTAAATATGATCGATGTCGCAGCTAAGAAAGGGTTTAAAATAGATGTTGAACGTTTTTCCGAGTTTTTAGGGGTTCCAGTCATACCTATGGTTGCAATATCCGGTCGAGGTGTTGGTGAAGCATTGAGTAAAGCTGTTGAAGTTGCGCTTGGCAAAATCAAAACATCCCCTATGAAAGTCGTATATGGTTTGGAAGTAGAGAAAGCACTGTCAAAGCTGACTGAAGAATTACAGGAAAAGCTTCCCAACATATGTAGACTGTATCCTGCTAGATGGTTAGCTATTAAACTCTTGGAGGAGGATGAAGACATTTTAAGGAAAATTTCCAGCGAACCTGGAGGGTCTGAAATAGTCAAACTATCTGAGAAGATTATCGGAGAGCTTGAGGCAATACATGGAGAACCGATTCAGGTAATCATAGCATCGGAAAGATATACGGTTGTAAACCGCATAGTTAAAGAGGTCTTAACAGTTGAGAAAGAGCCTCTGGTAACGTTTGGAGAACGTTTAGACCTATTAACAACCCATATGGTTTGGGGCTACCTCATATTAATGGCAGTGATGTCTTCAGTCTTCGCCTCTGTCTTCATGGTCGGCGCCTTCTTAAGCAGCCTTATTGAACACAATCTTTCCATACTTATAACCCCCTTAATACCCGAAGGCTCGGGTTTTGTCCGCGGCCTCGTAGACGGTCTAATAGCGGGTGTAGTGTTGATAATCCCATACGTAATACCGTTCTACCTCATACTGTTCTTCCTAGAGAATTCCGGGTATCTTCCAAGAGCAGCCTTCCTCTTAGACGCCCTTATGCATAGAATTGGGCTCCACGGTAAGGCATTCATCCCCCTCCTCCTCGGTTATGGTTGTAATGTTCCGGCATGCCTAGGATGTAGAATAATGGAGACTGGCAGAGAGAAGCTCATACTGGGCTTGATGATCACAATGATCCCCTGCGCGGCCAGAACGATAGTCATTCTAAGCCTAGTTGGGAAATACCTAGGCATACCCTTAGCCCTCGCGATATATGCGTTAAACCTAATAGTAGTATTCATTGTGGGGAGAGCGGCGAGTACGCTCTTACCGGGTGCTCCGATCGGTTTAATAATGGAGATGCCTCCCTACAGAATGCCCAGTTTAAAAGTAATAGCCGTTGAAACTTACGTCAGAGTTAGAGAATTCATAGTCATAGCTTTTCCACTCCTCGTAGTTGGAAGCGGCTTCGTAGGTCTGCTAAACGACTTAAATTTGCTGAAGGAGCTATCAAACGTTTTCAGTCCAGCTTTAAACCTGCTTGAACTACCTAGCGTAACAGCTATACCTCTGATCTTCGGAGTTTTACGTAAGGAGCTTACGATAGCCATGCTTGCCGAAGCAGCTGGAACTACGTACTTCAACACTATTTTAACGCCTAGGCAGATGGTGGTGTTCAGCATATTCACAATACTCTATATACCTTGTATAGCTACGGTAATAGCGCTGTTTAAAGAGTACGGTTTTAGCAAAACAGCTCTAATAGTGTTAACCAATATATCAGTCGCCATAATAGTATCAGCTTTAGCAAACATCGCCTTAAAATCCGTAGGTTTTTAGATAAACCCCTTCAATATTAGAAGTCGTTCCAGTTGTCTCTACTTTTCCCTGCAGAAGTTTCTGAAAGTTTCAAGTAGCCTAGGGCTTTCAGGATTTTTCTGGATAAACTCTATGAACTTTGAAAGCCTGCTCATAGTTTCATGGTGGATATGATGCTCTATTTTACAGGCATCCTCCTCAGCTACCTCCTCACTTACACCTAGAAGCTGGAGAAACCCCTTAAGAACGCTATGTTTTTTCATCACTTTCACAGCCTCAGCCTCGCCTTCAACTGTGAGCTGTATGTTTCTCTCATAAGGCCTATATGAAACGAGGCCTCTATCTGCAAGCTTTTGAACCATCTCCGTAACTGTGGGTGCTTTAACCTTTAAAACTGAAGATATGTCTGAAATCCTAACCTTCTGTCTTCTCTTAGAAATCAGGTATATTGCTTCAAGGTAATTCTCCATAGCTTCAGTAGACACCTAAACCAATCCTCCCAATCCTCAGTAGATTTAACTGCTGGCTTAGATAAAAGCATTTCAAATCCCCAGTGCTATGAGCTGTTAAAAATGTTTAACTTTTAGTAAATAATCCCTGTTTATACTATTCAAATTCTATAGTCGCAGGCGGTTTATCCGTTACATCATACAGGACTCTAGCAACTTCTGGAACCTCGTCAACTATCCTATCTCTAACCTTCTCAAGCCTATTCCAGTCTAATTTAACGTATTTTGCAGTCATAGCGTCTTCAGATTCAACTACTCTTAATGCTATCATGTAGCCGTATTTCCTAGACCCGCTCTTCGAGAGTCCCGTAGCCTTTCCCTCAAGTAGGACTGGGAAGGCTTGGAAACACTTTACGTCTGCAAGCTCCTCATCTACTATTAACGTAGCCCTCTTAACTACGTCCAGTTTTTCTCTAGTCACTTCACCTACAATTCTTATCGATAGTCCTGGGCCTGGGAAAGGTCTCCTATACACTATTTCATTAGGCAGTCCTAAGGCTTTAGCCAACTCTCTAACATGGTTTTTGTATAGTTCTTTAAGAGGTTCAAGCACTTTGAAACCGTAGCGTTCAAGTGGGTTTATACCTATCTGTTCCAAAACGTTATGCTGGGTTTTAACTCCACCCTTAGTTTCAACGACGTCTGCGGCTATGGTACCCTGTAGAACGACTTCGGTTTTAAGGTTTTTAGCTATCCTTGAAAAAACCCCGTAGAAGGTTTCTCTAAAAGCCCTCCGCTTTTCCTCAGCGTCTCTAATGCCTTTTAAGGCTTCTATAAACTCGTTCTGAACGTCGTAAACTTCAACTTTAATACCCAGCTTTGAAAAAACCTCTACAACTCTCTTAGACTCACCTATTCTCATAAATCCATCTTCGAGAAATATCGCCTTTAAACGGTCACCTATGGCTTTGAAACCTAAAACGGCTGTTACGGAGCTATCGACTCCTCCGGAGAGGGCGATAATAGCCCTTCCAACATCCACCTCCCTCTTAAGCCACTCAACCTTTCTCTCTATAAACTCCTCTGGGCTGAATCTATCCATAGATTTTTAGCACCTAAACGTGTAAAGAATATGATGATTAATTAAGTTTTTTCACAAGTTTACCGCAAAAACACTACTATTTAACCCTAGGTATTAAACACAGAAACCTGAGGGTTCTACTTCCATCATTCACAATGCTGTGCTCGATATTAGGCGGTATTAGAATGGCGTAGCCTTCCTTAACCCTATACTTCCTACCACCGCAGACTATAAATCCCTCCCCTTCGAGTATGAATACTTCATGTTCCCAATTATGGCTATGTAGCGGGGTGTTCCCATTAGGCTCTACTTCAAACATCCTCATGGCGAAGTTTGGAGCACCATGCTCCCATGATATCAACCATCTAACCCAAGCATTTCTACCGTTCTGCTCTGTAACCGGTTCTCTCTTAACATCAAGATAGTGTACGATTCTAAATTCACCACTCATATTTTTAAATTTTGAAGATAATGTTTATAAGATTAAGCTGGAGAAGTGTCGGCAAATCCAACATTCTTAGAAAACTTAAATTCGATAAAGGTCTAAGTCTATATCAGGTGTTCTATGGATAAGCTCGCCATACTCGGAGGTGAACCCGTTAGAAGTAAACCCCTGCCAACAGTGAACGATAAGTCCGGCAGGAACATAGGTGAAGAAGAACTTAAGCTCCTCAAGTCTGTTATCGAATCTGGAAGACTATTCAGGTATTCTGGAAACATGGTCAGTAGTTTTGAAGAAGAGTTTGCTGATTTTTTAAGCGTTAAATACGCGGTCGCATCCACCTCTGGAACGGCTGCACTACATATAGCTACTGGAGCTGCTGGTTTAGGACCAGGTATGGAGGTTTTAACAAGCCCTATAACGGACGCAGGTACCATAATAGCAATACTGGGTCAAAATTCCATACCTATTTTCGCAGACATAGACCCAGACACGTACAATATATCTCCTGAAGACGTTGAGAAAAGGATCACGGAGAGAACAAAGGCTATAATAGCCGTCCACTTATTCGGCTTACCAACAGACATGGACCCGCTTCTAGAGCTTGCGGAAGATAAAGGCTTAACCGTAATAGAAGACTGTGCTCAAGCCTACCTAGCTGAGTATAAGGGTAGGCTTGTAGGGACGATAGGCGATTTCGGATGTTTCAGTCTCCAACAGTCTAAACACATGTTTACTGGAGACGGCGGTATAACCGTTACAAACGACGAAGAGCTTGCTGGGAAGGCTAGGCTTTTCATGGATAAGGGTTGGGATAGAAGCCTAGGTCTTCCGAGAGCCTACGTCATGATCGGCTTCAACTATAGAATGACCGAACTTCAAGGAGCAGTCGCACGTGTACAGCTTAAAAAAGTCAAATGGGTTGTTGAAAGACGCAGGGCGGTGGCGGAATCTCTAACTAAAAGGCTCGGTGAAATCGAAGGGGTTTATACACCTAGGGTTCCCAAGGGATTTAAACACAGCTACTGGCTTTACCCGCTTAAACTAGAGCTTTCTATGTTTAAAGCCCCTCTAAGCGACATAGCTAAAGCCATAACGGCTGAAGGAGTACCTGCTGGAACAGGTTACATCGGTAAACCCATATACATGGCTCCACTATTCACGGAGAAGAGGGGGTATGGTGGATCGAAATGTCCCTGGATGTGTCCACTCTATGGTAAAGATGTACATTACGGTGAGGGGTTATGTCCTAGAGCCGAGGAAACCTTAAACGCTCTTCTAACGTTGCCATGTAACGAATACTTCGCAGAAGAAGACGTAGAAGACGTAGCTAAAGCCGTGGAAAAAGTATTATCCTACTATAAGAAAAGGCAAGTTTAACGTTTACCATCCTCTGCGAGAAAGCCCGCGTCTTTTAAGGGTGAGATGGATCGCTAATAGCGGCTGGATAGTTTCTCAGAAGCCTTATACATAGGTTTAAAACGCTCTTAGCATACTCTAAAGCCTCCCAAGCATCCATGCGGCTATAAAGCTGGTCTGGAGGTGTACCTGTCTCTTCATCTCCATACATGCTTGGTTCTCTTTCCCGTCTAAGCTTTCTAGAAATCGATGCAAGATTGTCTATTTCGGCTTTAAACCATTCTGGGAAGATTTCCCTATGCCTCTTAAGGATCGGCCCCACGTCATGCCATTTAGGCGACTCTATTGCTACCAACCTTAAAACACCTTTGAGAGCCAGCTCAACAGCCTCTTGACTTTGTCGAATCGTATACGCATAGTTTCCCGTTCCCATAGCCTCCTCGGCGTGTCTAACCCTCTCTTCAGCCTGTCTGAGATATGATTTAGCCATATCGACGTTATTCAATTCTCACAACCTCTCCAAACCTTATATCCGGTTTAATCAACCAATACCACTTATCTTTAACCCACACTCTCTTAGAGCCCAACTCTCTGAGCCTCTCTCTAAGCCTTAAGATGATGTTGCTGAAAAATCCGCCTCTATCGTAGAGTATAACGGAGTCTTCAACCATGTCGAGATATATCGGTCTTATCTTCGAAGCCTCTTCAACCGATAAAATCACCGGTGAAAAGTCTACGTAAAACCCCGTATTCCAAAGCCTATCGATAATGGGTTCAAGCCTGCCTTCAACTTCTAGAAACAGTTGTTGACGCTTCATACGGCTTTTAGGCAGAGATTCAGCTATTATTAAAACGTCTACATCGCTATCTTTACGGGCCGACCCCCTGGCGACGCTGCCGTAGACGACGACGGAGACCAGCTTATCACCTAATCTTGTAGATAAAAGTTCGACTAACTTTTCAAGTAGAGATCTATATGGTTCTTCGATTTTCCCCTCTAAGTTCATTTCATTCTAAAATTACTACATCGTGTTTTGTATAATAAGGGTTTGTCTCTCTCTTCTAGGAACCGGTTCTTAGTAGATATGTATACCGTAACATTGTTAGAAAACTGCAAAGTTTACGATGATGCTAGTTCGTCTAACGTTTTAAGAGCATCTATTATCATGTTCTTCTCGACTACGCCTGAAGCGGCTACGGTATGTCCATCGGCAAATCCACCAAATCTCGAACATGCCTCTGGGAGTATTTTAGATAGTGGGGGTTTTTCACCAGTAGCTATTTTATCTGCTAACGGTTTTGGGGCTCTTGTAGATATTTTAACATACGTCTTCTCCAATCTACCGTAGCCCGGTATATCCGGTGGAACGTCCATATATCCTGCAATGTACTTGTCCTTATCTACAAACCCCTGATACTGAAGGTAGCTGCAGAAGCTCCCTATGACTTTAGTACCCATACTTCTATAAACGCCTTTATCCGAAAACCACTGTATGGCTTTCATCCGATTCAACTTCTCCCTTCTAAGAATACTGAGCAGTGTAGCGTTAGCCTTCTTTCTCTCTTCTTCAAGCTTAGAGGCTTCCTCGTAGTCTTCGTCTTTAAAACCATCCATACATGCTTTTACCGCTTTCAGAGGCCCCCCTCTGTAGTATCCTACAGAGGCTAAAACGGATAGTATTGTTGAGTATCGCTTGTACGAGAGTGGTTTACCAAGCCTCGTGATCTTGAAATCCCCGTCCTTCTCAGGTTGGATAAACCCGCCGTTTAACGCGTCTTTTAAGGCTAACTGGTTTAAACCTATAATTGGGCCTGGAATCTCAGCCGCACCTATCAGGGCTAGAGCCGAAAGGTCTGAATTGCTAGGGTTTAAAGTTTTGGCAAATAGGTATGCGACGGTTGAAGCTGAAGCGTCCCTTTCACCAGATAAGCCATAGAGCTCAGGGTTTACGTTCAAAACGTCTGTACGCGATGATTGTAGAGTATCGTGGTGGTCGAGTATTATGGTTAAACTTCCCCTAGGTGCATCTCTCTCAATCAGCTTAACGTGGGCTGAGCCGATATCCGTGAACAGGTATAAGCCCTCCCCTCTAGCATAGACCCCCTTTAAAACCTCAGGGTAAAGCTTATCAAGACATATCGTTTTAAAGTTTAAACCAGCTCTGTTTAATGCTTTAGCCGTTATAGCCGCAGAGCATACACCATCCGCCTCATCATGATGAATTATAAACGCTTCACTGAAACCTGCCTTTCTCATATTGTCAACAGCATCTTCCAGTAGTTTGAAAAAGACATCTACTGTTAAGCTCTCACCCAAATGAAACTCGGCAGATATAGAAGAAAAGCATTATCCTCATTATGTGGGAGCAGTAATGCTTTAACTTCTCAGTTTAAATAATACTTCAACTTGAAGTTATCTAGCAGGGGTGCTGTAATGCTTCTAAGGGTTAAGAGACTATACATCGAAGCTGGTGGTAAGCCCATAGTCCTCCTCAATAAGGAGGATGCCGATGACATAGGCGTTAGAGCTCTTGGACGTGTTAAAATAGTGAATGCCGAGGGGCGTGAGATCACATCCGTAGTAAACGTAACCTACAGAGCGGTCGAGAAAGGCATTGTAGGTGCATACGATGAGGTTGCTTCCAAACTTAAACTCGAAGACGGCTCTATAGTAGACGTTAGGCTTTCAGAACCGCCTAGAAGCATATATTTTGTAAGGGAGAAGCTTAAAGGTAAGAAGTTAACGTACCCTGAAATCTACGAGATAGTTAGGGATGTTGTAGACGGCCGTTTAACGGAAGTCGAAATATCAGCCTTTGTAACGGCTCTGCATACCTTTGGCCTAGATTTGGATGAAGCTACAAGCTTGAGTAAGGCCATGGTTGAGGTGGGTGAAACCTTAAACTTAGACGATGTTTTCGTAGTAGACAAGCATAGTATAGGTGGGGTTCCAGGAGATAAGACGAGTTTAGTCGCCGTCCCGACGATAGCTGCGGCTGGTTTAACGATTCCAAAGACTTCTTCCAGGGCGATTACTAGTGCAAGCGTAGCTTACGATACACCAATCCTCATCAAAAGCAATGGGATAGTAAAAATTGTTGAAATAGGTGAATTTGTCGATAAGCTAATAAATGATAATGAACGTGTAAATGATGTCGAGGTTCCCGTCTTTGACAATGAATTCAAGGTTAGTTTTAAGAAATTAACTGGCGTGTTTAGACACAGCGCACCAAAACAATTGCTAGAGATCACTCTTCAGACTGGTAGAAAAGTTAAAGTGACAAAGGATCACTCTGTTTTTGTACTTAAAAATGGGAGGATCCTTTCCCTTCCAACATCTGAATTGAAGAAAGGAGATTATGTTGTAGTTCCGCGGAAGATCAACGTACCGGAAATTTCTGAGGTAGACTTGGTTCGCGAGTTCTTAGACAAGCTGCCAGAGAAATATCTGGATAGGATATTCATCAAAGGTTTGGACAAAAGGGGACTCCAAATAAAGGAAGTCTTCAACTCGTGGAAAAATTACATGAGATATCGGAGAGGGCTCATTCCCCTTTCCTGGCTGAAAACTAAAGAAGTGAGAGTACCTGAGGGGGCGAGGCTAAAGTTTGGAAGAAGCAAAAAGGAAATTCCAGCTATAATCAAGGTATCACCAGAGCTGATGAAGCTTCTCGGGTTTTTTGCGGCAGAAGGACACCTGTATAATGATCGAATAACCTTCTATATGGGAAAAGGAGAAAAAGAAATAGCTGAAGAAATAGTGGACTGCATAGAAAAAGTTTTTAACTTGAGTGCAAAAATATCGTCTCCTAAGCCGCACGAGATTAACGTTGACGTCGGTGGAACGATACTCTCGTTGGTCTTTCGGCATGTGTTTGAAACAGGGGAAAATGCGCAAAATAAAAAGCTGTCGTGGATAGTCTTAAATTGTGGTCCAGAAAAGCAGTACGAGTTTCTTAGAGCATACATAAGAGGAAATGGGGGTAGAAGAGCTAAAGAGCACCTGTTCGAAATCTCTACTATAAGTAGAGAGCTTGCAAATGGTATACTTTATCTAACTACTATTCTAGGAGTGAGTTGTACCTATCACTTACGTCCTAAAAAAGAAAGAAAGTTTAAAAATTATACCTCTTCGTGTCAAGAAAGCTATAGACTATATTTTACTACAAAGGGGCTCACAAGCTTTATCAACCTTATCCCGACTGAGGAAAGTGGGCTTAAGAGTATAGCGAAAAATCATAAGAATTTTTTGGATGGAAAAGAAAATGACTGGAAATTCTCTCATATACTCTTAGATCAAAAAACCGTGTCATTCCATACTCTTCAAAAAAATATAAAAATTAATGGAGGAGGTAGAACTATGAAACTCCTTCAAAATTTAGCAAACTCGGAAATCGGCTTTCTTAAAATAAGAGATATAAAAGAGCTCCAAAACGATCATCCATTTGTTTACGATTTATGCGTTGATGGCTATGAAAAATTCGTTGGGGGTTTTGGGCCCATATTTTTACATAATAGCGGTACGGCTGATAGGGCTGAAGTGCTCATGCCTGTCGACTTAGATTTGGAGGAGATAAAGTCTGTTGTTAAGAAGACGGGGGGCTGCCTCGTCTGGGGTGGGGCTTTACATCTATCTCCTGCAGACGATATATTCGTGCAAGTGGAGTATCCTCTGGCTATAGATCCTCTACTACTGCCCAGCATTATGAGTAAGAAGAAAGCCGTTAACGCTAGGGTCCTGGTGATAGATATTCCAACTGGCAGGGGGACGAAGGTTAAAACCATAGGTGAAGCTAATGCTCTGGCTAAAGACTTCATAGAGCTTGGCCGTAGGCTGGGTATACAGACTAGCTGCGCTATAACCTATGGTGAGCAACCTATTGGATACGCAATCGGACCTGCTTTAGAGGCTAGAGAGGCGTTGGAAACTTTAATGGGCTCTAATAAGGCTTTAGACCTCATAAATAAGGCTGCAAACATAGCTGGAGCGCTCTTTCAAATGGCTGGTGTAGGCGGCTTCGACACCGCTATCCAACTGATTAAATCGGGCAAGTCTGAGAGAAAGCTTAGAGAAATTATTGCAGCTCAAGGTGGGGATCCCGATATTAAACCGGAGGATATACCTGTTGGAGATAAAACGTACTGTGTTAAGGCTGAAAACGACGGTGTGGTTCTGTGGATAGATAACGGTAGACTTATCGAGGTCGCTAGAGCTGCTGGTGCGCCTAAAGACAAAGGCGCTGGAGTACTTCTTAATAAGAAGATCGGTGATCACGTTGAGAAAGGCGACGTCCTCTTCACGATTTACGCAGAGTCCTCTGTTAAACTTCAAACGGCCGTGGAGCTTGTGGAGGAGAGGGGCTTCATGGGGGTCGGTAAGAGCATGGATATGCTCATACAGTTCATACATGAAGTGCCGGTTTACGGGAGAAGGTTTGAACTGGAGAGGTAGGTCTTCAAATCTTCCATTTAAACCAGCTATAGAATAGATTAGGTTAGAGGTTGAGCTGTTAAAAGATAAAAGTCTGAGCGATATTAAGTTTAATGGTGGCTCCGGGCTTGGCTAAAATCTACATGGAGGTCTACGGATGCAGCGCTAATGTAGCAGATGCAGAGGTTATGCTCGGGCTACTTAAAGCTAGAGGCTATGAGATAGTTGACAGCCCGGATGAGGCAGACGTAAACATCGTGGCTACTTGCACTGTTAAAACGCCTACCGAGCATAGAATGACCCACGTAATATCTACCCTATCCAAACTTGATAAGCCGCTTATAGTGGCGGGCTGTATGCCTTTAACGAGTAGAGAGGTTGTAGAGCGTATAAACCCTAGGGCTTCTCTAATAGGTGCTAGAGCTGTTACACGGATAGTTGACGCGGTTGAAACGGCCCTACGTGGAGGTAGATTCGTCAAACTCGTCGAGCCTGAAGACATCCCTCTATGTAAACCTAGGGTTAGACTTAAACAGTTCATAGGTGTAATTCCAATAGCTCAAGGCTGTCTCGGGAAATGCAGCTTCTGCCAGGTTAAAATTGCAAGGGGGGCTCTTAGAAGCTACCCGCCAGATTTGATCGTTGAGGAGGTTCGTAGAGCTTTAGAGCATGGTTGTAGAGAAATATGGCTGACTTCTCAAGACAACGGATGCTACGGTGTAGACATAGGTTTAACGCTGGCGGATCTGCTTGAAAAAATTCTGAAGTTGGAGGAAGACTTCAAGGTTAGAATAGGCATGATGAACCCAGTGCATATACAGAGCTTCATAGATAGAATCTTAGACCTGTACTCAGACCACAGGGTTTTCAAATTCGCCCACGTTCCAGTACAGTCTGGAAGCGATAGAGTCTTAAACGATATGCGTAGAGGCTACACCGTAGCGGAAGCTGAGTATGTTATGCGTAAGTTTAGGTCTAAGTATCCCGAGCTTTCACTTATGACGGACGTCATAGTGGGGTATCCAACTGAGTCTGAAGAAGACTTTGAGGCTACGCTCAGCTTTATAAAACGTGTAGAGCCGGACCACGTCAACGTTTCAAAGTTCGGAGCTAGACCTAAGACGGAAGCCTCTAAGCTTAAACCCCTACACCCCCAGGTGGTTAAGGAGCGTACTCGGAAAATAAATGAATTATGCTTCAACATATCGTACAGACGCAACTTGAACTGGTTGAACTGGACTGGTGAGGTTACGGTTGAATCGCAGGGTTTAAAGCTTGGAAGCTGGATAGCTAGAAACTACGCGTATAAGCCCATAGTAGTTCTACACGACGGAAACATCCTCGGCGGAAAACTCAAAGTTAAAGTAGTCAAAGCCTATCGCAACTTCCTACAGGCGGAAATACTGAATTAAACAGTAGTCTCCAACATCGCTGAACTGTA
>CAZMSC010000006.1:0-22023 GCA_964568845.1 uncultured Candidatus Bathyarchaeia archaeon | reverse complement strand
GTGGAAGAACAGTTTGTTCATCGTCCACATAAGGCTTTTAAAGTTCTCGCGGCCTTTAGCATTCTGGTAGGCTGTGCTTTGATAATGTTCATCTAGTTATATTTAAACCTTAAATCTTATATAGTTTTTTTAACATCAAAAATTGCATAGTGAAGGGGAGATAAAATATGAGGTCTCAACTTTTCACTGGAATTCTATGTTCAATGATGTTGACGATTTCGCTCCTATCGGCTGTATCCCTGATGATCTCTGACGTATATGCTTCTTCCACGCCTACTTGGCCTTCATCATGGATCCAAATCGACTTGGATGAGAATGAGAATGGGCCGCAGGATGATTGGCGTGACGTTAAATACGCATACTACAATTTTGACAGCGTCTATCTATATCTGCGGCTTGAATGCTACGCTGAGCCTGGTAGCCGATGGCTGAGCGGCAACGCCCGCTACAAGTGGTTTATAGACCTCAACGGAGACCTCTCCGTTAGCGGTGGAAACGTTATAGGAGCTGAATATCTGCTCTTCGTCGAGGATACGGACAACGACGGGCAGGGAGAATTATACCTATTATACGACATTACTGGCGACGGTAAATTTGACGAGTATGGTCCGTGGCCGCCAGTAAACTACAATTACTATAAGATCACTAATGCTACAGATGGAAGCTGGAGGATAGATGGCTACTCCATAGATATATATATAAACTGGAGTATGCTGGGAGACCCATCCTCCTACTGGCTGTACTGGGCTACAGACCAGGAGAATCCGAATCTTAATCAGGCCCCTACGACAGACAGCAGAGATGAAGAGACAGCGATTCATGTCCGCGATGTAGCTGCGGTAAGCCAGACCGTTAATGCGACAAGCGTAGTGCAGGGTGGAATAGTCCAAATAGACGTCACAGTGCAGAATTTAGGAATGCACGTTGAAAGCTTCGATGTTACATGCTATTTCAATATAACGATTGTAGGGACGCAGCGTGTGATAGACCTTGCAGCAGGTCAAAGCACAACGCTGACATTTTACTGGAACACTTCCGATGTTGAGCCGGGCGCATACTCCATCAGGGCTTTAGCCGACTCTGGTGGGAAAATATTGGAGAACAATGAGACGAACAACTGGTGCACCGCCGAGGCGACGGTAACGGTTACACCTGCGCTTAAACATGACTTAGCAGCAATTACGCAGGTTGCAAACGTGACGAGCGTGGAACAGGGCGGCATCGTAGAGATAAACGTTGCAGTAGAAAACATGGGCGACTTCACAGAATCTTTTAATGTGACATGCTACTACGACACAATTGACGTTATTGGAACACAACGGGTGGAGAATCTTGCAGCAGGTCAAAGCACAACGCTGACATTTTACTGGGATACGTCTGGAGTGAGTCCTAAAACCTACTTTATCACGGCGATGGTTGACTCTGCACGCGAAATACCAGAGTCTGATGAGACGAACAATAACTGTACAAGCGTTCTACCCGTTACAGTATATGCTCCTCAACCGCCTCCACTGCCTGGGATACTATCCGTTAATAAGGTGCTGGTTCGCGTGGTAGATGGACCAGATCCTGCGATAGTAAATTATACAACTACTTATGAGATTATGATAATAGTTGCCAATATCGGAGGCAGCAACGTCACGGACGTTGAAGTTAACGATACGATATATTCAGGCGTCACGTACTCGGGAATCGGAAAACCAAGCAAAGGCAACGCTTACTACAGCGACACGGAGTTAAAAATCATTTGGGAAGTAGGAGACCTCGAGCCTGGTGAGAGCGCAACCTTAACGTTTAACGTCACCTTGGAGCCAAGCAGTTCAGACACATTTACTCTAAACAGAGGCGGAGATCTCATAGCCAGAGGCATCAACGCTACCGGGGGCCAAGTTGAAGATTATGGCGATCTTGATGTTGAGGTGAGTGCCTATACCCGCGATGTGAGAGCGGTTAGTCAAACTCCGCTGAAAAACGTGGTTGTTCAAGGTGAGGTTGTCGGTATAGACGTTCAGGTTGAAAATGGAGGTGATTACTATAGCGAAACTTACAACGTGACTTGCTATTACAGTAGCGATCAAGTTAACTGGATACCGATAATGCCAATAGATACCTTAAGGGTGTATAACCAAGCACCCGGCAACATCGCTACGCTTAGATTCACATGGAACACCACCGGGATACCTCCTGGAACATACCATATAAGGGCTATGGCCGATTCAGACCTTGAAATACCCGAGTCAGACGAGGAAAACAATAACTGTACTAGTACTAGCGTCGATATCATAAAGATAGTTATTCATGATATAGCGGCAATAAGCCAGGTTCCAAATCCAACAGAGGTTTTCCAAGGCGGAATCGTAAACATAAATGTTACCGTGGCAAATGAGGGGACTGAAACGGAGAGCTTCACATTGAGGGTGTACTACTACGGTGAGCGTGAATGCTGTGCAAGTGTAGAGGTTGAGGATCTATCTCCAGGTGAAAGTAGAACATTGACTTTTACATGGAATACAACAGGTATTCCACCCGGAACCTACTGGATAAGTGCTCATGCACTGCCTGTTGAAGGCGAATTGGATACCGATGACAACGCGTGTACAAGCATGGCAGCAGTCATAATTAGAGCCGCCCCTGTCGGAGGCATAATAGTTCAGATTGAAAGCCTGGCTACACTATTCCCAGCCTCTCCCACAGCATTGGCCTTAACGCTGGCCTTTATGGTAATTACCGCCGCCGGCATCATAATAACCCTGAAGAAACGAAACACGTACGTAAAACTATAAAACCCCCTTTTCTTTTACCAAGAGCGGCTCAAAGACGTGGAAAATGCTAAAGACAGCTCGTTTGCATGGCTTTTAAAAAAATCGTTTGAATTGATTACTCTGTATTGGTTAAACGTTTGAGCTTTAACATTCTTCGAAGTCTTAAGCAAGTATTATAGTCGTGAGATCTAAAAATTTAAGGAAATTATTTGAATCCGAAAGACTGGTGGGGCCGGCCGGATTTGAACCGGCGACCGACGGGTTTCACCAGCGCTCCAGAACTCTCATCATCCCCTTTCCGAGTCTTACCCCGGTCGCCATCCGGCATCTGGAGCCCTTAACGAGCCCAATCCAGGTGGATTGAGCTTGTCGTCCTACCTGGCTAGACTACGGCCCCACCGGATAGACTACGTATTCCTTTAATTAATAAGTTTTACTTACGTTTTCTCAACATCCCCTCAAAACGTCTTTTACGTAGACCTCCAACCCGAAGTCTTCATAGGTCTCCCCAATTCTCAGAACGGCTTAATACTTTTCCATTCTCATGACTTCTCCCTCAGATTGAGTGAGCCGAGTCGTCTAGCAAAGCCCTATTGGTCTATTGTCGGCGATTAAATGAAAGTTTTTATTTCTAACCTTAAACCTCCCAGATGTAGAAAAGCATTTTATTTCCTGTTTAAAAAATAGCAGTAACGAATAGTGTAAAACTACGGAGAGGGCTCTGCAGTAAAGCGGCCCCCTCACTATCCGTAAAAAACCCGCCCTCCACACATCAACCACCTAGCACTACAGTTGAAACCCCCAATGGTAAACTCTATAAAACGAAGAATTTTACCCCATCTTATAGAATAATCTCTTATCGTCACCAACATCGATAGGCCGACTGATTTAATATGGGAAAGCTTTTAACTTTTCAAGACTAATATTTAAACCGATTTAAATGGACTCTGGAGAGAAGATAACACTTCTCGGAGGGGGAAGCCCCTTCGTCCCATCTCTCATCTACGTGATGCTTGAAAATAGAGAGGTCCTCGAAGGTAGTGAAGTATGCCTCATGGACATAGACCCCACACGCCTCCCCCTACTGACAAAACTAGGCGAGGAATTCTCTAAAAGAGCAAACGTTAGAATGAAGTTTACTTGGACCACTGACCCTAAGAAAGCTCTCGAAGGCGCTACATTCGTAATGCCTGGCTATAGGATAGGCGGTGCGAAGCACATGAGGTTCGACTTCGAGATACCGATGAAGTATGGGATATGTGGTGATGAGACCGCTGGCCCTGGAGGTACGTTTATGGCTCAATGCACCATTCCAGCAACGCTCAACTACTGTAGGATGATAGAGGACTTATGTCCAGATGCTTGGGTTATAAGCTACGTCAACCCTACGAATTTCGTAGCAGACGCCGTTCGAAGAGTGACAAAGGTGAAGTTTATAGCCATCTGCGACTGCTTCGCTGGGTTTGCTATGAGAACTCTGCCGGTTTGGCTGAATATGCCTCCATTCGAGAGGAGATACTGCGTCAATGAAGATATAAGACCGCGTGCAATAGGTGTAAACCATAACACTTGGCTTGTAGACCTCCTAGTCAATGGGGAAGACGGCTATCCTCTACTTAGAAGTATACTCAAAAAGTATAAGGAGGATAGAGAAAAGGGTGTTCTGAAGTTTTTCAGAGGACCGGACGACTTTACAATGCGTCTCTTCGAAACATATGGTTACGTAAACGTCTGCGCATACCACTGTCACATGTACTGGGAGCATAATAAGGCTATGGAGATTAGGAAGACCATACCCGAGGAGTCGCTATTAGGTTGGTCTAAGTCTGCTTGGGACTTCGTCAACGAAATGCTTGCTGGCGCCGATTACGATCCCAACCGTCCAGAGTATTGCTTCCACTTACACCATGCTAGACACGCCATAGGGATAATGGTCAGTATAATCGCAAACGAAGGGCGCGAGTGGGGAGGTATAAACTTTCCAAATAATGGAGCTATAGGAAATCTGCCTAGAGACGCCATAGTTGAGGGCCCATGTATAGTCGATAGGAGGGGGATAACGCCGATATTCGTAGGTGATCTTCCGAAACCACTACTAGGGCTTACGCTACATACTTTAAACTGGCAAGAGCTCACGGTAGACGCAGCCCTTACGGGAGATAAAGACCTCCTATATCAGGCTCTCTTGGCATGCCCCTATGTCCATGATATGGAAGCCGCCAGAAAGATAATGGATGAACTTCTAATAGCCCACGCAGAGTTCATGCCACAGTTTAAGAAATAACCGTTAACTTGCTGAAAGGGTTTTAGAATTAGGACGGCATATTCCACGTCATTTTTCCAACCTCTTACTATGCATAAATAGTTTGTAGGCTGAGGATGCCAGTCTAACAGTTAAATATAAATAATTTCTAGGGTCAAATAATTCATGGTGGAAATGTCAAGGGAAGTTGTAAAGGAGAAGTTTCCATGGTTGCTCGTAATACTCGTACCGCTGGTTCTAGGCTTCATAGGTCCGATATGGCAGCTACTCATAGGTAGTTTCCCCTACTGGATCGTTAATACGTTAGGGGAGTCTGTCTGCCACATAGGGTTGACTACAGCGCCGTTCTTAATGCTTCTTATAACAGCTCCGCTTTACAGGGTTAAGTCTTTAAGAGATAAAATGGGCGTTAAAACCCTAGCCTACCTATACATAAGCTCTTTAACAACGTCATACTTCATCCACTATCCATGGGCATTATGTACACATTACATGTATGCCCTCAGAATAACGTTGCGTGAACTCGCAGACATGGTCATACCAACTTTTATGGCTCCTCCATACGAAGTAGCTGTTCTATTATCCGAGGGCGGTCCGATAGATTGGGGTGCTTGGGCGACGCCGATCACCTGGTACTGGCTTCTGAACGTAACAGTAAGCCTTTTCATGTTGTCGTTGGCTACACTATTCAGAAGGCTCTGGATAGATATCGAGAAGGTTCCATTTCCACACGCTTTAGTTGCGTATGAGCTGGCTGAAAATGCTACTGCGGAGAAGGGTTGGAGTAGGTTCTTCCTGATAGGAGTGCTAATAGGGCTAATTTTTCAAATTCCAGTAACTCTCACGGGGATATTTCCATGGTTTCCAGACATCTATGGCGTCAACTATAGGTCATGTCCCATGTTAACCAGATGGTTTGGAGGAGACGAGCCCCTAGGCACCATACCGGGTATGATGAGTATGACGTACAGCCCCACTGCGGTAGCCATAGCTTACATGGTTCCTCTACACGTGCAGTTTAGCACATGGTTCTTCGCTCTAGTGTACATAATAGCTGTTCAAATATCCTACTACATGGGCTATTATACTGGAATAACCGGTATAGGCACGTGTGGTAGGTATTGGTGTAGCCCATCTCCATCTACAGACCCGCCTCTTAAGTTCATGGCGATAGCTGTAGGCGCTCTCATAGCGCTAGGCATTATGCATCTAATACTCAACAGACGATACCTTGCTGAAACGTTTAAAGCGGCGTCTAGAGGCTCTAGTGAGTTTAAAGAAGAGGCTATGAGCTATAGAGCATGTTATATAATGTTGGCTGTCACTATAATAGCCTCTACAGCATTCTGGATGTGGTCTACCATGCCGCTTTTAGACGCGCTGGTTATGGCTTTGACGGCTTTCTGCATATGGTATCCAATGAGCCGGCTTTTTGGACTAGCCGGAGCATACTGGAGAAGCGTTGATAAAGGCTTCGTCTTCTTTAGGCTTCTTCACCCGACGTGCCACGACCCGCCGACAACCCAGGAATTCCTAATATTCAGAATGTCCACCTTCCTATCTGACACACCGTCATATCCATGGGGCGGAGCGGCCGTTTCATCCTTCACCTCTTACAAGTTCGCCAGCCTCGCTGGTTTAAGTGCGAGAGACACGTTTAAAACCCTGACAGTAGCCTTCCTAATAGCACCTTTAGTATCAAATATTGCACTCATATGGCTTCTAAATACAGTGGGTGGTAGACGTATAGGGATATGGTCAAGCTGGTATCTGGGAGGAACCTGGGCTTTAACCGGTGTATCTACAGGATGGGTTACACTACCAGCCCGCGATCCTTGGGTCGAATACAGCATAATAGGAGCTATAATAGCGATCGTCCTCAGTCTACTTCACGCTAGATTCGTATGGTTCCCGCTAGAACCTATAGGCTACATACTAGGTACTACATGCGCCTCGGCTTTGTTCGGACTATGGTCTGCGTTTCTCGCGGCATGGGTGCTTAAAATGTTGACGCTTAGAATTGGAGGAGCTAAACTGTATGAAGGCTGTGGCGTTCCAATAGCATCCGGGGCTGTAGCGGGATGCATGATAGGGATGATACTCGGTGGAATAATATGGATTATAAGGTTTTTCATACCCTTCTAAATAGATTCCTCCATTTTTTCCTCTACATAAAACTTGGCAAAAATATATCTTAACCTCGTTTAAACTTTAGGTTTACTGGTTTACCTTCCATCAGAATTTTCTCCGGTATTTTGTCCCTCCACTTTTCAAGAAACTCTAAATCTTCTTTTAAATTTCTAAGCTCGTCTGGGAGCATTTCAGGGATTTCGTCGCGTATTGGATAGAACCTGCTGCACTTAGGACACCATATGAGTCCTTCTACTATTTCACCCCCCTCCTCTTTAAACACTAAGAGCTCAAGGGGATGATGTTTGTCGATGGGGCATGCCAATATGTCCATAAGCTTTCTCTTCAATAGATTCACCTCAAGTAAATCTTTTCACCTTTATAGCCGGATTTAAGTATTGCCTCACATATTTTAAGTGTTTCCACCCCGTCGTCAGCCGTTAGAAGTAGGCTCTCCCTACCTAAAACGCTATCGATGAAGTGTTTAAGCTCCCTCACCAGAGGCTCCTCCCATTTAACAGTCGGCTGAAGAACCTTTTCAGAGTCTTCTATTGAAACCTCTTGAGATATGTAGTCTAAAGAAGCCGTAGCCTCACTTCCAGTTACTATTAGAGATCTAATCTTGCGGGGTGTAAGCCAGTTTGCCTCTATGAACCCCGTAGCTTCACTCTTAAAGTGTAGAATTGCTTCAACGTAGTCTTCAAACTTATGCCTAAGACTGCCAACCTTAGCATAGACGCTTTCGACATCGCCTACGAGAAAACGCATTACGTCTACATCATGTATGGCAGAGTCTTTAACAACACCTACGTCCCCTATGCGTTCAGGCCATCTGGAAACCCTTCTAGCAGTTATGAGGATAATCCGGCCGAGTAAACCTTCATCTATCAGAGTTTTGATCCTCCCCACGGCTGGGTTGAAACGTTCTATATGGCCCGGCATGAGTTTAAGCCCTAAGTTATAGGCTAATTCTCGAAGCCTCTCAGCCTCCCCTACAGTACTACATAAAGGCTTCTCCGTTAAACTGTGGATCCCATGGTTTAAAACTTCAGACGTTATCTCAAAATGTGTAATCGTTGGAGTGCATACACTCACGGCATCTGGCTTTTCAACCAGAAGCATCTCCCTAAAATCTGTATACGACCTACATCCATACCTCTTAGCCACGCTTTTAGACCTTTCACGGTCTATATCGCATACGGCGGCAAGTTCAACATCTTCTATCTCACTATAGACTCTGGCGTGGTTTCTACCCCAGAAGCCTACACCTATGACTGCTACTTTAATCAACGGCATCAACTCCTATACCAACGTATATAAGGTTGGCTTTTTCAACATCTTCACGGTTAAATATTCTGCCGAAGTCTACTATAGCTATAGGTTTACCATCAACCCTCCTGAAACCGCTTAAACTCATATTTTTAAACGCGTCATGCGGTGTGGCTACGACTACGCAATCAACGTCTCTAAGAACCCTCTTAAGGCTCATAGAAGTTTTAAAGCCCATGCTTCTTATATCCTCGCTCGTAAAATATGGATCATACACAATCACCTCAGCCCCCCTCTTCATGAGCTCGTTTGCCAATCTAATGCTGTAGGAGTTCCTAGCGTTTTTAACATTCGGTTTAAAGCTCAATCCAAGTATAAGTATCCTGGAGCGTCTGAGAGGCTTCCCAAGCCTTCTCAAAGCCTTTATCACAAGCGCATAATCGTGTTTAATAAGAGCATCATTCACTTTTAACGCCATTTTAAGCATACGCAAGTTGAGATTAACATTTTCAGCTGAATTCTGCAGTAGTTGAACATCTTTAGGTAGATGACCGCCTACACCTATACTGGGCTTAAGTAGATGGCAGAATGGTTGAGTTGTAGCGGCTTTCAACGTCTCTAAGTAATCTACGCCCATTTTCTCACATAAGATTGCGAGTTCATGGCTTATAGCTAATGTAGCAAACCGGTAGAAGTTTTCAAAAAGCTTGACGGCTTCAGCTGTTTTAACGTCTCTAACTCTAACAATCCCCCCTTCAACAACAGTCTTCAAAACAGCCTCGCTGACAGCGAGGCTTTTAGGTCCAACTGCTCCAACAACTCTAGGATAGCTTACAAGGTCCCTTAGTAATGAGCCCTCCGCCCCTCTAAGAGGGCTGTAAGCGAAGCCGAAGTCTTGCTCGGCTTTTAAATTAGACAGCGTTTCAATTACCCCCTTAACAAACTCCTCGCTCACACCCGGACCAGTTGTACTACTTTGAATTATGAGGCTACCCTTCCTCATATACGCTCCCAGCTCCTCTGCAACCTTACGGAGAGGAGAGTAGTCTGGAACGCCAAATTGATTTACGGAAGCCGATATGACGATCATGACCACGTCAGAATCGTTGACAGCGGATTTAACGTCCGTAGTTGGGTGAAATTTCCCAGCTCTAAGTACTTTTTGAAGGAGTGGTTGAAGCCCAGGCTCAGGGTTTGAAACCGCGCCGCGTTTAAGCCTATCGATAAGTTTTACGTTTGCATCTACCCCATAAACTTCAACCCCCTTATCAGCGTAGAGACAGGCTAACGGTAGACCCATGACCCCGCATCCTATTACGCTCAGCTTGAGAGCCCCTTTAGTAAGCATACCTGGGATTTCCTCAGGGTTTAGATCCATTATATTAGTCATGGAGAACGCAACCTCTACATACGTCTTAGCAATCTAAAACTCTAGCTGATAGCATTTAAATTATTCCCTCTTTATTTAGAGCCTTCAAATAAAGCTTTAATTTAATCTATCGATGTTTAACTGTCTGATGAGGGTTTTACTCGATATTTTAACGCCAAAACAGTGTAGGTTTTTCTCAGCTTTAGGGAGAAAGCTCGAGGAAAAGGGTTTAGAAGTCTACAAAACGGCTAGAGTGTTTAGAGAAGTTGTTGGACTTTTAGAGGTTTTAGGTGAGGAGGCTTATTTGGTAGGTAGGTATGGTGGAGCGACGCTTGAAGGAAAGCTTGAAGCCAGTTTGGAGCGTATGGTAGAACTTAAGAAGGTTCTGCAGAAAATCCAACCCAGCTTAGTTATATCCTTCTCATCTCCAGAAGCATCTAGAGTAGCCTTTGGATTAGCCATCCCCCACGTAGCTGTGAACGATAGTCCACATTCAAGTGCCGTCGCAAAGCTTTCGATTCCACTATCTGAAATACTGTTCACGCCTTGGATCATACCTAAGACTGCTTGGACTGTATACGGTATAAAATCTTCTAGAATATTCAAGTATAAAGCGCTAGACCCAGCCGCATGGCTTAAAGGTTTTAAACCAAAATTAGATATCGCTAAGTCTTTAGGGCTATCCGGAGAAAAGCCCATAGTTGTATTCAGGCTTGAGGAAAGCCAGGCGTCATATATACTCGGCATGGGAGGCCTCGTCGAAGAGATAGCTGTTAAAGCCATTCAAAATCTTGACATTCAACCAGTCATAATCCCTAGGTACGAGGAACAGTTGCGGAAGATATCGGAGACGTTTAACGGAAGGGCTTTAGTGTTGGAGAAAACGGTTGACGCCATAAATCTGCTATACCTAGCTACGGCGTTTGTGGGAGGTGGGGGGACTATGAGTTGTGAAGCCGCTCTTCTAGGCGTTCCAGTGATTTCGTGCTACCCCGGTGGAGAAACATACGTTGAGAAATACCTCGCAAGTAAAGGCCTCCTGTATAAGACCTCCCAATCGGAGGAGGCTTTAAAACTTATAAAGAGGTTTCTAGAGTCCCGTGAAAGGGTCAAACTTGAGAAAAAAGCTAGAAAGATTTTAAATTCCATGGTAAATCCCGCAGAGTTTATAGCGGAGAAAATAGTCCAAGTTTTCCTCTATGAATCCTCTTCTCAAGTTTAGCCTTTAAACCACTTGGCCTACCATAAACTTCCGTCAACCCCATCCTGATAGATTCTAAGACGTCCTCTATGTTTGCTGAAGGAGTCTCGATGACAGTATACGCATATCCTATTGTTCTAAGTATGTGGGAGTCGCTTCCAGCGGTCATCGGTATGTTAAGTTTAAGAGATATTTTCATGTTAACCCTAGATGATACTGGAAAAAGAATGGTCCCTGAATTTAAGACTTCTAAAGCGTCTAACCCAGACCGTTTAACCCGAAGTATGGATGAGGATATTAGCGTCCTAGGGAAAGGGTGTGCTAAAACCGTAACTGCTCCAAGCCTCTTAGCCTCTTCTAAAACTGTATATATGGGTTTTAAACCGGGTTTAAGCCTCCAGCTATCCAACCCCAAAACTAATACGTGACCTATAGACGTCCGCTCCTCTAAGCCGGGTATTACGAGAATATCTCTCATAAAACCCTTAAACTTTGAAGGCTTTTCATGCTCTGTTAAAGCAAGGCCGTTTAAGCCTCTAACCTTAGCCTCAACTAAAGCCTCATCGAGTCTGATTGAAGAGTCTCCGGAAGCGTTAGTGTGCACGTGGAGGTCCAGTTTTAGCCTCATACCTGATCCTCAGCTTTTCAAGTTTATCTATTTCAGGTGCGATATCTTCATCTCTAACTTTTCTAAATAGAGGTTTGGGTTTAGAAATCCTATGTCCGGGTTTTAACCTATCTTTGAGGGAATTCCATCTTACTGAGTTCAAGTCTTCAGGTAGATTAAGCATACGTCTAATCTCAAGGGCTGTAAAGGGTAAGTAGGGTATCAGCAGTATTGAAATAGCATAGACTATTTGCAAAGCCACGTAGAGCGTTGACGATGCTACTTCTATATTGCTCCAAGGCTTCTTAACATTCAAGTAACTATTTCCAAGAGATGAAAGCTTCATAATCTCCTTAAGACCCTTCTTAAACTCAAAATGTTCAATCTCTAACATCACTCTTTCAGCAGCCTCATCTATTTCGCTGAGCATTTCCCTATCATATTCATCCAATTCGCCCGGCTCCGGAACAGAATCATTCGAAATCTTATGAATAAGCGTTAAAACCCTGTTTATGAAATTCGCAAGATTCGCTATAAGCTCATTGTTCACCTTAGCTTGGAAGTCCCTCCATTTAAAATCCGTATCTCTATGCTCTGGAGCTATTACTACGGCGTAGTAGCGTATCATGTCTGGATGGAATTTCTCAAGCATCTCGTGAAGCCATATCACCCATCCTCTACTCGTAGATAGCTTCTCCCCTTCAAGATTAACGAACTCGCTCACCACGATGTTTTCCGGTAAAACGTAGCCTCCATAAGCGATTAGAAGAGCTGGAAAGAGAATCGTGTGGAAAAATAGATTATCTTTACCTATAAAACAGTAAAGTTCAGTGTCTGTTTTTCCCCAGTATTCCATCCACATTTCAGGCTTACTCTCTTCAATAGCCCAGTGTTTTGTAGCAGATATGTAGCCTAGGAGGTTTTCAGCCCAGTTATATATGACTTGGCCTTTGGCTTTTGGAAAAGGTGCCGGCGGACCCCAGTCGTAGTCTCTAGTTATGTCTTTATCCTTTAAACCCTCCCTCGTAATCCAGGATAGAGTTTTATTTAATGTGGCTTTTCTCCAATTGGAGCCTTTAAGTCTCACGTATTGTAAAACCTTATCTGTTAGCGTTGAGAGCTTGAGAAAGTAATGGAGGCTTTCTCTTAAAACTGGTTTAGTGCCGCAGATCGCGCATCTAGGTTCTATGAGCTCCCAGGCATCGTACCATCGTCCACATTTTTCACAGACATCGCCATACTGGTCTGGGGCTCCACAGTATGAACATACCCCTTTAACGAACCTATCCGGTAGGAAGGTATTACATTTTGGACAGAAAAGTTGTTTAATCGTTTTTTCATATATAAAGCCTTTATTGTAAAGGGTTTTATAGAATTCTTCAACAGTTTCAAAGTGTATGGGTAGAGAAGTCCTAGAGTATATATCGAAGCTTATTCCGAGTTTTTCAAAAACGTTCTTCTGAATAACATAGTTTCTATCGCATAGCTCTTTCGGTGAAACCTTAAGTCGCATAGCCTCGAGTACGACTGAAGTCGCGTTTTCATCCGTGCCACATACGTATATAGCATCATCGCCTTTAAGCCTTCTATACCTAACGTATATGTCTGCGGGTAGGTATGCTCCTGCCAAATGTCCGAAGTGTCTGGGAGCGTAGACATATGGTAAAGCCGCCGTGACCAGTGCTCTTTTAGCCATGCCTCTTAATCTAAGAGCCGGCCGCCTCCTTAAAAGAATTACTTTCAAAAGCCCAGCTTTAGACAGATTAAAGTCGGCTATGTACCATTTTCAACCTCCGACGTCAGCTAAATTTACGCTCAGCCTAATTGGAGGCCTCTATATAAAGGTTAAAGTAGTTGTTAATGTTTATTTTTTCCTAGGACAGTATGGCTTCGGCAAACTACGAAGATATGCTTAAAAGAGCTTTATCCTCTTTGCCTAGGAAGCCTCTTCAATCTGAAAGGTTAAAAATTCCACCAGTCGACGTTATCGTAGTGGGGAATCGAACACTTATACGAAACTTTAGAGAGATTGTATCAATCTTAAATAGGGATCCTGAGCATTTGTTAAAATTCCTCTGTAAGGAGGTTGGTTCAGCCGGTACGTTAAAAGACGATATGGCTGAAATACACGGAAAATTTGATAGATCTGCATTAAACAAGCTTATAGAGAGATATGTGCAGAGTTTTGTATTATGTAAAGTCTGTATGAGACCTGATACGCATCTTAAGAAATATGGGCGCTTTCTCTACATAGAATGCGATGCGTGTGGAGCCTCTTCACCGGTGATAACGAGGTGAAGTATTTGTGCAGCGTCTACGTTAAAGTTCACAGTTTTCAAGGCTGTGTACTTATAGCTGTATGTGATGAAGAACTTCTCGGGAAAATTCTGAACGAGAAAGACATATGCTTCGATGTCAGCGAAAAATTCTTTAAAGGGCTCAAAATGAGTGTGGAAGAGGCTATAGACCTCATTCGAAATGCCGATACTGCTAATTTAATAGGTGCTAGAATTGTGAATAGAGCTATGAAGGAGAAGCTTGTACACCCTGAGGCCATCATGAGTATAGCGGGTATACCTCATGCTCAAATAGTTAAGCTTTAATCTAGGTGCTTACTATGGGGAACTATGCGACGGTTGTCCTAAAACCGCTTTTCCCAGAACCTGCGCTTCTGATCCAACGTGAAGATTACAATGTTTTAACCGTAGCGGATCTTCACATAGGCTGGGAGGGCTCTCTATCCGAATATGGAATATACATCCCGTCTCAAACCAGGAGGCTTCTAAAAAAACTAGTGGAATTGTTAACGATAATTAAGCCTCAAATGCTCATACTTTTAGGCGACGTTAAGCATGGTATTGCAAAATTCGAGAAAACCGAGTGGATAGATGTGCCTGAGTTTCTTAAAACCGTTAAAAGCCTGGTTGAAAGAATAGTTGTAATTCCTGGCAATCACGACGGAGATTTAGAAGCTTTAACTCCGGAAGGTGTTGAAATGGCGGAGTCTGGTGGATTAGCTCTCTGGGATGAGGTTGGTTTTTTCCATGGTCATTCCTGGCCTAAGCTTGAACTTTTCAAATGTCAAACTCTCGTCATGGGTCACATACATCCAGCCATATCTTTTAGAGATAGGTTTAACAGTAGGTTCCTTAGAAGGGTCTGGATTAAGGCCGATATAGAGCCTGAACATTTGAAGCAACATCTGAGTAGGAGAATTAAAGCTAGTGATTTCAGTCTTCGTTTTAAAAGGTTGATAATAATGCCGAGCTTTAACGATTTCATGAGAGGCCGGGCTGTAAACGAGGACGATTTCGAAGAGACTGCTATCGGAGCTATAAGCCCCATACTGAGAACAGGTTGCATAAACATGAAGAACTCTGAAATCTATCTGCTAGACGGTATATACGTGGGCTCATTTGAAGAGATCAGAGAGATCACACGTATGCCTCTGCTTTAAAAAAAGTCTTAAAGTTGAAGCTGGAAAACACAAGCTTACGGCCTTAGGCGGCTCACGGTAAGTAATGGGATAGGGTTTTCTTACCTATTAAAAGTCCTTTACGGAACCCCTCAACGCCTTCGAAGAACGGGTCTTCATGTTCTATGCTCAATACGTAATCGTATCCTACCTCTATTAGAGTCGATATGAAACGGCGCCAGTCTATGTCTCCTAGACCTGGAATCCTAAACCTCCACCATCCACCACCAGTGTATCCTACGTATGAAAGTCTACTTTTTACAATCTCTGTGTCTTTACAATGAGTGTGGTAGACCCTTCCGCCGAACTTCTTCAACACTGCTATGTAGTCTATAAATTGAAAGACGAGGTGCGAAGGGTCGAATTCGAGTCCGAAATACTTAGACTGGACTATTTTAAACATTTCATCCCATATGTCTGGCCTATAGGCGATATTCGCCATACAGTTTTCTATAGCGATCTTAACGTCGTGTTTTTCAGCGTAGTCTACAAGGCCTGGGAAAACTTCACTAAAGGCTTTAATGTTTGCGTCAACCCCTCCAGGTATCATGCCAACCCAAGTGGCTACCACTGGTATCTCCAGTTTATTAGCCATCTCTATGATCTTCTTCAGATGCCCATTCCTAGCCTGTCTTACTTGGATGTTCAAATCTATATGGTTAACACACCACGTTAAACACGATACTATAACGCTTGACTCTCTCAGAGTCTTCTTGACTTCAGCAACGTAATCGGCGTTGTTAACCTTAGCTGGGTCTATTAGAGGACTACCCGGCTCTGAGGAAACCTCGATCGCTCCAAAACCGTTTTCTTCAGCCCACTTAAGCGTTTGAGTTAAATTTCCAAGCTGCCCACCTGTTAAAAACCCCACTCTCATATAGATCGCTAGAAGGTAGATAGCGAACTCCTATATTTTAATTTCCCTTTACAGGAATCAAATTAACAGTTGTAGGAAAAACCGAAGCCTTCCTCTAACGCAGATTTTAATCGTCAAGTGCTTAGAGTAGCGGGTTTAATAGTCCACGTTTGAAGTTTAGCCATTTCTACAAGTCTCCAAGCTTCAAAGTCCTTCGGGAAGATCGCCCACCTCCAGCAGTCTTTAGCGCCTTCAAGACTCACGTATCTATCCGGTTCAAATCTACCTTCAATCAGCTCAACATCTTCAGGCTCTTCTCCACTGTAGATCTTCATGTACAGTTCTGCTTCAGATGCTAGGAAGTCGACTGGACTTATTTTTACACCGTTAATTTTAATGAATTCTGGGATCCTATTGTTTAATTCTATGAAAAGCTTAACTTCGTAGGAAGCTTTGAGAAACTCTTCAAGTTTAACAGTATTCAGGAGCTCCGATTTAAAGAATCTGTACGGTCCAAGGGGGTAAACGTTCTTAACCTTGTTCGGTAGCATCCTGTTTATTTTGTATTCTGCAAGGCTCGCAGTTATTAGCCAGAATATCTCAGAAGCCGAAACATACACGTCATCGACCTCTTTAAACGATATACTTTTAAGGTTGGATGCTAAGTGAGCTACTTCATCTTTATTGAACAATCTACCTGAAGCCTTGTCTCTAAATAGACTGTATAGCTCACTTGCTGTGACCACTTCAACAAATGGCTTCGTCTTCACATGTCTGACAAATCTATCAAAGTCTGCATAACCAGCGTCAATCCAATCCTTGGGTTTTAACTCAGCCGGTTTAAGCCCACTCATAGGTGTATTCGTCCCTCTGAAAAAGTTTACAGAATCCCAGAACTCCCTCGTCACTAGAGTACATGGATGATTGAAGACGCTTACTATCCCCCAGCTCCCGCCATCTAACACACGCCGATATATTTTATCGAACTCATCGATAGCCCTCTCTATAAAGCCTGGGGTTCCAAGCTCAAAATTCAGTCCTATAACCCCTCCTCTAAAACCAGTCAGGTTGAGGATATTCAGTATACCACAGTACCAGAATGGCCCTCCGTCTAGGTCTATGAAATCTGTAAGATTCAAGTATACTGGGATTTTGAGAAGTCTTAAAGCCAAATAGACCTGAGGAGCCCATGCCCCTCCAGGTTGACCGTAACATGAAGGTGTCACGTTGAAAATGCGTTTAATATCCTCTACACCCCCTCCTTCACGTTTTAAAAATTCTAAAGCCCCATCTTCAAATTCCATATCTTTAAGATATTCGGCGACTGTTGGATGAACTGAGTGGAAGTTCGTATGGTAACCCACTTCATGGTATCTAAGAGCGTCTATAACATCCCATCTCCCCCTCCTTTCAAGTACTCTGAGCTTTTCACCTACTAGTTTGAAAACGCCTCTGACGTTATTCTCTTTGAGTATTTCTGCAAGCTTCTCCAAAGCGTCGTCGCTCTCGGGGGTGATGAAATCCTCGCAGTCAAACCAGAAGACAACAAACACCCTGTTTGAAACCCCTCCAGTCATCAAGACCAACGTATTACTTATTTGAAAGTATTATAAACACTATCATCCTATTTAAGGAAGGTGGTAGTAACGGATACCGAGCTCTCGGCTGAAGAGATTCGGACGAGGATCAGAAGAAGCTTAAGTAGAACAATTTGGTATTTGCTCATATGTGCTTTTCTACTATTAACGTCAAACCTGCTGTTTAAAACTTTAATCGGGAAGTTTTTCCCAGCATTTTTAGAGTACGAAATATACGTCAACGTTATAATAGTGCTCGGCTTAGGGTATCTGATAGTAAGCTCTACTTCGAACTTCATCTACTGGACTATAAGGAGAAGGCTTGACCATGCCACAGCGTCGCTGTTCAGAACGATTGCTCGAATAGTGGGTATAGCCACCCTACTGGCGGTGTTAACATCCGTCTTTAACGTGAACCCGGCAGCCGCATTAACTATAGGCTCATTCACAGGTATGGTGGTTGGTTTTGCCACTCAAACAGTCCTAGGGCAAGCAGTAGCGGGGATGTTTCTCGTCCTCTTAAGGCCCTTCAAACCTGGAGATGTGATAACCGTTGTTGGACAGACAGGTGTGGTTAAAGACATAGGCATCATGCATACGGTATTAATATCTGAAGACGGCTCTAAAGAAATACTAATACCTAGCAATAGCGTGGTGACAGCAATAATTGTAAAGGCTAGAAAACCTAGAGCAGAAGATGACTTCGGTTGATAGCCTCATATACGTGGTAAGACGTCTACTACATTAAAAATCCATAGCGTTGTAAATCTTCTCAGGCAAACCCGGTGCTTGTTGATCTAGGTAGTACTTGCTTTTAATGATCGTAGCTTTTAAAAGCCCTATCATTTCGTCCATCCCGCGGTAAGTGAACGGGTCTAACTCTTTAAGCCTTTCCTGTGAGATTCCTTCAACATACACTGGCACGAAGACCTTTTCACCCCATATAGGATGAGGTTTGTATTTGACAACCCCTCTAACCGCTTGAAGCAGAAATAGCTCCGTCTCCTCAATTGTTGGCGACGTACCACCGATGGGTCTAGGAATACCGTCAGGTCCCTTCATAAGCTTCGTTCTAGGCATTAGATACTTCCTATCTCCAAGCTCCTCTTCAACCCACTCGTATTCCGCACCTATCTTACCAGTCGTATTAACCAGGTAGACTTCTACAGGCTGCCCCTTCCCCTTCAGTTTCTCCAAAATTTCGTAAAACCTGACTATGTGTGCGGTATTAGATACACCCATGGTGAAAGGCAAGCAGTACCTGCTCTCATATATCTCCTTACCAATAACAGATATGGACTGAGCAGGGTGGCCGACTGTTCTTCCATCGGCCAGCACTTTAGCGGCGAAAGCCGTATCTTCTATTCTACACCATGCATAATCGTGTAGATTTCCCGGGCTTATGAAAACTGCCACGTTTAGAGGACCGCTGGAATCTATATCTCCGTTGAAATATCCAGTATCTTCCAAATAGAATACGCTTCTAGCGTTTTTATTTGGAAGACCATAGTATTGAAACAGCCTCCCTTCAAAACTCGGATTTCCGTTGAAATCGAACTCTGTATTCTCATGTAAAGCTCTCGGGGAATTTGCGGCCTTCCATATCGGGAATTGAGTTTCATCGATGTCCTCTGTTTTAGTCCAAGAGCCCCTTTCAGAACCGTAAACGCGGTCTTCAAAAATAGCTACAACATCGTCATTCTTTATCACCTGGTTAAAGACGTATTCTGTTGGATCTACTCCGAACTTCTCTATGAATATCCGCCTATTATGTTCGCCGAAAACGTACATGCTGTGGGTAGACTTTCCAGTTCCACTTAAACCCCAAATACACATTACGATTCTCCTTAGAGAGCCATCTACTCTTTTAACGGTAAATTCTTTTAAGGAAGCATGCTCGCCGCATCCACCCTTCTCATAAACATGGTAGATCCAGTGTGATAGCGCTCCCTTCTTCACCTCCCCCTGATATGAGCTGCATGTAATGATAGTATATTTATGGAATGGGAAGCGAATCACTCGAAGCATTTGATCTGTACCAGACACATTGGGGTTTCCAAGGTAGTGTGGGATCGCTATAATCATAATGTCTGGCTCCCTATCTGGAGGAGCCGGAAAATTCAGCTGAGACCATCTGTAGGCTATATCTGGAAATTGAGGGTCGCAGTAGAGTCTTGCATGCATTCTAGCTGGCGACTTTGACGAACCAATATAACAGTCTACTTGAATAAGAGGACCTTGTGCTAAGATATGCTCGAGAACCCTCATCATGAGAAACTTATGTTCAATCTTCAATTCTTCATCGCTCGTTACTACAACGCTTCCTGTTGCAGACCTATGCCAAATATTTGAAGCCCAACCCCACGATCCGTTTTTAAACTGTACTCCATAAAGTTTTGCCCTCTCAAAAAGGTCAGGTGGATTATTTAGAACCGCTTTAATACCAGCCTCCTCCTTCAACTCAAGGATTCTCTTAAATATCTGTTTAAAGCCTTCAATCGTTATATCTTCCGCTCTAATCAGCATCTTTTAATCACCCCATGCCATGGATTCCTGGGGGATATTGGGGTTGTATTTTTGAGCGGTCGTGGAGAGGTAGAAGACGCTAGGTCTTTTTCTGAAGATCAACGTATTCTCTGTCGGCTTTTCTAGCAGGATGACCCTGAGTTTGATTAGAACACCAGAAGAAATATTTAAACTTTTTGATATTACTGAGAATAATATTATTTGAAGCGTATTAAAAATAAAAAATTTTCAGAATAAGTGCGTATTATGATGAGGCTTTTTAAATGAAGTCCTTGAGATATTTGAAGGATTCTTTAAGGTTCTCAAGAACCCTATCGTCGTCCTCTTCGAAAGGCGGTATATACTCCAGCATGAGGTACGTTTCCGATGCTTTTGAATCTTCAATTGCTTCAACAACCCTTCTAGGGTCTATAATCCCGATCTTGTTGTACCTTTCTGTAAAAGGCCAATGTCTATCCCCTTTTCCATCTGTTTGCTGCATGTGCACTACGGGTGAAAGCGCGCCCAGTTCTCTCAGCCAACTATATGGATCTGCGTCTTTACCGGACACGTTGATTGTACACTGGTGGCCGAGGTCTATTGCAAGCCTAACAGGCACTCCTCCCCTTCCGTTCACCATGTCAAGTATCCGCTTCGCGTCTTCTATAGTTGCAGGTGGTTCTCTTAAAACTGGCATGGGTTCCCATAGTAGCATTTTAAGGCCTATAGACTTGGCGTAAGATGAGAGATATTTAACGGAGTCCACTAGAATAGATTCTATGAACTTTTTACGCTCCGGCTTTCTAAAATCGTTGTAACTTTGAGCCGCGATATGGCCGCCCGTGGTATCCACATCCATGAGTGAGGTAACTTCTATAGCTCTTCCATACCAATCTAATGCGTCGGCACGCATACCAGCATCTGGATGCGTCAAGAGGTTCATCGAATATGCGGCTAAACCGGTGAATGTTGAATGTATTTTAACACCGTATTCAGACGTAGCTTCTTTGATTCTACGGATCATGTTCGATAGGGCAGGCTCAGAAGTCTTAGGGTCGAGGAGATCGAATGAAAACTGAACGTATTTAACGTCCATCCGCCTACATATTTCAGCCCATTCTTCTGGAAGAGGCCATCTTTTAACAGCCCAACAGTTGTTCCAGCCTAAATGAATTTCAACCATTCCAACCACCTAATTTACTATAACGTTAAACATTTAAAAACATCTCTTAATCTGTTAAGAGATAAATTTTCCGCTTAAGTGTAAACTTTTTACTTGCGTTTTCTGAACATCATTACTCCGTTGAAGGTTGTCACATATTCGAAGCCTGCTTCTATGAGCTTTCCAGCTTCATCTATGCTGCTTGCGGTTTTAAAGTAGAACTCGTCGTTCTTATACTGGAACAGCGACTTCTCTATGGTGATGTAGACCATCGTGCTCTCTATGTTTCTATGCCCGAGCAACTCTTTGACATGTATGATGTCCTTAGTCTTGTGATACTCCATAGTAGCCTTCCAGTGCCTAAACGTGTGAAGCGATATCTTTAAAAGCCTCGGGTTGTTGAGCTTGTAAAAGAAGCCTTCATAGAAGTATCGAGCCGACCGTTTTCAGAGAAAAGTGAGGCGATTCTGAAGGATTTTTTTCCGTGAGTTCCGTGAAGCCGTTAAAACCATAAAGTTGAATCTACCAGATAGAGGGGATGATGAATTTAGAGACTTCAAAACATTTATCGATGCGGTAAAGGGGGCTGTTTCACTCGGACATCCTGGAAGCTTCGAATGGGCAGAAGCCTTGGCAAAACTCGGGTACGCCGAAAAACTTAATCTCCCGTTTTTTCCCAGATAGACTTTAATTATTAGATTTAACAAGGAGAAAGGTTTAAACAATCTTCTTTTCTGAGAATAGATAATCCCTAAATCGTTTTAGGGAAGCCCAGAGGGGGGGTCTAACTATCCATAGTAAAACCCATACAAGCCCAGTTTCTCGACAGACACAGTCTTATGCTTCC
>CAZMSC010000005.1:38405-70745 GCA_964568845.1 uncultured Candidatus Bathyarchaeia archaeon | reverse complement strand
GATGCCCAGACTGCGGCTCTACACGTGTTTGGCGTAACGGGTTTAGAAGACTGCCAAGTGGTGAGAGGGTTCAAACTTACATTTGCGCCGACTGCTACCGAAAGTTCACAGAACCATCAAACGGTTTAAGGCGAAATTTAAACGGACAAGCAGCATCCCCCCATAGTCTTAGCAAATCTATGGAGGTCGAAGATTTAAATAGCTCCAACGGCTATTCAAAAAGTGAAGATGAGAACCTAGGTTTGGCGGGCTCTAGGTTTGAAAAAGGTGGAGGCTTGACATTGGAGAAGCCCCTAGAAGCACGGGAAAGGCCCGCGGGGGGCACGGAGACATCGGAGGGGCTACTAGCGAGCTTCGGGCTGTGGCTTTTAAAGCAAGGGAGAAGCGAGAGATCAATTAAAACATACATAAATTATTTGAAGATTCTTGAGGGGAAAGGTGTAGATTTAGCGGATCCTGAGAGGGTTAAGGAGTTTCTGGCAAAGACAGACTTCAGCATAAATACGAAGAATACAATAGCTGCAGCCTACACGACGTTTCTCAAGTTCGTCGGAGGCTCTTGGGAGAAGCCTAGTTACAAGCCTATCGAGCGGATGCCTTTTATTCCAACCGAGGAGGAGCTTAACGCTCTGATAGCCAGTTCTGGAAGGAAGATGGCTGCGCTCCTACAGCTTCTGAAAGAGACTGGGATGAGGATCGGGGAGGCTCTGAGGCTGAAGTGGACAGATCTGGATTTTGAAAGAAGGGTTGTTAGAGTGACGCCTGAGAAGGGGAGTAGAGCTAGAATTCTTAGTATAAGTGAAAGACTTGTTGAAATGTTTAACAGCCTTCCCAAGAAGTCTGAGAGAGTATTTCCAACATCGGATGTAAGTGTTAAAGCAGCATTCATCAAACTGAGAAGGAAGGCCGCTGAAAGGCTCGGCAATCCGAGGCTTCTTAAAATAACTTTTCACACGTTTAGACATTGGAAGGCTACTATGGAGTACCACAAGACCAAGGACATCATACACGTCAAAGAGCTGCTCGGACATAGAAGGATAGATAATACCATGCTTTATATAAGTATTGAAAAGAGCCTCTTCCATACGGGAAGCGACGAGTTCTACTGTAAAACTGCTTCAACCGTAGAGGATGCCGCAAAGCTCATAGAGGCAGGATTCGACTATGTAGCCACCTTCAACGGAGTAATGCTGTTCAGGAAGAGAAAGTAGACTTAAAAGCGGAAAAATACACCTAAAAGCTCATTAACAGTTACGTTTTCTTCAATAGAATAGATGGGCTCGTCTATTGTTAAAGTGTTGGTGCTTAGGGTTGAGGGTACAAATTGCGATTTAGAAACCGTTGAGGCCTTCCATATGGTTAATGCTGAGGCGACGCTCGCACACTTAAACGAACTTTTAAGAGGCGAAGTTGACTTAAACGATTATCACATCTTCTGCATACCGGGAGGCTTCAGCTATGGAGATGATTTGGGAGCAGGTAAACTCTTAGCCAATCAGCTTAAGTATAGACTTAGAAGAGATATTGAGAGTTTTTTGAGCGAAGGCAGGGCGATAATAGGTATATGTAACGGTTTTCAGGCTTTAGTCAAAGCAGGGCTATTACCAGCGTTTGAAAAACCGTTTCTGAAGCAGGAGGTTACATTGGCTTTGAATGAAAAAGGCTTGTTTGTAGACAGGTGGATCTATATGAGGCATGAAGAAAATTGTAGATGCATCTTAACGAGAGGCTTAAATTCTAAAGTACTCTATGTCCCTGTAAACCACGCTGAGGGAAGGTTTATCGCTTCAGAAAATACGATTAAACGGCTTGAAGAAGAGGGATACGTAGTTTTCAGGTATGTAGACCCTCATGGTAGAGCTATTGGACATCCTTGGAACCCAAACGGATCTATGAATGATATTGCAGGTATATGTAATGCTGATGGTAATGTTCTGGGCTTAATGCCCCATCCTGAGAAGTACGTACATCAACATCTTCACCCAAGCTGGACTAGGTTTTATTCAAATCCAGAACCAGACGGTTTACTATTCTTCAAGACCATAATAAATAATGTTGTTAGAAATCTCATTTGAGAAAAACCGTTTTAGACGTCATAGTAAGGTTTTTTATCCGGCTTACTTCTCAACACAGTCCCCTTTTCTAAGAAAGATTTATAAATAGAACTTTTATTCAAATACCTAGATTTTCTAAAATGGAAACGTACCTACCAGACGAGGTGGCTGTTGAAAGCGGCCTATTATCTAGACTTATCCTAGATGGAAGAATAAAGGGTAGAATCTTAGTACATAGTTCCATAATTAGGAGGCTTGAACATAAAGCTTTAAACGGCGACTTCAGAGGGTTGGAAGAGCTTGAAAACGCCCGTAAAGTGGCTGAAAATTTAGGTTTAAAATTCGAGGTTTTAAATGGAGACCCCAATTTAGACCCGAAAGAAGCTTTAAGAGAACTTGCCTTGAAAGCTAATTCAACAATCGTTACATCAGACTACGTTTCGGCAACCATCGCTAAAGCTCTTGGAATAAAAGCATTATATGAAAAGGCTCAAGCTGAAAGGTGTTTAGATGAGTTTTTCAAAGACGGTGTTATGTCCGTACATCTGAAGGAGGGGTTGCCTCCAAGGGTTAAAAAAGGCAGACCCGGTAGATGGACATTTGAAGTACTGCACGATAAGCCGTTGTTGAAGAAAGACCTTGAAGATATTATAAACGATGTCCTAAGTAGAGCTAGAGCCGGAGAAGGATTTATAGAGACCGATAGGAATGGGTCGACGATAATTCAACTAGGAGCATACAGAATCGTTGTAGCTAGACCACCTTTTAGTGATGGTTTAGAGTTAACCGCCGTGAGGCCCATAATATATAGACACCTTGAAGATTACAATCTCCCCAGTAAGCTTCTGAAGAGGCTTGCTGAGCAGGCTGAGGGTATACTTATCGCCGGAGCCCCTGGCATGGGTAAATCGACATTCGCCCAAGCCCTAGCAGAGTTCTACCTTAGAGGTGAGAAAATTGTTAAAACGATTGAAGCACCTAGAGATCTTCAACTTCCAGATGAAGTTACGCAGTACTCTAAAGTTATGGGAGGATCTCAAGAAATCCACGACGTCCTACTCTTGAGCAGGCCAGATTACACGATTTTTGACGAAATGCGCGATACCGATGATTTTAAACTATACGCAGATTTGAGGCTCTCAGGGGTGGGCATGGTTGGGGTAGTACACGCTACAACCGCTATCGATGCTATTCAACGTTTTGTAGGTAGGGTAGAGTTAGGTATGATACCTTCAATAATAGACACGGTCATATTTATGAAGGATGGGGAGGTTGCTAAAGTCTACAGCGTTGAAAGTGTAGTTAAAGTCCCACATGGATTGAAGGAGGCGGATCTCGCAAGACCCGTCGTAGTTGTAAGAGACTTCTTAACAGAGGAACCTGAATACGAAATGTACGTTTTCGGTGAGAAGACGTTCGTAATACCTATCAAACGTAAAAGCTCTAAAGAACAGACGATATTGAACAGCGTCAACGCACTACTACGAAGACATATGGAGGGCGCGTATAGAGTTGAAGTAAATGGAGGCGTTTTAGAAATCTACGTCTCTAAAGAATCCTATTCTACGATAACCAGAAAATACCTTAGAAAACTTGAGAGAATTGGTAGGAAAGCTGGCTTTACAGAGGTATCTATACGTGTAATGGGCTGACTCGACGCAGTCCACGGCTAAAGCCGGGAAGCCCCCGCTTCAAAAGTATTCGTTAGTTGGTTATTCACGCCTCTTAGTGCCTCCATGAGCTGAAAACGATTAAATTTTTTATGTTAAAAAAATTTTTGAGTGATTTCCACATTTCTCTAGAGGTGTTTAAAATTGCCCGACGTTTTAGTGATCATAGGCAGTATGTCTGATAAAGAGTACGCTTTTAAAGCCGTTGAAATACTCAACTCATTGGGCGTTGAAGCTAGGGTGGAAATAGCATCAGCTCATAGAACACCGGAGATGGTTAGAACCCTCGTCGAGAAGGCTGAAAAGGAGGGCGTCTACGTATTTATAGCTATGGCTGGATTATCCGCTCTGCTCCCCAGCCTAATAGCAGCCTATACTATTAAGCCGGTGATAGGCGTTCCGATTAAAAAGGCTCTAGAAGGGTTGGACTCTCTACTATCGATCGTACAGGTGCCTCAGGGCGTACCAGTAGCCTGCGTTGGTATTGATAATGCCGTCAACGCCGCTATTCTAGCCGCTGAAATCGTATGTTTAAAGAAACCTGAAATAGCTGAGAAGCTCGTAGATTACCGTAATTCCTTAAAGAGTAATATTGAACAGTCGGCTGAAGACCTTAGAAGACTATTAGAAAGGAAGAGTTGAAGTGGGCCACTACAGGTTTACGCAAGGGAACTCCTCAGATAAAAGTTAAAAAGTATTTTCCATTTAGCGTTAAGCAGGTGACGATATGCGTCTTCTAAAACAGGGTAAAGTCAAGGATGTATATGAGGTTGATGACCATGCTCTTCTATTCCACTTCACTAATAGGGTTTCAGCTTTTGACGTAGTACTGCCGTCGGAAATACCGTTTAAAGGAGAGGTCTTATGCCGTATGACTGGCTTCTGGTTTAAAGTCCTCAACTACCCGAACCACATGATTGAGCTTATACCGCCCGATAAAATGCTCGTTAAACGTTTAGATATAATACCAGTCGAGTTTGTGGTTAGAGGCTATTTGTATGGAAGCCTCTATGAAAGAGTTTTAAGAAATGAGGCTCAAGTTTCAATAGAACCTATACTAGCCGCTAAACTTCTAGAGCCTATACTAGACCCTACTACTAAATTTGAAGCTAAAGATAGACCCGTAACCAGAGACGAGATAGTGTCTAGGGGATGGCTTAGCTTAGACGAATACGATGCGCTCGAAGACGTTTGTATACGCATCTACCAGTCTATGGCTTCCAGAGCTGAGGAGAAGGGGTTTATACTGGCGGATCTCAAGTTGGAGTTTGGCCGTGATCGAGATGGGAGAATACTCTTAGCCGACTCCATTGGTCCAGATGAGTTCAGGCTTTGGTTGAAATCAACCTATAAGCCTGGAAGAAGACAAGAGAGTTACGATAAGCAACCCGTTAGAGACTGGTTGGAGAGCGTAGGTTATAAGAAGGCTTTAGAGGAGGCGGTTAAATTAGGTAGGGCGATACCACCTCCTCCGAAGCTCCCCGAACATATAATAGCAGAAGTGAGCAAACGTTATATTGAAGCCTTTGAAAAACTTACCGATGAGAAGTTCAGGTAATTGGTGTTTTAAAATGGGCATCCCTAGGGACTACCGTGAAGCTGGCGTGGATATAGATAAAGTTTCTGAAATACATAAATCTATTAAGAGGATTTTAGAGAAAACTTTCATCTTCAGAGAAGGTCGGGTCGGCTCTGTTTTAACGGAAATCGGCCATTATGCTGGTTTAATAGACTTATGGGATGGAAAGGCTTTGGCAGTTCACGTTGATGGCGTCGGCTCCAAGGTTTTGATAGCTCAAATGATGAACAAATATGATACCATAGGTATAGACTGCGTAGCCATGTGCGTCAACGACTTAATATGTATGGGTGCAGAGCCCATAGCTTTAGCAGACTATCTTGTCGTTCAAGAGCCTAGGAGCGATCTGATAGAGCCTATCATGGAGGGTATAGCTAAGGGCGCTGAAGAGGCGTCTATAGTCGTCATAGGCGGTGAAACGGCAGTTATGAAGGAAGTAGTTAGAGGCATTAGAGATGGATATGGCTTCGACTTGGCCGCTATGTGCATAGGGATAGTGGATAAACGTAAGGTGTTAACTGGCTCTTCCATAAAACCCGGAGATTACGTAGTAGGTTTAACCAGTAGTGGCATACACTCCAATGGGTTGACTTTAGCTAGAAAAGTCCTCCTCTCTAAATTTACAATAGACAGTTATGTTGAAGAGCTTGGATGCACTCTCGGTGAAGAGCTCTTAAAACCTACGAGAATATACGTTAAACCCGTTCTGAAGGTTTTAAGCGAATTCGAAGTTCACGGGTTAGCGCATATAACGGGCGGCTCCTTCACGAAGCTTATGAGGATAGGCCGTTTAGCCCATCTGGGCTTCAATTTGCACAACATGCCTGAACCTCCACCAGTGTTTAAACTCATACAGCGTGTGGGTTTAATAGAGGATAGAGAAATGTATAGGACTTTTAACATGGGTATAGGCTTCTGTATAATCGTTCCACCTCATGAGGCGGATGATGTATTAGAGACGTGTAAAAAAATGGGGATTGAAGGTCAGATTATAGGGGAAGCCTCGGAAGAAGTGAAAGTCAAGATTAAAGTTGACGGTAGATCTCTTATTTTACATTGAGTTTCTTAATATTGATGTTTCGCCTCCAGATACCCTCTACTGTAATCCTGTGTAGATTTTTTCTCAGATATAGGTGCTTCCAAAATCTTAGGAATCAAACCAGTTTGAAGGCTCTTTATAATTGGTGTTGCAAATTCTATTTCAACATTCATATCCTTGAGTTTTGAAAGAATATCATCGATCTCTTCCTTATTCCTACCAACTACGAATATTATACCTTCCGGTTTACCCAGAGAGCTTATGACCATGGTGACTTGAGGTATTTCTCGAATTCTCTTCAAAAACTCGTTTCTGAATCTATGGTCTGGAAAGTTTACACCTATACACATGTACTCAGTTAAACCTAGTTTTTCAAGGTCCAACATGACAGTATAGCCTTTTATTATACCCATTTCTTCAAGCTTATTGATCCTATACGCTACGACATTAGGATGTATATTCAACCTCCTACCTATATCTACGAGCGATATACTTGAGTCTTCTAGAAGTAGTGAAAGTATTCTCAGGTCTTTTTCATCAATTTCCGTGTTCATATCTCCACCTCTTCTAAATAGCTTTAAACTTCCTCCACCATTTATCATAGAGGTTTACCATATCTTCAGAGATACTGGGCATTCTATTTTTGACGATTTCAATGAAATCATCCATCGTTATAGCTCTAGCCTCACTCTCATTCTTCTCAAACACCTCTCGAACTACTCTGATCTGTGCTTCTTGAACGACGTCTCTGATGTCACTACCCGTATAACCCTCAGTTAATCTGGCAAGCTCGTCGAAGTCTACGCTTTCATCGAGCTTCAACCTTTTACAGTATAGTTTAAACAGTTCAACCCGAGCCTCATGGCTCGGCGGAGGTATATATACTCTCTTCTGGAACCTTCGTATAAAGGGCTCATCTAAACTCCAAGGCTTATTCGTAGCGCCTATAACGTAGAGGTAGAAGTTCCTATTTTTATCGTAGAGACCATCCATCTCCTTGAGCAGTTGGTTTCTAGCTCTAACCTCCCCTCCAACTTCATGATCTCTAACCCCGACGAGCGAGTCTATTTCATCTATGAAAATTATTGTAGGTTTCCCCTTAAGCGATAGCTGTCTAGCGTTCTCAAAAAGAGCAGCCACATTTTTCTCAGATTCGCCGAGCCATTTGGACATTATGGTGGCAGAGTCCACGTAGAAGAAGTTTGCATCTATTTCATTGGCTACTGCGGCGGCTAGCATGGTCTTACCACAACCGGGGGGTCCGAAAAACAGTATTCCTCTAGGCCATCCTAGGGGGAAGAGGTCTGGTCTTTTGACCGGATATACTATTGCCTCCATTATAGCTCTCTTAGCCTCCTCTAAATCGGCGATATCATCCCACTTAACGTTCGGTCTATCCTTATCTTCAAGGCGATTAACCGTCTGATCTCTAACAGTCGCTTTTACGTCAAAGCCAGCTGTTTCCAAACTTAAAGTTTGAAACTCCTTAGCTCTTTTCAAGTACTCTTCCGCCTTCTCAGCATAAACCCTCGCTTGAGGAGACTGCGGATATAGCGAGCATACAGTCAACAGTATTTCAGCCGCTCTATGATATTTGACGGCTGCTAACCTAGTAGCTCCCTGCCTATCTAGGTTTATAGCGTCTAAAACGTTCTTTTCAGCCATCTTTATGAGCTCTTCGTAAGCCATGGAACCCCCCAGCTGAGCTATATTACTCTTATAACTCCTTTCTCTCTTAGACGTTTGATGGAGTTCTTAACCTCATCCGGCGTTAACTTAAGTTCAAGAGCACATTTACTAATGCTGATTTTGCCCTGGTTTCTGACTATGTAGTTGTAAACCTCTTCATCTACCCTCCTACGCGTCCAATTTACGGTTTTCATAGAGATGGGGGAAGACGTTGCTATACTTATCTCTCCCTCGGCAATCGGCTCACCTAACTTAGGTAACTCTGGAAACCTCTCCCTAATCTTCTGTTCCGCTATTGTCGACGCTTCCTCAATTATACGTTGAGCTTCTTCATTAAGAACTTGAGGCGTATCCACCCTCTGCGTGGAAACACCGGTTTCAAGAACTGTTTGATTTAAAATTCTATGTATCTTATCAAGCTCATTGGAGACTTCAGGCACCACTCCGGAAAGCTTCTTACTGACTTCACCGACGATCCCTATGACCGGGGAGAGTTGCGCCATTATGTCTCCAAACTCTTTAACCGTTTCAAGTCTAAGAATAACGCGTTCAATACTCAGCTGAGCACTCATTATGAGCTTTGCCATATTTCTAATTTCTGCGCACTCATTAGCATACATCACAGCATGAGCGCCGTCATTTGAAAGATGAGCGCCTATACATTTTTCAAAAACCTGCCTGTCTCTTCTCTGAAGTTTATTTAGAGTATTTTCAAGCTTATCTTTCTGAATTTGAAGGTTATAAATGGCTTTAACTATTCTCTCCTTCAAAGGCTTGTTTGATATTTTAAGCTTATCTTCGATCTTCCTCCAGAGACTACGATCCTCGCTGGACCATCGTACTCTCAAAGATCACCCTCCTTAGACGTTACTCTACAACCTTAACGTTTATTGGAGCACCTTCTTTCCTATCTTTAACAGGCTTATCCTCCGTCTTCGATTCTCCGATGCTTGGAGATGTGAGCCCACTTCCAATTTCAATCTTAGGCACGACAGACTTAACTTCCGGCTTTATAGCTGAAGGCGGTTTAAAATCTAACTTTGAAAGCTTTGCTATTGTATGCTCAAGCTGCTCTTTTTCATTGAAAGACTTTGTTAAACCATCTTCAACTATAGATATCGCATCCTTAAATACATCCTCGCTTATTTCAGCTGTAGACTTCTGCATTTTAAGACTTGTCCTAAACATTTGAAGCTCTCTAATTTGACCATTTAGTTTATCTACACGGCTTTTAAGCCTTGTAATTAAGTTATCTCTTCTATCTTTAAGCTCTTTTAGAGAAGCTTCATGTGTTTTCTTAAACTCATCGTAGGTTTCAGTCGGTATTTCACCCATTCTAAACAGTTCATCCAATGCTTGTATGCGTTTAATGGCTAAGTCGAGGGCTTTAGCTATCTCAATAGATTCTAACTCCCACGGATAGAGATATACCAATGTGCCAGATTCTACGCTGAACTGCTTGCTTGGACATCTCAGAAATTCGCCGTTTCCAAACTCCACTTCTACGTCTGTAACTTGCTGGTTTACGTCCGCTATAAGCCCTACGATTCTGCCTAAGGTTCTTCCATAGCTATCTCTCATGTGCTTGCCTAAAAACTTCTTAAACTCATTCAACTCTAAACTCACACATATCACCTCCTAACACGTTCAGACTCGGGGGAGGGAAGTTCAGGGAGTCTCTCCTTCAGCTTCTGCTCCGCTAAAGCTGATGCCTCGGCGAGTATTTTCTGCGCTTCTGTACTCATCGGCTCTAAATCCCATCTTTGACCCGAAGCCTCTCCAACCTCTACAACCATCTTGCCCAATTCATCTCCTATACGGCCGAGCTCGTAGCTGACCTCGGGTACTATTCCTCCAAGCTGCTTCCTCAAAGCCGTTATAACACCTGCAACAGGCCCCATAACTGTTATAACGTCTCCAAACTCTTCAACCGTTTCAAGCCTTAATAGGACATGCTCTAATGCAAGCTTACTCTTTAGCAGAAGCTTTGAAATCTTTCTAACTTCTGCGCATTCGTTTGCGTAGAGGGAGGCCCGGGCGTCGTCTCCCATAGCTTGAGCTGCAACGCATTTCTCGAAGAGCTCCTTCTCATGCTGCTCCATCCTCATAGATGCCATGTCGAGCTTACTCAACTGACCTTTAAGCCTATATATGGTTTCATCCACCCTCTCCTTAAGCGGTTTGTCGCGTCTTATAACCCCCGTTGGCTTATCCCAACCCTTAAGTTTTTTACTCATAGATTCACCTCAAATCGGCGGAAGTTATAACGTTCAGAAGTAGACTTAAGAATAGTCGAAAGTTTTTTAGTTAAACTTAACTTGTGAAGCGTTGAGTTTTTTCTTATTCCAAAAACATCTTTTAAACTCCACATAAGTAAAAGTAATACGCTTGTGTAGTTCTACGTCTTATCACACGAAATATCGTAGTTAAAGTTCACTTAATAAACGTCCTATTCATTATTCATAACCTAGATAATTGTAGCTGGGAAAACAGCCAGAATATAGACCAACTTTAGTAATTTTAACCGAAGCTTTTATAGTTTCTCAATCCACTCAGATATGTGAATTTAGAAGCAATATTTATACTGGTTAAATCCATTTTTAGCGTTTGAAGAATATTCAAAGTCTATGGCTTAAAGATCCCATACATATTACCGATTTTATCTGATTTAGCTTGAGCCCTTTGAGGAGGTGTAAGCATCTATTTTAGAAACGAATATAAAACGTATAGTAGTTGCTTCTCTTCAGAGTCTCAGTATTCCCACCTATGGAAACTGGAGTAGAATTTTAAACCATGTGGGAGAATAGTCAATTAACCGCACTCGTTTCCTCTATGTATCTGATATCTGTGAATATTAATGAAAGAGTTAAACATAACGCCCCGAGAACGCTACATCCTAGAAACAGATTAACTACACCGGTGAATTCTGCTAAAGGTCCTGAAATTATCATCCCTATGGGCGATGCGAGGTTGCATAGCGTCATTATCACGGAGTTTACTCTGCCATATAGGTGTTTTGGGACGATCATTTGAACCACTGTCATAAACGATACGTTTATGATTGGTAGGCAGAAGTGTGCAGCAAACATGACAGATGCTATAAACCAGAAGAGACCTTTAGGCGAAAGAGCTATAAGAGCGTAGGCTACGAAGAAGACGTAAAGTAGACACATGGCTGTGAACATTTTTCTCCTAAACCCTCTGATTACGGACATGAGCAGCCCGCCGAGCAACATCCCGATTTGAGAGGCAGCCATTATAAACGCTAATTCTGACGCTTCACCTTGATGAATGAATTTAATGTAGTAGGGGAAAAGGACATCCAAGGGCATGGCTAAGAAGTTTATCATCATAGCTGTCATGAGCAGGGCTATGAAGCCTCTAGCATTCTTTATGAAAGCTAAACCATCTATAAAGTCTCTAGTGAAAGACGTTTTTTCTCCATCGATTCTCGTCTTCACAGTAGGTATTTTGATTACTATAAGTGGAACCATGGCTATTAGAAAAGTTGCTACGTCAAGCCAAAGTATTTCATGAATCGCCCATATTTCCAACATCATAGCGGCTGTAACAGGCCCTATAAAACCGACCACACCACTCAATAGGAAGTTTAAACCGTTTATACGGCTTAACTTATCGCTTGGAACCATGAGGGGGATCAAAGTAGATACTGCGGGTGCTTGGAAAGCTTGGAAAATGGCTCTAATAGACATTAAAACTATTAAAGTCCATATCGAGATTACATTCAACCAGAACAGCGTTATAATCGTCAGAGCAATTAAAGCTTGAAGGAAGTCTGTAACACCTATCAGGATTTTACGGTTCCATCGGTCGGCGAAAACACCGGTAAAAGGAGTTAGGGCTATGAAGGGAGTGAACGCCGCAAAAGATGCTATGGAAAGATAGACCGCACTTTTGGTCTCTAAAGTCACCCACCACACTATTACAAACTGAGCAACACTAGAGCCCAGCATGGAGATAAGCTGGCCGGAAAGGAAGAGCAGATAGTGTTTGAAAGTTGCTTGAGATGGCTGCAGATCCATAATTTCCTCCACCCTCCGGCTTCAAACGTCTAATATAAGTGTTTATCTTTTTAGGGTTTAAAAAATTGAAGCACATATAGAGAATATTAACTGTGATTACAATTAGACATTGACAGGTAGAGTTTTGAAATTTCTTGGAAAATATAATGCTTAAGCCATAAGTCAATTAAGACGTTTAAAAGTACCGTTCACGGTATATGCCAAGGTTCTATAAACTCGTATCTAGCGTTTTTCTTCTCCAAACCGTATCTTGAATAAGGCTTCGTAAGGTGACGTTGAGCTCTAGGAGGAGGAATGTATAAACCCGGTTTAATACTTCTAGGTATTTCAAACTCCAGCTTATGCGCATTCGAATCTCTAAAGCTGCATTTTTCACACCTAAACCCCTTAGCACGACCCATAGACTTCATAGTTGAACTACACCTAGGACATTTAGGATTGAAATATTTAACTTCCCTAGCGAGCGACACTATCCTTATTTTTTCAATGTTTATCGTTACAACGCCGTTTAAAGGTCTAACACCACCATAGACTTCCACCACATCGCCAGGAATAAGCTTTTTAACAGTCTCTCTAAAACCGCCAGTGGGTTCATAGGCAGCACAGTCGAAAACTTCACCTTTAAAATCTACTTTAAATATTACATGCCCACCGGGTATCACATAAGGTTTCCCGCAGACTATTGCTTTAAATGCTATTGCCCGATATGGTTTAACTTCTTTAGGATCTTCCACCCATTTAAGATGAGCGTCGGTACCCTGGTTTGTTCTAAACATGACCCAACGCTCTATGGGCTCGTGAACTTCAACGATCTTCATGGCTTTTAGAAGCACGGTTGGGTCTTCACCTCTAATCCCGTATAAAACTGGATCCGGACCCCTAGGGGTTATAAGTATACGTCCAGTTTCATAGTCTAGATTGTTGAAAGTCATAGGGCTTGTAATCTTATCCATTAAAACTACACTTTCAACAGAGACTGTTCTAGGTGTACCTCTGTAGCTGATAGTTCTATATGTTAAAAGCTCGTAGGTGTAGTCGCCCTGAAGTTCCTCACCCACGGCAGCTAACGCTCCTATAACTCCTTTAAGGCTTTTACTTGCAAAGACTTCAACTCCACACTCACCAGCGGTTTTTAAAGCAAAGTCTACGTTTAGAAAATCATATAAAGCCATTTTAGAGAACAACTTAACCTTATCTGGAACAGCTCCGCTTAGGAAGACTACAGCTGGGTCAACATCATCTGATTGAGAGAGCTCTTCAACCGTATGTAACACTTCAAACTTAACCTTATCACTATGCTCGACTTCAGTTTTAACTCTTAACGCAATGGCACCGTTTCCCCTGGTTTTCCACGGGATGTTTGGGTTTAACCTAATCAATGCGGGATAGTCTTGAAACTCTACATTCAACTTTGCAAGCTTTTCAACGAGCACGGCAGCTACATACGTCGTACACCCACCACGTAGGGAGTCGGTATCGTCAAAGCCTATATGCAGTGTAACATCCATGATCTATACCTTACGAATCTATGTTGTAGAAATGGAAAACATGTAGAGGCTAAGCCTTAAACCAGCTAAACACCAAATATACGACCCTGTTTTCGGCAAGTTTAGGTATGGCTACTATAAACCTCTTTCTAACCGTCGTAGCTAATCTGCCAGATCTAACGATTTCAGTAGCACTTATAGCTTCATCCGGTCTTTTAACTTGAACGATGTATGGGGCATGATCTATACCTGGTCCCTTCCTATAGACTGCGAAGTCTGAGCCAAACTTTATACCTGTAGTCACCACGTAACCTCTATCTCTTAAATCTCGGTATACGAGGTATTTTTCATCAAATCCCTCTATAGCGATTCTACCGTATTTTTTCATGCCTTCCAACGTAAGCTCTAAACTTGTCAATTGATCTAAGACTCTTATAATCCCCTTCTCTAGCAAATACGTCCCCTCTAAGAGGTCGAGTATTAAAGGTTTGTCGAACTCAGGTGTTTTAGGCTTGCTTATACCCACCGGTTTGCCATAAAAGCCGAGCTTGTAGAGCCTCGACCCTTCTTCAGGATTCCAAACTATGAGCCTATCGCCAGCTAAGGTGGCGGTCGCTATAAAGACTTTCAAACAGGTTCACCTAGAGTTTCAAATGGGACTTCACCAGCGAAGAAGCTCCTGAGCTTATTTTCAATGCCATTAAGATTCGTTCTGACTTGCCTCCAGCTATCTCTATTTCTCAATGTGACTGTGTTATCTTGAAGGGTTTGATAGTCTACGGTTAATGCTAACGGTATACCCATTTCATCGGATCTGACGTATCTTCTACCTATTGAGCCGGAGTCGTCGTAGTATACGTCGAAGTCGGATTTTAAGAGACGCCTATAGACTTCTAAAGCCTTCTCTGGAATGCCATCTTTAGTGACGAGCGGATACACGGCTATCTGTATCGGTGCCACAGCTGTAGGAAGTTTTAGAATAGCCCTTCCTTCATGTTCAGTATAAGCATACTCCAAAACTGCGTAGAAAACTCTTTCCAAGCCGAAACTAGGCTCTATAACGTGAGGTATGAATCTCCTACCTTTTTCTTCAACTATAAGCTCACTTATTTTAACGTGTTCGGGTTTAATCAGGTAGTCTCCAAGCCTAACCACACTACTATTAGCCAAACTCTCGGTCAAAACTTCAGGGTTAGTACTCATTATCAGCTTTACAACAGCATCAGAGTTTTCTCCAAAATCCCTACGTATGGTCTCGTATACAGGCTCTACCTGAATCTTCTTAACGCTAGCAGGCTTTTCGAATTGTTTGTAAACTGTCATATCAACCCCACTATACTCCATATGTCTCTTCAAGTCGTAGTCCGTCCTATAATTGTGACCTGAAACCTCAACCCAGCCCCATCTATCGAGGAATATTTCTTGGTCGAATCCTTGAGAAGAATAATGCGCCCTCTCCCAGGGAAGCTTCTCCACAAACCTCTGACGGTTGTGGGGAATACCGAGATGCTCCATAAACCGCTTAGCTCTAACCATGAAGTACGCGAGCCACTCCATACCTATAAGACCTCTATCTAGGTACTCCCTAACCGTAAGCTCTAAAGGCTCTTCAGAGCCCTTCACCCTAGCCTCACCGGGCACTATTCTTAGACGCTCATTCTCAACTTCACTTATTCTCGGGCACTTGGAATCATCGGGGTCTATGAAGAGTTCAAGCTCCATTATGGTAAACTCTCTCAAACGTATCGGCCCCTGCCTCGGCGATATTTCATTTCTCAACACTTTACCGACTTGAGCTATAGCAAATGGAAGTTTTCCACGTTTTAAATCTAAGACCCTTCTGAATGCTAGAAACATGCCTTGGGCGGCTTCAGGTCTACCATAGCCGACGTCTTCCATGTATGGTCCTATAAACGTCTTAAACATCGTAGTAAAGTAGTACGGTTCACTCAGCTCGCCTCCACACTCGAGGCATTTCAAGCCTCTATCTAAGGCGAGCTTTTGAAGGGCCTTCAAATCCATATTTTCCACTTCAATGCTACTTAAGCTCAATGCTTCTTCAACTAAGTGGTCTGCTCTGAAACGTCTATTACAATTCAGACATCTGAAAGCTGGCTCTTTGAAACTGTCAATATGACCCGATGCTTTAAAAACTACTTCAGGGTTTACTACTGGTGTTTCAACTTCTACAAATCCTTCACTTTTTACAAACCATTTAATCCACATGTCTGAAATCTTACGTTTAAGTAGGACTCCCAGAGGGCCGAAGTCTAGAAAACCGCTAACACCACCGTAGATTTCAAAGGCTTCCCAGAAGAAGCCTCGGCTCTTAGCGAGCTTAAGCACCTTCTCATACTTGTCCACTTTAGAATTCATGGATATTTCCACCGTAGAATATAACATATACAATAGCCTATATTATTCTTTCTTCAGAAAAAACGGTTGGTATGCAAACGACTAAATGGCTTTTACCTTTTTAACGACCCACGGCCTTACCTTAGTTAAGATTTTACATCCACATTCGGGACACTTAAGATCTGGGCTCACCTTCATTCGCCCGTATGGTATTAAAGCACCGCATTTAAAACACCTGTAAAATATCTCACCCGAAGACATTAACCTCTATTGTAGAGGTGGTCAGCTTAAAACTTTTCTATAAAAAATTGAAGGGTGCTACTTTTTAAAGAAGTGCGGTAAATACTGTGCATGAACATTAAGCAGGTCGTCGAGGAGCCTATCGACTTCATCCGGCTTTAGTTTCGCTGCTACTTGGGGATCTTGAAGAAGTGCTTGAAACGCTAAACTTCTATCACCAGTTAAAGCTGCTTCAACTGTAAGTCTCTGAACTTCAACGTGGTTGTTTAAAACAGCCGCTAGAGGCGGTGGGAGCATGCCCACATGCATTGGGATCACCCCATAGCCTCCTACAACAGAGGACACTTCTACAATCGCATCGAAGGGTAGGTTTTCTATCGCACCTCTATTGAGAGTATTAACTACATAGACTTCATTCTTATTCTCTACAAGGGCCTCAATTATATCCACCACTAACACCGCTTCCCCACTGGGCAATAAGTCGAGGCTTAAGTCCCTTACCCCGATTGCCATATCTTCTACAAGCTTTTCCCATTTGGCAGTTCTCTTCTGCTCCTCAGCCATATCGTGAACGACTAAGCCAAACTTCATTCTAAGTCCCTGTAGCCTACCTTTATACTCCTCTTCTAAATCGCATAGAAACGGGAAAAACTCAGTCCAATGGGACCAGCAGTACGGTAGTATCCCATAGTTTTCTAGAAAAAGTTTCACAATTGGATTTGAGGACCTTTCCTTTACCAGCTGGAAGGCATCTCTACCATCTTTGAGCTTTAAGCTCAATATGGCTGCACAGTGGTTTATACCAGCAGCTGGTGCTGGGGTTAGAATACTCTCAGGTTCTACACCGACTATTTCAGCTAGATAGTTTGGATTAGATGGTATTGAGGAGCATGTACAAAGACCTATAACCTTTACTTTTGAATTCTTGACCATAGCCATGCAATTGGTAGGCACGGGGTTTGTATAATTGAAGACCCAAGCCTTCGGAGAAGCTTCCTCTAATTCCTTTACCATTTCGACTAAAACTGGTACGTGGCGGAAAGCACGCATTATACCACCTGGACCCACTGAATCGCATACAGACATGTAAACCCCATATTTTGCAGGTATCTCTATATCGTACTCCCAAGCCTTTAAACCGCCAACCGCTATGGCAGTTATAACGAAGTCGGCGTCTGTTAGAGACTCCACCCTATTCGTTGTCGCCTCGACTTTGAGTGGGGAATTGGTCTTCTCAATCAGCCTTCGGGAGAGTTGAAACATCACGTTAAGCCTATGCTCGTCTATATCCATTAGACATATCGTACTATCCTGTAGAAGCTTAGACTCTATAAAGAGCCTCATGAGTTGAGGTGTGAAAGTACTGCTTCCACCACCTATGATGGTTATTTTAAAGCCCATAGTTGAAAATAGGTTACTAAGAAGTATTATAAGCCTTTCGAAGACTTTAGGTCAATAGCGGCTCAGACAAATGCCTTCCGCTCATAGACCTCTCACAGTAACTTTGACTCATCACAGCCGCTAGTTAATCTTGTATGAAGACTATCTAAAAAGGCTTTACGCGGAAAATGGCAAAGGTTTATTTTAAGAAACGTATCATAGTTTCTGAAGAAGAGTCTTGACTCTTGAAAGCCTTGGAAGATCTCTCAGAGATGCTTTAAATAGAGTTTTAAAAGCCCCTAAAGTCGATAGGGATCTTATCAGAAGCCTCGTAAACGACCTTGTTAGAAGTCTTCTTCAAGCTGATGTTCAAGTTGAGCTCGTAATAGACCTTGCAAAGAGAGTTGAAAGCAGAGCTTTAAATGAGAAGCCGCCGCCGGGTTTTACGGAGAGAGAATATCTCGTGAAAATAGTATACGATGAAATTGTGAAGCTTTTAGGAGGAGAAGGCGTCCCACCCTTCTCGATGAAACAGGGTAAGATGAATGTTTATATGCTCGTTGGCTTACAGGGCTCGGGTAAAACTACAACTGCTTGCAAACTCGCCTTTTACTATCAGAAGAGGGGGGTTAGAACCGGACTCATATGCGCAGACGTTTACAGGCCAGGGGCATACCAGCAACTCAAACAGCTAGGCGACATGGTCAAAATACCAGTATATGGAGAGCCAAATGAGAAAGACCCTGTTAAAATATCGTTAAACGGTTTGAGATTCTTCCATGATGCCAAACGGGAGCTTGTAATCATAGATACCGCTGGAAGACATAAAGATGAAGAGTCGCTTATGAGGGAGGTGAGAGAACTTTACGAGACTATAAAGCCCGATGAGGTCATCCTGACGGTTGACGCTACGATAGGGCAACAGGCATATAATCAGGCTAAAGCGTTCCATGAAGCCGTTAAGGTTGGCTCCATAATATTGACTAAAATGGATGGGTCTGCACGTGGAGGAGGGGCTTTATCGGCTATAGCTGCTACAGGAGCACCTATAAGGCTTATAGGTGTTGGTGAAAAAATCGAAGATTTAGAAGTATTTAATCCTAGAAGGTTTGTAGCTAGATTGCTTGGGTTTGGAGACATCGAAGGACTTATAGAGAAGTTTAAACAAGCTGAAGTTAAAGTCTCTGAAAAAGAGGCCAAGGAGGTTCTAACTGGAAAGTTCACTCTCGAAGAGCTCTATAAACAGATGGAGAGTTTAAGAAAAATGGGGCCACTTAAATCCATCGTAAGCCACTTACCAGGCTTTGCCTACAGTCTTCCAAATGAGTCTCTTGAAGAAGTTGAGGGTAAGATGGATAAGTGGAAAGCCATAATAGAGTCTATGACTAAAGAGGAAAGATTAAACCCTAAAATCTTGAACTCCTCAAGAATACGTAGGATAGCCCGCGGTGCTGGGGTTACTGAGAGAGACGTAAAAGACCTGGTTAAATACTATGAGCAGACAGTTAAACTTCTGAAAACTATGCGTGGTAGACGGGGTTTATTAAGGACGGGAAGGCTATTAGGCTCTAACGTCCCATGAGCCGTGCGTAATTTATTCATCGATTAAGTATCAGATTAAAATGCTAAAGCCAAAGCCAATAACTGAGGAAAATACTTAAAAGGGTGGATTTTATTATCAAAAAACAATTGAAAAGGGGGGTTTTTAACGGCTTCTAAGGGGTTTAGAAGAAAAACAAGAAAGCTTTTACGTCTTAGGGGAGATGAGAACCCGCTTAAAGTAACTTCTATTCTTCGCAACTATAAGCTAAACGAATCTGTCGTAGTGGATATAAATCCGAGCATCCATAAGGGTATGCCTCACAGGAGGTATCATGGTAAGGTCGGAGTTATCGTTGGAAAAAGAGGAAGGGCTTATATCTTAAAAATGATTGATGGAAGTGTGGAGAAGACGCTTATAGTTAGGCCGGAGCACTTGAAAGCACTGATTCATTAATACTCGGTTAAGATATGGGTGGAGGGGATGGTTATCAAAAAAATTAAAGAGGTAGATGTAACTATAGCTGAGGTCTACGGTATATTTAAGGATATAAAAAATCCCAGCCCTTTCCAAGCTAGAGTTTTAGAGTATGTACGTAAAATGACTAAAGTAGATCCTTCGAAAGCTTCTGAACTTATTAATAGATTGATTGAAGAATTCAATATTGAACGTGATAGGGCTGTACAAATCGTTAATGTTATGCCTGAAAGCATTGAAGAGCTCAGGATTTTCTTTACTGGGTTAAAGGGTAAACTTGTAACGGCTTCTCAGCTTAAGAAGATGCTAGAATTACTAAACGAGTATAGACTTCAAAAGCCTATCTGAATTATCTGAATACTTAAAATTAGAGGTGTTAATGCTAATGAAGTATCAAAAGACCTACGAGGACTACGGTTACATATTAAATATCCTTCCATATCCTTCTAGAAGGGCTCCGAAAATGGTTCAACTTGTAGGCAACACAGTGGAGATTATAGGTGAGAAATATTTTACGCTATTGGAGGCTGTTCTTAAAAAGAACATCTCCGTGACTGTAGGCGAAAGAGTGGCGTTAAGCAGAGGACCCGAAAGTAAAATCGCGTTTGTAACCGGACGGTTAAGTTACCATGAGCTTTCCGGACCAGCTCAAGCAGAACTCCCGGAAATAATAGAGAAGATAGTAGCCGATAATGAGAAGGAGTTTGTAGAGTTCTTCAACAAATCTCAACCCATAAGTCCTAGGATGCATGCTTTAGAGTTGATACCAGGTGTGGGGAAGAAGTACATGTTATCCATATTGAGGGAGAGGAGTATAAGCCCTTTTAAATCCTTTAAAGATGTAAAAGAGCGGACTGGAATACCAGACCCCGTTAAACTTTTAACGAAGAGAATTTTAGAGGAGCTTATGGAAGAAAACCCCAAGTATAGGCTTTTCGTGAAAGGTTGAACATGGATTTTAAAGAGGTTGTTCAAACACTTATCAGGGTTGGAATAGCTTCTCCTAGTAAGAGGCTTGGACAACACTTCATGGTTGATGGTGAGCTTCTACGTAGACTCGTAGATTACGCTTATATTTCAAATGAAGATGTTGTTTTAGAAGTTGGAGCTGGAATAGGTCTTCTTACGAAACTTCTATCTGAAAAAGCCAAGATTGTATACGCTGTTGAATTGGATCGTAAACTTGTAAACTACTTAAAAAGTAGATTCCCCGATTGGTCTAATGTAAAAATCATTGAGGGTGATTTTCTTAAAATTAAAATCGAGGGGTTTAATAAAGTCGTTTCAAACCCTCCGTATGCGATGTCAACTCCAATGATTCTAAAACTCATCAAAGAAAGGCCAGATATTATTGTTTTAACTCTTCAGGAAGAGTTTGCCCGAAAATTGTATGCTGAGCCGGGTGATTCAGAATATGGTAGATTAACCGTTCTGACGGCTTTAAACTACGACGTTGAGGTAATGGAGAGGATTTCTGGAGAAGCCTTCTACCCCAAAAGTAAAGTTAAAAGCGTTGTGGTTAGACTTAAACGTAAAGATCGTACTTTAGATCCAATAATGTTCGAAACCGTTAAAAAAGTTGTAACTGAAGCCTTTACCCTAAGGAATAAAAAACTAACGAGTTACATTAAAAGGATAGTTCCAAACATGGAGTTACACTATGATTCTAAAACCCGAGTATATCAGACCCCTCCAGAGGTTTTCTTAGAAATTGCGGAACGTTTTTTAAGAAGCCAACTAGATAGAAATGAGTGTGAGTGGCTTTGAAGGCGAAAAACTTTAGGAAGATTTCTGGAGCAGCATATACTAGACGTGAGTACATCGGAGGAGCCCCTCAGAGTAAGATAGTTCATCTTACAATGGGAGACCCCAATGTAGATTTCAAGTATGAGGCTAGACTTATAGCACTTGAAGATGCGCAGGTAAGGCATAATGCTCTAGAAGCAGCCAGAATGGCTGTTAATAAGTTTCTGGAGGAAAAACTCGGAGGCAAAGGTTATTTTCTAAAAATATCTGTTTATCCACATCACGTGCTTAGAGAACATAAAGTCATGACTGGGGCTGGGGCGGATAGGCTTTCAGAGGGAATGCGTAGGGCATTTGGAAGACCGGCTGGATTAGCTGCAAGAGTTAAAAAGGGACAGAATATAATGATTCTACGTACCACTGAAAACGGTTTGAGCTTCGCTAAAGAGGCTCTAACAAGGGGAGCTAGTAAAATGCCTATCCCCACGCGGATCGATTTAATAACGCTATAGGCGTCATAGTGGACAGTTAGAGGTGTCTATCTTCTTTAATTTAAGGCTTGAAGAAGAGATGATCCAGAGAGAAGTTGTATCTAGAGGCTTTAAACGGGTTTTAATTCAAACTCCTGAAGGTTTAAGACCTCATTTAAAGAAACTGATCGATAGACTTAGAGAGAGCGGTGTAGCTGTTTCGCTTTCTGGAAATCCATGCTTCGGTGCTTGCAACATAGCTTTAACCGAAGCTGAGAAGCTTAAAGTAGATGCGATAATTCACATTGGACATAGCCAAATGGTTTCACACAGGAATATACCAGTCCTATACTTTGATGCCATGTATGATTCCTCCGTTGGAGAATGCGTTAGCAGGTTGGAGGGACAGATTAAGAGTGCCGGTACAAAAGTGGCGTTATTTTCAAACCTTCAGTTTGTAGGGTGTTTAGAAAAAGTACGGAGCATTCTTGAAAATTGGGGTTTAAAAGTCTTAATAGGAAGCGGTGTAGGTGTTAAATATCCGGGTCAAGTATTAGGATGCAATTATACAGCTCCTTTAAACGTCGAAGAATATGTGGATTTCTTCCTCTTCATAGGGGATGGAGGCTTCCACCCATTAGGTTTAGCACTACTGACTAATAAAAAGGTTTTAGCGTTAAATCCGATAACGTGCTCACTTAGTGATATGTCAGAGCTGAAGCGTAAATACCTGAGGAAGATCTACGCATCGATAGTTAAAGCTAGAACGGGGAAAGTTTTTGGAGTGCTGGTTGGACTTGAACCTGGACAGTTCAGACTTGAGCTTGCTGAAGGAATTAAAAAACTCATTGAAGCCACTGGTAGAGAGGCTTACATTATAGGATTCACCTACTTAAGCCCAGACTTCTTAGAAGCTTACACATGGATAGACGCATTCGTTAATACGGCTTGTCCAAGACTTTCAATAGAAGATTCGGAGAGGATAAGTAGACCTATTTTAAATCCGGCCGAGCTTTTAGTGACTTTGGGTTTAATCAGCTGGGAGGAATATGTTGGAGAATATTCTTAAGCGTAGAGAGCTTGAAATGCTGTTGGAGCGGCTTAAAGCGCATCCATCGCCTAGCAGATTTCTAGAGCAGTATACGATACCAGCAGACTTAGCAGCTAGGATTCTATCAGTAGCTACATATGTCTACGGTGATATTCTAGGTAAAATTGTATTTGACTTAGGATGTGGAACTGGTAGACTGGCTATAGGGTCTTCCATTCTAGGCGCCAATTATGCGGTAGGTTTTGACATAGATAGGATTGCTCTAAAAGTAGCCAAATCGAATGCCGTTGAAGCCGGAGTTTCAGATAAAGTCGACTGGGTTTTGTGCGACGTGGCTAAACTTGAAGGACGTTGTGATACCGTTATTCAAAATCCTCCGTTTGGAACGGGGTTTAGAGGAGCAGATAGCATTTTTCTAAGAAAGGCTTTAGAGATCGGCCATATCATATACACCATTCATAAAAGTGAAACTGATGAGTTTATTAGGAGGATTGTAGAAAAATATGGTGGTTCGATTTCAACCGTATTCAAATCTTCAATAAGCATACCTAAGATGTTTGAATTCCATAGGAAAAGGTCTTACGTGTTCCAGGTAAACGTGTATCGGATTGAGGTGGGTTCATTTGATAGGAAAATCGAGGGGGAAAGTCGTCGTCCCGGGCGATAAAATAGGTGTTGTAGAAGAGTATATTCCTCATAACGGCACTTACGAGTATAATAACGAAATAGTTTCGTCTTTATTTGGCTTTTTAGAAGAAGACATTGAAAGGCACACGGTTAGTGTAAAAACGACAAAACGGATTTTACTTCCAAAACCCAGAGATATAGTATATGCTGTTGTCGTATCGGTGTCTGAAAAGAACGCGTCAGCCATGATAATATCTGTTAACAATAGATTACTCAACGATTATTTCTCAGGTTTAATACATATTAGGACGTCTAACATAGATAATACGAGGAGTATCAGAAGCTTACTTAAACCAGGAGATGTGGTGAAGTGCGAAGTGTTAGGCTACAATAATGACGTCTACCATTTAAAAATACATGGTCCAGAGTTTGGGGTAGTTTACGCCCTATGTACGAAGTGTAGAGGAGTATTGGTAAGAAGCGGTAAAGAACTTAAATGTCTGATTTGCGGCAATATTGAAAACCGTAAGACTGCTAATGACTATGGCATTATCAGATTGAGGTGGTTTACTTGAAAATTCGAGTTTTAAAGCTTAAAGATAGAGAAGTTGAGCTTGAAATAGAAGATGAGGGACATACTTTTTTAGGAGCCCTTCAAAGCATCTTCCTAGAAGACCCTAGAGTTGAATTTGTAGGATATAACGTCTCCCATCCATTGATGCCTAAAGCTACGTTCATGCTGAGAGTTACTTCGGGTAATGAAGTAGGCACCGTTTTAAAAGATGGCGTGAAAAACCTAAACGCTAAACTTAAAGAACTTGAAAGCCGTTTCCTCGAAGCCTACGGAGATGTTGAGAAGTAGCGTGAGAGGCTAATATTTGAAGAAAGTCGAAAACATTCTTCGAGATAAGGGGTTGGCGAGCTTCGGAGATTCCCTAGTCAATTTTCTCTTCAGTCTAGCCGTTACAAGGAGCCTAGGTAAGCCTGCCGGTTTGAGAATGGATAATAAAGTGCTCGCCGAAGCCGTTAGAAGATCTAGACTAAGAAGCTTCATACCTAGGAGAACGGATAGAAAAGCCGCAGGCGACTGCGCTGAAGCCATAATAGCCTACGCATGGCTTGAAGAAATCATGACAACAGATGAGTTTGTAGAAATAATTATGAATGATATTGACAACCCCGTTAATGCATTTAAAAATCTCATAGAGAAGATCATGGGGGATTTAACGGAAAATGCCGATAAAGACTGTTAAAAAGGAGATTAGAGTTTTAGGTTTAACCAAGGTATCTTTAAACCATAGAGTAGATGTTCTAGGTGTAGTATATAGAGGTTCTTCCATCATGGACGGTATATTATACTTCAAAACCGAAGAGGTTGAAAAGTATGGACTTCCAAAGCTTATTAGAGAGAATAAGCACTTCAAACAGTTGAGGGTTTTAATCTTAAAGTCTAAGGATGGATTTAACTGTGAAGAACTTTGGAGGGAGACCAGTATACCCGTATTATGCTTGGATGAGTTAGGCAACGTAAAATCCTATGGTGTAGATAGAGAGAATGCCCTTAGAATAATTCGTGTAACTTCGATAGACGGTGAACCTGAGGTTTTAAAAGTTGCCTCCAAACTCAAATCTGCCTTAGAGGAAAAATTTAAAAGAGGCTAGTCTCTTTCTCTTCAGAGAAGAGAATTGATGGAGTTTTGCCCTAAGTGTGGAGCTAGAATGATAATTAAGCGCGCAGATGAAGGTGTGAAGCTAGCATGTCTTAAATGTGGATATGAAGAACTTAGGAGGGTTAAAACTCTACAGGCTAAGTATGAGAATCAAACAAAGATGGGGAAAGAGACGTTAGTAGTCATACCAAAGGAGGATGCGGATTTATCCACATTGCCTACTACGGATGTTGAATGCCCTAAATGTGGATATGGAAAAGCATACTGGTGGATCATGCAGACCAGGAGTGCAGATGAAGCGCCGACTCAATTCTTCAGGTGTAAAAACTGCGGATATGTATGGAGAGAATATGCGTAGATGATGCTGATAGGGGAAGGCTTTTACAAAGTTGAGCCTATTATCAGCTTTTAACTCTTATGAGCTTAGGTCTACCCATAATCATCCAATACTCCACTTCAACCGATGGCTTTAGCTTATCTAGAAGCTCGGTTTCAATACCCGTCACTTCTAAGACTTCAAAGTTCTCTAAGTCCATGATTTGAGCTATGTTCCCACTGACGGATATTACCTGACCATTACGCTTATCTATCATAGGTACATCTACTTTAGCGTCTACAGGTGACACTATGCTCCTTTTAACACCGTCGAAAACTCCTATGGCTACTAGTCTAACTTTAGCACTTCCATGTTTACCAGGCTTCGACTTTTCCATAGTGACCACTCTCGACGGCTCACCATCTATGATCACATACATACCTTCTTTAAGAGAGCCTATTTCAGCTGGTCGACTCATCAGCAAGCACCAACATAAAAATATCAGCAATCTCCTCTTAAATCTTCCGACGATAAAATCTCAGCTTTAAGAGAAGACCTATTATAAGCATTTAAAACCTTCGTAACAGCCTCTTCAACAGCCATAGAAGCGCCTAAATATATTATATGGCTGAAGCAACCGAACTTACAATCTGAAGACCCGAAACCTTTAAGCTGAGGATTATGAAGCCCGATTTTTGCGATTTCCTTAGCCACTAGACATTCAACCCTATCTATAGTCTTACATACTATCACTCTCTCTATAGAGACGCCTTCGTTTGAAAGTAGAAAGTCTATATGCCACTTAATCTTTTTATGACCGGATAAATGCCTCTTAAGGCGATTTTCAAGGCTTTGAGCTTTAGATCCAAGGGCAGAACCGACGTAAACGTAGAAACCTTCATCAAATCTCACGTAACCTAAAGCTCCAATTTTAACTGTTAAAGGCTTCCAAACCCTCAGTATTAAACTGTAACATCCTTTACTGCACATTCTTCCCACCGTCAGATTTGCCCAACACTTTCTCTATGGAAAGCTACAATCTTCAATAGAAACTATGAAAGTCTAATGTAAAAGCTTAAAATAGTAGCTATTCTGCTCCACCGTTTACTTTAATCCTATCAAATCGCGGTGATAGACCCATGAGCATTAAACCTTCTAGAACCTCTTTAAACATCCAGTAGGGGTCTTCTTTTTCGAGGATTAGAACCTTGCCTCTTTTAAGACTATTGAAGTGTTTTCTGTCTCTTGTTATGAGGACCGCCTCATTCGATTCTACAAATTGTCGAATATTGTCATCCTCCACGTTCGGAGGATATATATCGTTTAAATGGTAAACGTTAACGTATCCTAGGACTTTAAGGTAAGCCTTAATATAGTATGGTATCATAGCATCGAGGACTATTACTGGCTCCTCCATTCTTAGGAAGAATAATGGGATGCGGGTAAATAAATTTTGTACACTTTTTTATATAAAAAAATTTATTGATTTATACTTGACTCGAGCCGATCAAAGGCTGAGCTGGGACGCCGAACTGTGTTTCATAGAGTTTCGCGTAAAGGCCTCCTTTCCTCAGAAGCTGTTCATGAGTACCTTCTTCAACTATTCTACCGTTATCTAAGACTATTATCCTGTTTGCGAGTTTAACGGTTGCGAGTCTATGGGCGATGATTATACAGGTCCTCCCTTCTAGAAGTTTAACCATAGCTTCTTGGATCATAGATTCTGTTCTTGAATCCAAACTACTAGTAGCTTCATCTAGGATCAGAATTTTCGGATTCTTGAGCATAGCTCTTGCGAAGCTTATAAGCTGTCTCTGACCTACTGAAAGATTCTCACCGCCAGGGGTTACCACTGTATCATAACCTTGAGGAAGGTTTTCTATGAGTTTTTCAAGACCCAGCGATTTAATAATGCCTTCAACTTGTTCTCTAGACGCTTCTGGAAATCCAGCCCTAATGTTCTCAAAGATCGTGTCGTTGAAAAGTATCGGTTCCTGAGGCACTAGAGCCGTAGCCTTACGTAGAGATCTAAGGGTGAATTCTCTAAGGTCGTGACCATCGATCAATATACGTCCTTCCTGAGGATCGTAGAGTCTCATTATGAGGTTTGCCAGCGTTGTCTTACCTGCACCTGTAGGACCAACGACAGCCAGGATCTCTCCAGCTTTAACTTTAAAGCTTATGTTTTCAAATACATTGTTTGAACCGTAACCGAAGCTGACGTTTTCGACAACTATTTCACCATTGTTGATTTCTAAATCCTTAGCGTAGGGAGCGTCTTTAACGGCTGGCTCTGAGTTTAGGAAAATGTAGACTCTTTCAGCAGCAGCCAGAGCAGACTGGAGAGTTGTATAGAACATTACGACCATCATTATGGGTCTGAAGAAGGACTCGGTGTAACCGTAAAAGGCTAAAAGCCCACCTATAGTAAACTCGTGTGAAACTATCAGTAAACCGCCATAACCTATAAGTATTGCGAAAGATAGAGCTCTAACGGAGTCTAAAGATGGACGTATGAGCGAAGATATCAATATTGCCTTCACCCTCGTAGCCATCGTTTCACGGCTTATACGTTCAAACGATTGAGCGTCGATATTTCTACGCTCTGTAAATGCTTGAGCAACCCTGACACCAGATACGCTCTGTTCAACACTGCTGGTCAGCTGGCTTACCTTAACCCTAGTTTCTCTAAATACCTCACGAGCCTTCTTTGCGAAGAACCTTGTAAGGAGGAACATTATGGGTATTGTTGACGCAACAGCCAGCGTAAGTGTCAGGTGCATGGTTGCCATCATGTATATAGCACCTATTATTGTAGATGCACTTACCAGGAATTCTATAGCGCCCATTGAGACGACTTCACCCATCGCCGCTATATCGTTAGTCACTAAGGATATTATCCTGCCAGATGGTCTTTGAGATACATAGTGTACATCGATCTCCATTAGATGCTGAAACGTTTTACTTCTTAAATCGAATAAAAGCCTCTGGTTTAGGTAAGCTGTCAAATACCTTCTGAGCGCTGTTAGAAGAGTCCCTGTAGCGATAGCCAAAATTGCTAAAATTGTATAGAAGACCAATGCGTTAGCATCCATGGCTACGATTCCCCTATCTATTATTAGTTTGCTGAGATATGGTGTTACTACGTTTAAACCTATGGTGACTATTGAAATTGCAACGATAGCTAAAACCGTAAATTTCATCGGCGCTAAAATCTTAAGAAACCATTTAAGTAGGGTAGATGTTGGGACTTCAACCGGTTTCTCATCCGTGGCCCTCTCAGCCTGATGCATGATGTGCCAGGCCATTGTTTTACACCTCCCTAGACCCAAGTATTTGAGACTCGTAAATCTTAGCGTATAATCCGTTCTTAGCTATTAGCTCATCGTGAGTGCCGTCTTCAACTATGCGTCCATCATCTAGAACCACTATTCTATCGGCAAGTTTTAAAGTGGATAAACGTTGAGTTACTATGAAAACGGTCTTATATTTTACGAGCTCCTTTAAAGCTTCACATATCTCCTTTTCCGTTTCAGAGTCCACGCTTGACGTGGAATCGTCGAGTATTAGAATCCTCGGGTTTAAGATTAAAGCTCTAGCAATGGCTAATCTCTGCCTCTGACCACCGGATAACGTCACGCCACGCTCACCTATTATAGTGTCATATTTTTCAGGTAGACTCATTATAAAGTCGTGAATACGTGCAATTTTAGCCGCTTTCTCAATCTCCTCATATGTAGCATTGGGTTTACCGTACGCTATGTTCTCCCGTATGCTTACTGGAAATAGGAAAATATCTTGATGTACAACGCCTATATATTTACGTAAGGAGCCTATTTTAACGTCTCTTATATCACAACCGTCTATTAGAATACGACCTTTCTGAGGGTCATAAAATCTGGGTATAAGCTTTATCAAGGTGCTTTTACCTGAGCCTGTAACCCCTACAAGGGCAACTTTCTCACCGGGTCTGACTTCTAAATTTATACCCTTAAGCACTGGTTTATCAGGATCATAGCCGAAAACAACGTCTTCAAAAACTACATGCCCTTTGATGTTCGGAAGCTCTATGGCATTAGGCTTTTCTTTAACTTCCGGCTCGGCATCTAACGCTTCAAAAACCCTCCCGGCAGATATGCTTGTCCTTTGATAGTCTGCAAATAGGAAGCCGAAGGACATTATAGGCCAGACGAGGTAGCCTAGATACATGGAGAAGGCTATCAGGTCTCCTATTGTGATTTCATTACTGAAGAACCTTAACCCTCCATATAGGTATACGATTGCAGATGCAATGCCAATAACGAGGTTTAGAAATGGCCATGTTCGAACAGCGAGCTTTTCAGAGCGCATGCTAAGGTCGTAAACCTGCTTATTTATAGATTGGAACTTTGTAAAAGCCCAGTTTTCAATTCCAAGTGCTCTGATCACCCGGAAGCCGGAAACGGATTCTGCAACAACGGTGTTTAATCTACTCTGTTCGATCCATCTACGGTCAAATATTGGTCTTACGAATTTGGCGAAAACCATGGATATTATCGCTATGAACGGTACTGTGATGGATATTGCTATTAAAGCCATTGAAATGTTTATTGAAATAAGTATTGTAGAAACCAGTAGAATCATCAGAATAGAGCTTAATAGTTGCGTTACACTAGAGCTTATGAAGTTACCTATTGTATCTATGTCGCTTGTGATACGGTTTATTATCTGTCCAACGTCAACTCTATCGAAGAAGCTGTAGGATAGGTCTTGTAAATGTCTATAAAGTTGCAGCCTCATGTTGTGGCTGATTTTCTGAGACATCAAGCCTGATAAGTAGTCTCTTAAGAAGAAGATAGCCCCGTGTAGAACAGTTAAACCTAGTATTGCTGTTGCATACAGCCATATGTTTGAAGCAGACCCCATGAAGACGTTATTTATAACATCTCTACTGATCCAGGGTAGGAGGAGGTCTATTGCCGTTCCAACTACTACAAGCGTCATTGAAATCGTAAAGAGAAGCTTATGTGCTATGAGGTATTTGAAAAGTCTCGGTAGAATTCTCTTAGTAGATTTACCCGTATAAGCCATACGAGTCACCTCGAAACAGTGGAGAGGAGTTCGTCCATAAGCCTACGGTATTTTTCACTCCTGTAAAGCTCCAGATGGGTTAAAATGTCCATTAATAGGAAGGATGCCGGAGGCTTTAAAGCGGAGGGATTTACATCTTTACTGGCTAGGTTCTCTAAAACCATTCTTTTTGAAGCGTTAAACTCTTCAATTAGCCTAGTAAGCTTAGATATATCTGATACTCTATAGCCAAAGCTTTGTATGAGCGATGCAATCTCTCCATAGAGCTTTTCATTCCAATCCTTAACCGAAGACTCAGCCTTCTCACTTAAACTGTAACTTACAATGTAGTGTCTAGCTGAAGCTCTATAGAACCGCTCTATGATATTCCCCCGTCTACGTTCGTAAACAAGTTCAATTAAGCCAGCGGCCTTTAGAACCTTCAGGTGATGGTCGATAGAGGAGGCTGGCTTATCCAATATTTTGGCAAGTTGATTTGTAGACATTTCTCTGATTTTTAAGAGGTTTAATATTTGACATCTGGTTTCATCGGCTAGGAGCTTAGCAACTTCGGCGTCTTTGATTATAATAATCTCTTTCAAGTTTTCCACTTCCAATTTATTGGAACGTTACAATAAATTGTAATGAAGACATATAAACCTTTCTGATCCATAGATGGACAAAAAACCAAATTTACTAAAAGGGCTTAGGAGCGTGAAAATAAAGGCCTCCACTTTGTAAGTAAATGCTAATACTTTTACATAACCTTGATGATATGGTTTTAGATATTATGAGCGTAGGAGAATTGCAGAAACTTATGAGAGAAATCTACTTTGAGAGGGATAAAAAGAGGGGGATTTTCACAACCTATATATGGTTTATATCTGAGGTGGGGGAGTTAGCTGATGCTTTAGTTAAAGGTAAAGTGGTGGACGTTGCTGAAGAAGCAGCCGATGTAATGGCCTGGCTACTGAGCCTCTGCAATCTAATGAATATAGATTTGGAGAAGGCGGTCTCTGAGAAATATGGTAGAGGATGCCCAAGATGCCATGCTATACCATGTCAATGTGAACCCTACCGATGACTTACGCTTCCAAGTTATGGCTTAGCCTACACTGAGTTTAGCTCCAGAAAATCTCCAACAATATCATACGAAGAGCTACTTCAGATTAAAAGGGAAGACTATCCAATATATTTTTAAAACTTTATCAGACAGCTAAAAGCAACCATACAGCCTGAATTACTCACCTAGTTGCGATTCATCAAAACCTTGGGAGAGCTTATAATAGACAACTTCTCCTCTACGATCTACGACAGCCAACAGGAGCTCTTTATCCGAATACGTACCAGATCTGATAACTCCGAGCAAATCCTCTATTTTAACTGGTTTACCTTCTGAAACCCCTATGACCAGATACTTAGCAGATTGCTCACCATATGTTCCACGTTCGTACAGTAGAAAATCTAACCCGATTCCATAGCCCCTGCGGATCACATACCCCTTATCCCTCAAATCTCTATATATTAGAAATCTAATCCAAACATCCGGATCCACGGGGATCAGCCTTTCAGTGGCGTCCTTCAATGTAAGCTCACGATCAGCTTCAAAAAGTCTGAGTCTACCTTCACTCATTAAGTATAGAGCTTCTTCACCAGTTAAAACGAGAAAATTACCCTCTTTAACACCATAGCCTTTCTGAATTAGAAAACTCCTATAATCGCTATCCTTAACTAGAATTCTACCATCCTCTAAGAAGGCTATACCGCTTGGAGGTTTAAACTCTGAATCCATCCTCTAAATTTCTAACAGAAGACGTTTAATTAAACGTTTAGAATATGTATCGAGGCTAAAATTCGG
>CAZMSC010000005.1:28296-38305 GCA_964568845.1 uncultured Candidatus Bathyarchaeia archaeon | reverse complement strand
ATCATCTAAGTCTCAAACTCTCAAGGTTTCTCGGAGCAACTGCTGGAAGTTTGAAGATGTGCGATATCGCCGAGGATAGGTTTTGTGTTTTCTGCGCTTCACCATGACATATGACGACCATTTTGGGCCTGGGAGATAGTCTCTTAACATAGGAAAGAAGTTGACGTCTGTCTGAGTGGCCGCTGAAACCTTCAATAGATTTGACATTCATATTGACTTTAATGATATCTGCTTTACCATCCTTAGACATCAGAGGAACCTCTCTTAAACCATTTTTAATCCTACGACCTAAAGTACCCTCGATCTGGTAACTGACGAATACAAGAGTGTTTTTCGGGTTTTCAGACATAAGTCTAAAATACTCAAGCACAGGTCCACCCTCCATCATACCAGATGGTGCCAGAATTATAGACGGCTCGCTCTCAGCTATTTCAAGCCTCTGGTTTGGATTTGAAATAGAAGTGAAGTGTTCAGATTGGAATACGTTCACGTCTTCACGTAGAATAAGGTCTCTAAGCTCTTGAGACAGGTATTCGGGGTAGGCTGTGTGAATGGCTGTGGCTTCATTTAACATACCATCTATGTATACTGGAACCTCTTTAAGTAAACCCTTCCTCATATAGGAGTCTAAAACTATCATTATTTCCTGACCCCTACCTATGGCTGGAGTAGGTATTAGAACTCTTCCACCGTTCTCGATTGTCTCATTCACTGTAAGTATGAGCGATTTTTCCACCTCGTGTCTAGGAGGCATGACGTCTTCTTCACCGCCATACGTAGATTCCATTACTAGAGCTTCAACCCTTGGAAAGTTTGTTGAAGACGGGTCTAGAAGCATGGTTTTACCGTTTTTGAAGTCTCCCGTTATCACAATGTTATAGTGGCCCTCACCTATATGTATGTGGGCTATTGAAGAGCCGAGTATGTGTCCGGCATTCCATAGGGTGAGCTTGACATCCGGAGCTATATCTACTACGTAGCCATATCTAAGGGTTACAGTGTGCAGAATCATCTCTCTAACGTCTCTCTGGGTATACGGAGGAATTATGCCTTCCTTAGCAGCAACATCTAAATAGTCGAGCAGAGCCAGAACCATGAGACTTAGAGCGGGTTCAGAACAGTAGACCGGGCCCTTATACCCATATTTATACAATAATGGGATAGCCCCACAGTGGTCTAAGTGGCTATGCGTTACAATGACCGCATCGAGGGTGTCGAAGTCTAAACAGTCAAAGTCTAAATATGGAAACATCTGACTTGACTTAGATGCACCTGGATTTATACCACAATCTACCAGTATAGAGCTCTCCTTAGTTTTAACTAGTATGGCGGATCTACCGACCTCTCTAAACCCTCCAAGTGGTACTAGCAGAACTTCATCCACCGGGAAAATCAAGGGTCTAAATATCCGCTCACCGTCTTCTCTTAAAGCCCTCTCCCTCTCCTTTGTATCGCTGTAGAGCACATGTCTAATGTTGGCGATTATTTTTGAAGGTATTGACGGTGTTCTGAGAACTCTAGGTATCCATTTCGTCTTTCTTAAGATCTCTTGTAGGAGGGTGCCGTCTTTACCTATGGCTAAACCAGTTTTCTTAGCTTCTATTATGACCTCACCTAATACATCGTCGAAAACGAGGTTTTCCACGTTTGCTTCTTCAGGGATTACTTGACTTATGACTGCTTTAACCTCTTCTTTAGGTGCTCTAACAGATGGGTCTGATCTAACTACGATCCGCCTCTTCATAGTTTCAACGATGTCAGAGATTATGTAGCTTTTATCTATTAGCAGAACCTCCGGCTTCTTAACGTAGATTGCAAGCTTAGAGCCTTCAAAGTTTATCCTAGTTACTGCAACATCCTCCGGAATCTTAGATAGAACTATTTCTCTTATTTTAAATAGCGGGTCTTGAAACTGTTTTTTCACAATAAACACCTAAACTCTCCATACGTTTATTAAACCACAGCTAGACACTATCCATAAGCTTAGCTTTATCGTCTTCAGAGAGCTCTTTAAAACCTTTAGAGTCTATCACAATTATATCTACACTATCTCCAGTAGCGATGTCTCTACGCATAGCCGCTTTGAGAGATTTAACCACCAAGGAGATTGCTTCTTCAACTGTTAAACCGTCTTTAATATTTGTCTCAAGCTCACCTATAGCTATTGGGGAGCCTGATCCTGTTGCAAAGTACTTTTCCTCTGTAACGCCTCCAAATGGGTCTAAAGCATATACATGTGGACCTGTTTCATCTACTCCTCCAACTATCGCCTGAACCGAAAGGGGCATAAGCCTATTACTGTAGAGTATTTGAGAAGCTAATCTTGACGCAGTACTTACAGGTATAGGTCTATTGTGTTCAACTTTATACAATTTAGCGTAGAACCTAAGCGTGTCTACAACGTTCTGACCTTCGGCCACGGTTCCAGCTATAGTCATGGCTAAATGGTCGTCTATTTGATATATTTTACGGCCTCTCTTATGAGCTACTGTAAATCCCATTGTAACCCTAGTATCTGAAGCTAAGACAACTCCATCTTTGCAAACTAAACCTATGGTTGTCGTACCGGTTTTCAACACTTTGAAACCATCATACAAGCCGAGAACCCCCAGTGTTTATTCAAAGGCTTCGAAAATGTCTCATATATGAGACATGCTTAGCAGTATTTTAACCTTACTATTCAGGTAGGGTTTCGGGTTACACGATCTTCGACGACCATACGTAACTCTTCTCCTTTAACTAACCCATTTAAAAGGTTTGAGGCGGAGCGGAGATATACCCCGGTATGGAGAACGAGTGCTACTATTATAATTCCTGTTCTAAAACTGTAGATGGACTTAAACATAGGTAAAGTTATATTTTTATCAAGCAGACTATATTCTGGTGGTATTATGAAAATTAAATACCTCAGCCACGCGTGTTTTGAAATATCGGATGGTAAGAGAATACTCATAGACCCCTACTTTACGGGTAACAATCTAGCCCCCAAGTATGAGGGAACACCGGATATAATTTTAGTGACACATGAACATTTTGACCACTTCGACAAGCCTTTCATAGGTAGATTTCCAAAAGCTAAAGTTGTTGTCACGCCAGCGTGCGAATATCCTAAAGCCATTGTAATGCGGGTGGGAGAGAAGAGGGAAATAGACGGAGTCAACGTTGAGATGATCCCCGCAAGCCACCATCAGAGTAGATACCCGACTGGCTACATCCTAGAGTTTGAGGGAAAGAGAATCGTACATTTGGGAGACTGCTATCTCGACGGAGTTAAACCCTTGGAGCGGATAGACGTATTACTGATACCTATAGGTGGGACATACACCATGAACGTGGACGAAGCTTTAAAGGCTTTAGACGTATTGAAGCCCAAACTTGCAATACCCATGCACTACAATACTTTCCCACAGGTGAAGGCAAACCCTGAAACATTTAAGAGGGGAGCTGAGAGGAAAGGGTACAACGTTAAAGTCCTAAGGATAGGTGAAGAGGTAGTCGTATAATGACTGTTGAGGTAGATGATGCCGGGTGGGGGGATTTAGTAGGAGGATGTGTAGTGGTAGTTAGAAGAGTTGAAACAGACGAATACTATGTAGGTGAAATACCCGTAGAATTGTTTCAAGAACCCAAGTTTAAAACTAAACAGTATTTGGATAAGGCTGTGGAGATCGTAGAGAATGGGTTAAAGAGCCTTAACGTCCACAGGGGCGAGGAAATACGCATATGTACGGGCTTTGTACTTTCCAAAGCTAGGAGAACCATTTCTCAACAAGGATACATAGTTACCCCAACTAAAATAGTCGGAGAGACGCAGAGGCTTGCAGAGCGGATGTTTTTAAAAACACTTGAGAAAATAGGGTTGAAGCTCGATGAGGAAGACCCTAGAAGGAGGTTTCATTTTCTTCTAGAGTGGGTTAAAGATAAGCCGGAGCTAAGGGAGAAATACGTTAAAACGGGATGGAGAAGTTGGAAGAATAAATGGTATGTTAGGATGTTTGAAAGCGTTTAAATCTCACTTACGCGAGGTTTGAAAGCCCTATTGATTTAGCGTATTCTAAAGCCTCGTTATATTCTTCACGTGTGAGACGCCTGCGGAGTTCTGGAACTTCATTAGCCCTCCAGTGTGGTCTATACTGGTCCATGATGTTAACCCTAACCAATTCGCCTAAATTATCTCTAATCCACTTTAGAATTGGTTTTCCGCAACATTCTATGTGGTTTGGGAGTAGGAGAACTCTTATTATGAGCTCGCCGCTTTCTAAAGCTATCAAATGGTTTCTACTGCAAACTTCTACGTAATTTGGAGCATTTGATATTCTAACGGCACACTCATCCCGGCCATACTTGTAATCCAAAAGGTACACGTCTATGAAGCCCTTTAAAAGCTTAGCCGTTTCAACACTATAGTAACTGTTGCTATTCCAGACGGTTGGAATATTCACTTTAACGTATTTGAACGCTTCAAGCCACGTATGTAGCCAAGGAGTTGGAGAGCCACCGACCATGTTGCAGTTTCTACAGCCTTCACGCCTGAGCCGAGCGACGATCTCTGCAAGCTCTTCGGATGTCGTGGGCTCACCAGGCTCCATATGCTGAGAGATTGTCCAATTCTGACAGTGTAAACAGGTAAGATTGCATCCCAGTGAGAAGACAGTCCCACTTGGAACAAGCTCCGGCTCTTCACCCAGATGATGGAAAGCTGAAGACAGTAGAAACGTATATCCACATCTACAATAGCCAAGTCTACCTTCCAGACGGTTAACCTTACATTTTCTTTCGCAGAATATACAGGACTTTAAAAGTCTCCTAGCGATCTCAACTTTAAGATCTAGGTAACTTCGTTTAGGCTCTCCAAGGTCTTCAAGAGACATATCTCCTCTATCTATCAGAGATTCAACACGGTAATATTCAACGGTTAATTTATCATGTAGCGTCCAAAGCCTATCCAATGAATCGTCTTCATCGAAAACTGCGTCTATTCTCTTAGCTATTAAAAATTTAGCTGGAAGCTTGTCTCTGAAAACCTTAAAATACCTACTTAACGACCGTAGAACCCTCTCGTCTTTAAAAACAGTTAAGGCATCTGGCCTTACGAGGTACCAGCTCATCCTCTAATAGATTCTTTGACACTCTAAGGAATAAATGTTTACTCATTCTTCTTTTGATCCGAATCTTCTTTAAATATTTCCTCAAGTTCTTTTCTAGCTTCTTCTTGAAGTTCCCTAATCTTATGAAGCCTTTCTTGGACTCTATTGAGCCAATCTCTACTGGCTTCAATACCTTTATGTGCAAAATAAGCTAAAGCTTCATTTCTACTTCTAAATATACCTGCATCTACTAGGAGCTTTATAAGTTTGGCATCAGGTTCGGGAATTCTAATCGAGGAAACAACTTCAGTAGCTTTAGATATTATTTTCTCCGTCGATGAAAAGACTTCTTTTAAAGCATCCTCCAAAGCTTCAGTTAAAGTGTCTATCTTTACGAAGACTGATGGAGCTTGAGGAGGGGTTTCCGTGATCAGGAAGCCCTTAATACGGGATTCAAATTCTTTAAAGGACGCTTCTAGATCTCGAGATGAGTGTAAGTATTCCTCAAGGTCCTCAGCCGCTTCTGCAAGCATGCTTCTAATTTCATTAACCCTTTCAGCGTATTCTTTCGGAAGAGCGTGGGCAAGTTCTCTAAGACTTCTCCTAAAATCGTGGATAGTTTCTCTGAAGTCTGCGTAGAGGTTTTGAAGTTCATGTTTGAAGTTTATCCTCAATCTTTTAACGTCTAAGTAAAGGTCTATGAGCTTATCCTTAGAAACGTTTAGATCCGCTTTTTTAAACTCCTCCAGAGACTTTTCATACTTCTTAAGGACATTTTCACATCCGTCTTTCATATCTTTCCTAAATTCTTCAATTTTCTTCTTGAAGTCGTCTAAACTGCTCATACAAAAATACAAGAATACAGAAATACATATAAACTTTACTGCTAAGGTTTAACCACAACCTTCAAAGCACCGTACTTTTCCTTATTCAAAGCTATATTGAAGGCTTCTTCGATTTCAGTAAGCCGTAGCACATGTGTTATGATGGGTTTAACCCTAACTTTGCCAGTTTTAAGTAAGTTTAAAGCTAGATGGTACTCAGGGTACAGGTTGTTGGAGGATACGGTTAAAACCCGTTCACCTGCTAGAAGCCTAGGATCTAATTGAACGGTTTCAGTAGAGACTGCCAGTAAGACCTCCGCTCCTCCTCTAGTAAGCATTTTCAAACCTTGTAGAACGGTTTCAGGTGAACCAACGGTGTTAATTACGGCTTCAACTCCAAACCCACCAGTTTTAGAAAGTACATAATCAACTACGTCTACTTTAGAAGAATTTACAGTGTAGTCGGCATCAAGATCCTCTGCGACGCTTAAAGGGGTATCCCATACATCTATACAGAAGGCTTCAGAGGCACCGAAGGCTTTGGCTGTCTGGAGAGCCATAAGCCCTATTGGTCCGGAGCCTATAACAGCTACTCTATAGCCCGGTTTAATCCCAGCCCTATAGGAGGCGTGAACTGCGACAGCTAAACCATCTAACTGAGAGGCCTCCTCCGGGCTTACAGGACAATCTAGTTTAACTGCTTTATCCTCCCAAACTGCACAGTATTCAGCCATACCTCCAGGTGAGGGGCTGAATCCCCAGGCTTCATCATGACCGATATGTAAGACGTCTGCGCAAATGTTATGTCTTCCTTCATTGCAGAACCTACACTTACCGCATGCTTTATAGGCTATCACGCCCACTCTTTCACCTATTCTATGTTTGAACTGTCCACCACCCACGTCTATAATAGTGCCTGAAATCTCATGCCCCAATATCATGTCGGGTGGGTTTGCCTTATCGATGCCTAACGTATGTAATGCCCAGGGATTTCTACCTTGGAAATAATGGATATCGCTTCCACATATACCGCATGCGTCAACTTTTATGAGGACTTCATCAAGTTTAGGCTCAGGTTTTGGAACATCCATAAGTTCGATTTTAAACGGTCTCCTTAAAACTGCGGCAAGCAAACTATACACCTAAACAATATAATTGATATTAGAATTTAATCCTTTCATATAAAAGGCCTGTTTTTCAATAAAAACGTCGCATATGATGGGAGACTTAATCGCGTAGAGACTTCAGCTAGAGTTTGATACGCATACCGTCGTAGGCTGGGATGATGTTATATGGCTTAAGTTTCTCTTCGAGCTCGTGGTGTAGGAGTTCACCGTTATGTGAAAAATGAGTAGCTATGAAAATGGCGTCTCCATTTGCTATACCTTCATTGATCATGCGGTTTCTAGCTTTAACCATCGTTTCAATGCTCATGTGGTAGTTTACGCAGTTTTTGATTATACATGTGCAATCCATTATGATTAGGGAGAGCTTTCTACGTTTAAGTGCTTTCCAAGTCTCATCAGGATACCACCCTGAGTCGTGTCCATAGAAGACGGAAACGCCACCAATGGATATTACATAGAGCATACACTCTTCAGAAGGCGTGTGGTTGGCGGGTAAAGCTTCAACTTCATAATGGTCAAGCTTTAAAGGTTTAAAGGGCTCAACGACTTCGGACAACACGGCTTCGGAAGGGGCCACTTTAATCGTTTTCTCATAGACGATTTTATTGCCGTAAACTTTCAATGGATCTCCGCATCTAATATAGGCGAATGGGCTTCTCCTGGTCTCAAGGTCGTCGGCGTAGAAGTGATCTCTATGAGAATGGGTTACCAAGAGAAATTTTAACGCACCTAAATCCAACCCATACTTTAACACATGCATGTATGTATCTGGAGGAAAATCTACTTTAAGATCATCGTTAAATAAGACTGAAGCGCGGGATCGCAGGTTTTTACCGCCGATCTCTCTAGCTCTGATACAGTATGGGCATTGGCAGAAAACGGCTGGCCAGCCTTCAGATGCAGCTGTTCCAAGAAACATAACCCTCAAGTCAGGTCTAAAGTTGAGAAATAGCTACGACTGTTTTAACTATTTCTGATGTATCATATGAAGTTTAGCCCATAGTTGAAAGATGGTATTGGAAATGCTCTTCTAAACACTTGGGGGATCGATGTAGAGTCAAAGTCAATGGCATCTGGATTATGGATGGTCTCAGGCCTACCGAATACAAGTATTGGAAACGCTCTAGGATCTTCAAATCTTACACGCTCCTCAAACATGTAAACTTCAACGCCATCATTATGAGCGGTAGCTTTAAAATCGGCTTTAACGCCAAGCCTCTCCTCGATATAGGGACGGATTTTATCAGTGAAAATGGCTGGATTCAGTATGGCTAGGCTTGCGGGAGCCTGAGAAGTTTTAGGTTTTAAGCCCGATTCTTCTAAAAGGGTGATGAGCTCCCAGTCTCCATATGGAACGGGAAGCCTGACATGCTCAACTTTAAGGGTTTTAGATGCATCATAGAGCGTTTTAAGAGCTGCGATTCTAGACCCCGCGTATTCAACGACCGTTAAACTATTAAAAAACCCTTTAACAAGCGCTACATATGAGGCTGGCCTACCCATCCTGTATGACACGAATATGTTCAATGCTTCAACCTCAGCTAAAAAGGCTCTACCTGCAAACAACTTAAACTCTTCAAAGCTTCTCCTAAACCTGATGGGCTCCCTTTGATATAGTTCAATTAAATCTAAAGTTTTATCCTCATCGTAAGATTCAACTTTCAATCCGTCTAAACGTGCAACCAAGTCTTTAAGCGTATTGAGTGGAACGTGATAATCGTAGATTATACCGGCTTCTACGCAGCCAGCTCTACTGTAAAGTGACCTGACACCTGAAACCATAACGAGGTCTACATGGTTTCTAGATAATTTCGCAAAAGCATCTTTAACCAAGGATGAGGCATAACCCTTCATTCTATATTCTGGGTGGGTACATACGCATCCAATAAGGCCTACTTTAAGCCGATTACTGTAGAAGTGAAGCCATCCCTCCCAGATAGCCAAGTGGGAGACTACTTTCCCGTCAGATACGATGACCCTTAAATTCTCAATATTCTCTTCGCAGAGGACGTGGGGAAAAACCTTATCCAAGTAGACGCCGTGCTTTTCAAACCCGAAGATCCAACTTGTAAGCTTGACTATCTGTGGGAGCTCCTCTATTTTAGCGGCTCTAGGACCTTCGATCATAGTCCGTATCCTAAGACTCAACAATACTTTCACTTGTAATATTTAAGTTTTCAAAGCTTCAACATAGTGACATGTTGGAAAGTTAGAGCCTCTTGAAATATCTGTAGCATCCACTATACTTGGAGGTTTTAGGCAGTTAAGTCTAATAAGACTAAGGTTTAACCTAAGTTTGCTGACCAATTCAACCTAGACCCTTTACATGTAAAACTATATGAGCTGCTTCTGGAATTATGAGGCGTTCAAAAGCCAGCTTAACGGCTTTAGGTGAACCTGGTAAAGCGAATACTGCTTTCCCTTTATAGACCCCCGCCGTAGCTCTCGACAATATGGCTATTGATCCCTCTTCTTGAAACGTTAAGACGCGGAAGATTTCTCCAAATCCAGGGATTTCTTTTTCAAACATAGCCCTAACCACCTCAATAGTCACATCCTTCGGCGTCAAACCTGTACCTCCAGATAAGACTACTATGTCTACTTCCGGCTTAGAGCATAGCTCTTCAACAATCTGTCTAATCGCAGTTGGATCATCTGAGACCAGGGTTCTATAAGATATGGAGAGGCCAGCTGACTTAATCATCTGCTCAGCCAAGTCTCCAGATTCGTCTTTAAAGGGCCTACCTTGTTTAAGAGATTTAAACCTAGAGCTGCTGCAGGTGACTATGGCAAACCTGATCGTTTTAGGAGCCTTAAGTTTATGTTCTTCTGAACCCATCAAACCACATCTAGAGTATGGTATATCATAAACTTTTGGGAGGCTCACGCCGACTGACCAATGGCTTAATAACTGATGTGAGCATCTAAAAGTTAAATGAAAGTTGAAGTAAGAATGGGATGTAGATTATGT
>CAZMSC010000005.1:0-28196 GCA_964568845.1 uncultured Candidatus Bathyarchaeia archaeon | reverse complement strand
GTGAGCATCTAAAAGTTAAATGAAAGTTGAAGTAAGAATGGGATGTAGATTATGTATGTCAACTGAAGGATGGGTTATGTGGATCACAGGTCTGCCGTCTAGTGGAAAATCTACGCTAGCTAACGGTGTTGCTAAAAGGCTTAGAGGGATGGGTTTAAATGTTGAGGTGTTGGAGTCTGACGAGCTTAGAAAAATTTTGACACCTAAACCAGTCTATAGTGAGGAAGAGAGAGACTGGTTTTACAACGTTATAGTTTACATGGCTAGATTGCTCGCCAGAAACGGTGTTAACGTGATTATAGATGCTACTGGCAATAAGAGGTTCTACAGGGATAACGCTAGAAAACAAATACCGAAGTTTATAGAGGTTTACGTTAAATGCCCTTTAGACGTTTGTATGAAGAGAGATGCTAAAGGACTCTATAAGAGAGCCTTGCAAGGTGTCGTCAAAACCTTGCCGGGAGTTCAGACTTTCTACGAAGAGCCTTTAAAACCCGAAGTGACAGTTGAAACAGATAGACTTACCGTACATGAGTCCGTTGAACTCGTGTTATATAAGCTTAGAGAAATGGGCTATATAAGTTAGATAGCATCTTTTTTACGAAGGTTTGAGATTCTAATATTGTTTAAGACTAAAACCTACTGAGGTATTCGGTTGAGAAGCTCTCATTAAAGTGAAGGGTTTCCATCGTAAATGAACGACAGGCTATTACTTAATTCGCCTTTGCTGGTTTTTCGATTACAGTATCTTCAGTACTACTCAAGTTGGATGTAGAAGACACCTTAAGATGGGACGAGAAAAGTAAAAATAGGGGGATTGCTCAAGAACATCATTGTGAAAAACTCTAATGGCAGAGTGTTTTTAGCCATTCTTCTCATAATAAGCGTTGTTTTAAACGTTTATCTAACGGTAACGATCATAAACTTCAAGTCTTATATTGCAAGACTTGAGAAAGAACTTAACAATCTTGCCGCTCAAAATGAAAACCTCTCTAGGGAGGTTCAAAACCTCAGAAATATTTTAGATATCACTAGGAGACAGCTTGAATATTACAAAAACCAAACGTACTATCAAGGTTCTACCTCCACCGGAGGTTTAATCGGAGAGGCTGATGTAAACATAGTTGCCGTTAAAATAATCTATGGAGACTTCTTCACGACGTACTACGAGGGTGTGACGTTTAAGGCTGAAGTTGAGCTTAGAGATGGAAAGGGACGAATACTGGTGAATACAGAGCCTAGGATAGGTATAGACCTTCAGACCAGTGCCCGTATAGCAGTAGCGGTAGCTGAAGCATACACTGGGTTAAACCTAACGGCTGTGGATGTCATAGTTACAATTAAAGGCGAGGAGGAGGTGGAAGTCGTGGACGGGCCGAGCGCTGGATTGCCTATAACGGTGGCCATCATAGCCGCTCTTAGACACGAAAAAATTTCAAATAAAGTCTACGCCACTGGAACTATAAATCCAGACGGCTCCATAGGGGCGGTTGGGGGCATATCTGAAAAAGCTTTAGCAGCTGCTAAGAAGGGGGCTAAGCTTTTCATAGTGCCGAAGGGGCAGAGTAGAATAGTCATCTACGAGAGGAAAGAGGAGGAGATTCTACCAGGTTTTAAGATAATCCGCTATGTACCTAAAGAAGTATCGTTAAAAGACTATCTTAAAAGTCAAGGATTCGACGTAGAGGTTTTTGAAGCATCAAATATAGTAGAAGCCTACAACCTCTACACGACTAGAAGTCTAACCTAAACATTGCCGATTTAACGGCTGATACTATAGGCTTTTTCGCTTCAATCGTCAACGTTCCTTCAGACTTCAGAGCATCTATTGGAAATTCTTGGAATAGCCTACCTCAAACAGACTCCTCTTTTCAAGAGCTACTGTACATAGTCCTATGAGTTAAACTTCCTTCAAATCGACCTCTCTATAGCGTAAATGTGGTTTAACATCATAGGTTTTATATGAAAATTTATATGGATGCTTGACCTTCTTGGGAGAATAGCTACCAGATGCTTAACTTCTACTTGAGCCCCGTCTTAGACCCTCCTCCCCTAGATTTTCCATGATTTCACTATGGAAATTTTCCATACATTTTCCATGAAATGGCTTCAATTTGTCCATTTAACCCAGTGGTCTAACGGCTTAAATGGCCTGCTACATTCAGCTGGATGTTTAAAGCTTTCTTGTTTAAGGTATATATTTTATACCTACTAAAGGGGTAGTAATATTTGGTGGTCTTCATGAGTAGTTATATAACGGTCTCTACAAAAGTCAGGAAAGAGCTTGTTGAGAAGGCTCGCGCTTTAGGCGTGAATATTTCTGAAGTCTTAAGGAGGTCTCTTGAGGAGTGGGTTATGAGGAGAGAGTTGGAGGAGCTGGAGAAGAAGCTGGAGGAGATGGATGAGGTTCTTGAGAGGATCGATTTAGATGAAGTTACGAGAATTGTAAGGGAGGATCGGGAGACTAGGTGAGGCTTCTTGCCCTATTTGTTTGACGCATCCTCTATGATTCTCGCTATGAAGCTTAAGAAGATCGGTATTCTAGCGGGAAACTATATACAGAATTTAACTATACATGAAGTATTGAATGCTTTGTGGAAAGAATCAAGTGTCTTAAAAAAGATAAGCAGTAAGGAGGCAGAGAATCTAGCAGACGTATTCGCTCAGCTTCTAAGATACCTGAATACTATAGATGTCAGAGGAGCAGAAGGTGAGGTGTTCAGAACAGCCATGGAAACAGGCTTAACGGTATATGATGCCTCCTGCCTCGTCTTAGCGCGGAGGGAAAGCCTTACACTAGTAACTGAAGATGCTAAGCTGAGAAAAATGGCAGGTGAAACGGTAAAAGCAGTGAGCTTCATAAAATTGACTCAAATGCAACAACGGGGCTTGACAGAGAATATGTAGTAAGAGTTGAGGGTGTACGTTAAGCTTAACGCTAAACTATGTAAGTCATGTTTCTAAGTAAATATTTGACGGCCCGTGGCCCGTCCAACATTTACGATTAATTTGACAATGAAAGTAAGTATTTTTTTAATGGTGATCTGAGGGGGCTTCTTCCGTATTTCTTCACTGCTTTAAAGTATGTTTCTAGATTTTCTGCGGGTATCGACTCTGACACAGTTTCCGCATAAGCGGGGGAAAATATGTGGTTGAAGCATGAGGTCTATGTGTTTTCAGCCGTGGATAGCTCAGCCAGTATTTTGAAGCATTCCTTGTAGTGTTCGTATACCTTCTGATAGGCTTTAATTAGTTTAGTATACTCGCTATGAGCCTTTGGGTTTGGATTGTAGGTTTTAGGTATTCTAACCATTTGAGCTACCGCCGTTTGAAAGTTCGCGTATACTTTTACACCTACACTGGCAAGTATGCAGGACCCTAGAGCTGCGGCATCGAGCACCTCGGGAACATGTAGACTCATGCCTAGAGCATCAGCCTTTATCTGATTCCACAGGTTGCTTTTAGCCTCACCACCGGTCACGGTAATTCTTCTAACATCTACTCCAAGCTCTCTGACGAGCTGCAGAGTTTCAGAGTATTGGAAAGCGACACCTTCGAGTATTGCTCTTATGAAGTCGGACTTTCTATGGGCGTGTGTAAACCCTATGAACGCTGACCTGGCTAGGGGGTTGAATTTAGGAGCCCTAGCGCCCCATAGGTATGGATAGTAGAGGAGGCCTCCAGCTCCTAGGGACACGTTTGCCGCAATTCTATCGAAAAGTACGTAGGGCGATATGTTCTCCTCCCTAGCCTTATACACCTCTTCATAGCCGAAGTTATCTCTAAACCACCTTAAAGATTCACCTGTCGCATTTATTATCACTTCATACTCCCAGGTATCCGGTACAACATGGCAACAGCAGTCGATCAAGCCTTTAGGATCCGGCTTAGCCTTGGAGAGGGGGACTTCAAAAACCGTTCCAGTACCAGTGCCTATGTTTATATCGCCTTCTGCATATGCGCCTGCACCTAATGCCTCGCAGGGGCGGTCTCCGCCGCCGGAGACAACTGGAACCCCTTGTGGTAAACCGGTCTGTTCAGAGGCGTTGCTGCCGACTTCACCTACTACTTCCCAAGACCCCTTGACCTCTGGAAGTATGTCCATGGGTATTCCTAAGGGTTCACATATCTCATCAGACCATTGGAGTTTATGGATGTCGAACAACATCGTACGTGAGGCCATACTGCGATCGGTGGTTTTAACCCCGCATAGTTTAAACGCTATGTAGTCTTTAGCGAATAGAATGCTGTCTATTTTTTGAAATATATTCGGCAGGTTATCCTTCAACCATAGAATCTTCGCGGCTGAGAAAATGTGATCAACTGGGACACCAGCTATTTTTAGAACTCTCTCAGGGGGGATTAGTTTTTCAATTTTATCTTTTTGCGGAATCGCCCTCATATCTAGCCATATTATGCTATTGTAGAGTTTTTCTCCAGCTTTATCTATCGGGACAAATGCCTCTCTTTGAGACGTTAAACCAATACCAATTATTCTCTCAGACGATATTTTAGAAGTGATCTTCTTCAAGGCGAGCTGAGCTGCTTTCCACCATTCTTCAGGGTCTTGCTCAGCCCAGTTCATTTGAGGATGGTAGACTTGATACTCTTCAAAGGCTTCCGCGATGATACGCCCATCAACGTCGGATGCTACGGTTTTACAACCGCCAGTACCAATATCTAATCCTATTATGATTTGACTCATACTGATCTAATCATAATTGGGCTGTTAAAAAATAAGGCTTCGCTTTCTGACTAATGTAAGGCCACGCTAATCTTCAAAGTAGAGTATTTCAACGTCATGCGGGTTAAGCGTAAGCTTTACGGTTTTACCTTCTACATGAAGGTCTCTGAGGATGCTTTTGACATCTAAGACGCCGCCGAAGTCCAATTCTACTGTTTTACTTCTTGGATCATGGTTTATCAAGAACAGTAGTCTGTAATCACGGCCTTCCTTAGATACCAGTTCAACTGGTTCACCTCTAAGTTCAACGGGAGGTTTAACCAACCCCCTTTCGACGATTTTATCAGCCATCAGTTTAGACGCGTCTTGAGTTAGAAAGCAACCGACGTATACAGCGTAACCCTTACCATAATGGTTAACCGTTAGACCGGGTTTCCCCTTGAGCCACTCATAATCATGAAGCCCTAAGACTTGGGCGGATTTTACAGTCAATTCTTCCAGCCAACCTGAAGCCGTTATTAACCCGTATTGAGTGGATATTTTAGCCTCTCTTCCGGGTGGGATGGAGGTATAATCCGTCACCCGTAGACCGAATAAGTCTTCAAGTTCGCCTGGAAGACCGTTCGAATATACCCGGTTGAATTCATCTTTAACCGAGGTCCTAGCCGTCGCTATGAGCAAACCCCCGTCCTCTACATAGTTTTTAAGCCTTTCAATAAGATTTTTACTCGTCAAGTATAGGAATGGAGCTAACAGTATTCGGTATTTTGTAAAGTCTCTGTCTGGAGGTACTACATCTACATTTACGCCTCGGCTCCAAAAGCCCTTGTATGCGTTCAACACCTGCTCATGGTAGCTTGTACTATAGTACCTATTTTCGACCAATGTAGCCCAGAGAGAGTCGTATGAGAATATAAGTCCAACATCACTCCTATATTCAGCATCGACTAAGACTTCACCGATTTTCCTCAGCTCTTCACCAGCCTTCTTCACCTCCAGATATCTACGGTTCACTTCACCATCGTGGTTTAGAATACCGTGCCAATACTGCTCTTTGCCGAAGCACACTGTCCGGTATCTAAAGTAGACGACGCCTTCAGCCCCATGGGCAATCGACTGGTAAAGCCATTTCCTCAATTCACCCGGATCAGGTGTTACCCCTATCGGATTCCCAGCATAACCATCGGTTGGCCCGGCCTGAAGCTCCATGACCCAGAAGTTCCCCACACCCATGCATCTAGTAGCGTCGTGAAGCAGGGATATCCAGGCGGGGTCATAATATGGACTACTAAACTTTGGATAGCAATCCCACGAGGGGAAGTCTAAGTTTCTACTAAGATTGTAGTAGTCTATGCCTGGGAAAAGCCCCATAAGATTCGTTGTCACTCTCTTATTGGGGCTTACAGACTTCAGTATACGTACCTGTATTTTGAGAAAATTCACAAAAGACTCTGATCTAAACCTAAACCAGTCTAAGCTCAGTCCCCGGTTGCATTCATCGAATGGTGGAGTTGGAGGATGTATTTCATCCCAATCACCATACTCATGGCTCCAAAATATTGTTCCATACGCTTTATTAAGTTCGCTTATAGATCCATACTTGCCTTTAAGCCAGTTTCTGAAAAGTGTAATGCATTGTTCACAGTAACAGTATTCGTCGCCAAGAGACAGTTCATTATCTATCTGATACCCTATAACATTCGGGTTATCCTTGTAGTGTTCAGCCATGGCTTCTACAATCCTCTCAGAAGCTTTAATGTAGTTTGGATTATTTGGACAGTAGTGTCTTCTAGCGACAGGGGGCATTCTATAGCCTTTAAAGTTCACTGGCAGAATATCTGGGTGGATTTTTACAAGCCAGGGCGGGGGAGCCGCTGTTGGAGTACCCAATATTGCTTTAACACCTTTAGCCGACAAAAGTTCTATAACATCGTCAAGCCACTGGAAGTTGAACTTGCCTGGTGAAGGTTCAAGTCTACACCATGCAAACTCTGCAAGCCTAACAACATTAAATCCAGCGCCGCTTATGATATCGGCATCTAAAACCCTTCTTTCAACAGGCCAGTGTTCAGGATAATAGTCTACGCCGAACCATAGTTTAACATCGTTCATAACTCAGGCCTCCTTTAAGGAGAAAAATAATGAGAGTCATTCTTCTGAGAGGAATTTCGTACCCCAGTGTTCTAATGCCTTCCGTAACTCAACGTGGTCTTTAGCATACTCTTCCAAGGAGATGTTCTTCATAAATGCTTCCATGGCCTGTAGCATAGCCGTTGCACCAGCTCTGGTCCCCATCGGATGCCCATGGATGCCTCCCCCGGCATTCAGCTGAATATCCGGAAAGCCTAGCAGTTGTAGGTTTGCGGAAACTAAAGCTGGATGTATCCCACCGGAGGCTACGGGTAATGTCGATTTGAGGCCATACCAGTCGCTTCTCAGAAAATCGTTCATATAGCGGATTCCAGTAAGACCGGAGAAGTTTTCAAGCTGCTTCAACGCTCCGCTACCGGGTTTCTCCATCTTACCCTTAGCTGTTCCCGTGTGCAGTTGATCTCCGCCAGCCAGCCTAACGAGCTTAGCCAATACTAGCATGTGAATGCCGTGCTCGGGGTTTCTCGTCATAGCGGCGTGTAGACATCTGTGGACGTGGATTGGAACTTTAACAGATGGATCCTCCGCCAGCTCCCTTAAAGCAGGGTAACCCGTGCAGAGGACGTCTACCATTATGCAGTTGGCACCATTACTGAGGGCTGTTTCAACGTTCTTCCATAATACATTCAAATCGGCTGTTACATCAACCGCATATAATACAGTTCTACCGGTTTCCTCTTTAACTTTATCGAGCGCATTCATCACGTGGGAGGCTCTCTCCTCTAACTGGTTGAACTTCTGACTTGTAAGCGTTTCATCGTCTTTTATGAAGTCAACGCCGCCTATGGCAGCTTCATATGCCACTTTAGCTGTCTCCGCGGGGTTAAGACCTACTTTAGGTTTGATTATCGTACCTAGGTGGGGCCTTGGATTTCCATAGGTGCCTATTATTTTCCTTACGCCTTCTATACCGAACTTCGGTCCTTTAAACATCTTAACGTATTCTTTAGGTAGACTCACGTCCAGCAATCTCACATTTTTTAAAGCGCCTATTCCAAATAGGTTGCCAGCTATGATTGAAAGCATGTGGGAAATGCCGGCTTCTAAATCGAATAAGTCTAGAGGGAATGCTACTTTCGCTAATCCTCCGCCGTTCAACTTCTCCATGTGGAAGACTTTACCAGCTAGCTTCAATACTCTATCAGTTATCGTTACGACTTTTGTCCACGTTCCTATTGACTGTTCGGCTGCAAGGTTTATCGCAGCACTTTGAAGGCTGACATTCTCCTTCGGCGTTATGTGATAGAGACATATAACGTGACTGTCAGGGTCTACTTCCTCAACGCTGGCCGTGAAGGTTTTTATCCAAAATTCCTCCTCAAACCATTCTTTCCCCATGCCCATGAAAAATTACACCCATACAATATTAGTCCGACTAATATAAAAACCTGATTTTATAGGTAATCTGCGGCTGGAAGTCTGCAGGGTCTCTACTTCGACTACATTAAGTCTCCATCCACAATGTTGGGGAGAAATTATTAATTCTAGACTGGAGGAAAGTTACTTTTAGAGGTGTCTGATTTAATATGAGGTATTTCCTAGGTTTAGACATAGGTACTAAGAATATTAAAGCGGTCGTTTTAAGTGATGAGGGAAATATCGAAGAAGAGGTTTCAACGCCAGTTTACGACCTGATAAATCAGCCTAGAGATGGGTTTGTAGAGCGTGATCCGCTGTCGCTTTGGAGGAGAGTATGTGACAGTTTAAAGAGGCTTAAACTTAAAGATAAAGTTGAAGGTGTTTGCGTTGACGCTACAAGTGGCACGATTGTGCCAGTAGATGATAAGGGTACTCCCCTACACAGCCTTGTAATGTATAATGATAGCAGAGCTGTAGCGGAGGCGGAAGAGCTTAGAAGATCCAGCTCTAAAGCGCGTGAATTTGAAAGTTTTCTCCCAATAACACCTCAGCTGGTTCTGCCTAAAATAATGTGGATGAAGAAGAGTTGCGAATTCTACAGAAGGATTTACAAGATACTCCATGAAAGTGACTACATAGTCTACAGATTGACTGGGCTATTTGCATCATCTAGTAACACCGCTGGAAAATCTCACGCACTTTTAGACTGTTTAAAGTACCTTGAAGAGGCATATGAAGACGTAGACGTACCAGTCGACTTCATGCCTGAGTTGAAGCCCATAGGCTCAGTAGTGGGCTATGTGACGGAGAATGCAAGCGTGGAAGCTGGCTTACCGAGTGGAATACCTGTGATAAATGGGGTTACAGATGCAAGCGCCGGAGATATAACTTCAGGAGCCATAAAAGCCGGGCAGGCAAATGCAACAATCGGTACGGCTTTAACAGTTCACGTGGTCGTCGATAAACCCGTACCAGACGCCTTTCAGCGATTCTACTACAAAACATACGTTAACGATTTGTTCCTAGCGGGAGGGTTTACAAACGCAGGGACAACGGCTTTAGACACTATGAGTGGACTTTTAGGTAAAAACCTTATAGAGCTCACTGATATGGCTAGGAAGATCCCACCGGGTTGCGAAGGTCTAATTGCGTGTACAGAGTGGTATGGTGTGAGGGTGCCAAAGACATATCCTAGTGTCAGGGGATTTTTCATTGGGCTTTCAGAAATCACAGCAAACCCGGGTGTTATTTTTAGAAGCATGTTGGAGGGGTCTGCTCTAGCGCTTAAACTTATGCTGGATGCTGTGGAGGAGGTGACGAAGATCGAGGTATATGATCTTAGGGTGAGCGGAGGCGCTTCTAGAAATGACCTATTTATGAGCATAATAGCCGACGTTTCAGGTAAAGACGTTTACGTAGTTGAAGAGCCTAATTCTGCGGTTGGCTCGGCTATATTAGCTATGTGGGGCTGTATAGGGGGAGAAATAGAGGAGATAGTGAGTAAAGTGGTTAAGATAAGGGAGCGGTTTAAGCCGAATATGGAAAACCATGTAAAATATTCGAAGCTACTGGATAAGTATGTTAAATTGATTGAAAACCTAGCTAAGGTAGTATAGCTTAGAGCCCCTACTAAGACTGGACTTCAAACGGAGACAACGCGTCTACTGTTGCGAATTTCAACGGATTTTTATAGCCGTAGTTGCTATAATACGATTTCAGATGTCAGCTTTGAAGTTTAAAGCAATAGTGCTTGATATGGATGGTACTCTCGTAGATTCTTCGGAAGCACATTTGAAAGCATGGTCTAAGGCGGCTGAGATGCTAGGCGTCTGTGTTTCAGAAAGCAAGATAAAGTCTGAATTCGGTAAGTCGAGTCATGATATGGCTAAGGCTTTTCTACCACCCGACAAAGCTGGGGATGCTATTCGATTTGCTGAGCTTAAAGATAGAATATTCATGGAGAATTGTTTAAGCTTGGTCAAGCCGATCGTAGGGGTAGCAGAGGCTCTTAAAGGATTTAAAGAGATGGGTTTAGATATTGCCGTGGCTTCTTCAAACCCACGGAGGCTTGTAGTTGAAGTGTTAAATCTAACCAACCTACTAGGTTACGTAGATGTTGTAATCGGTTCCGAAGACGTTAAGAGGGGGAAGCCACATCCAGATATGGTTGAAGAAGCCATTAGAAGATTAAGCGTGAAACCTTATGAAGCCATATATGTAGGCGATACTGTGTACGATGTTGAAGCAGGCAAAGCAGCTGATGTATTCACAGTTGCCGTTTTAACGGGAGCCACATCTAGAGAGGAGCTTGAGAATTCACACCCTGATATGATAGTAGAAAATTTAAAAGATCTGTTGAAGAGCTTAACGGTGGAGTAGCATTCGTTTGTAGAAAAGTATAATTTGGGTTTACGTGAATAGTTGAAACGATTTATATGAAGCCAGTTAAAATAATTGATTTAAGCCAGGTACTGTACAATTGTATGCCTTTATGGCCTACTCAGCCAAATCTTCTATATGAGATGTTAAGTAACGCTGCGCGTGACGGAAGCACTATGCATATTATTCGGCAAATGACCACACATAGCGGTACGCACGTCGATGCACCTCTGCATTTTATTGTTGATGGGAAGTCTGTCGATCAAATGCCGATAGATGCATTCGCCGGTGAAGGCTTAACAATAGACCTCTCATACAAGAGGCCCGGAGAGGCTATAACCGTTAACGATATCAAAGCTTATGAGGATGAGATAAAGCCTAGAGACGTTTTAATGCTTCACACTGGATGGGGTAAGAAGCTCGGATTTAACCCAGAGTACCTTTTCGAATGGCCATACGTGGTAGAGGAGACCGCTGAATACTTGGTTGAGAAAAAGGTAAAAGCCCTCGGAGTTGATACGTTAAGCGTTGGTGGTTGGGATGGGCAATTACCCGGACACGGACCAGTGGCGGTTAAAGGGTCGCCAGCTAGAACCCACCGTATCCTACTCGGTGCCGGTATAGTACTCATAGAGTCTTTAACGAATCTAGACTTGGTGCTAGACGGTAGAAGAAGTCGGAGGGCTTACTTTATCTATGCGCCGATAGCGTTTAAAGACGCTGATGGTGGTCCATGTAGAGCTTTAGCCATGATTTTCGAGTAGATTCTAAAATCGATTAGTAATCACTTACTCTAGAAGTCTTCGAGCGTATTCGACATCTTTATCTTCATGTACTATTGCACATATTGCCTTTATAGCGCTTTTAATATCCTCCCTCTGCCATACGTTTCTACCAACTACAACCCCCTTAGCTCCGGCGTCCATAGCTTTTCTAACAATCTCCAAGTATTCTTCAAACGTTTTAACTCTAGGTCCTCCGAGGACTAGTATCGGCACGCGGGCATTTTCAACAACCTTCCTATACTCATCTACAGACCCTAAAAAGTAAGTTTTAATAGCATCTGCTCCAAGCTCTGCACTTACTCTACTTACAATAAGCAAATCTTCAAGTGTTATGAAATCAGTTAGAGCCTTTCCACGGGCTTTTTCCCGGTTGAAGTGGTAATCTATTAGTTTAGCCGGAAGCGCTTCAACTATTAACGGTAGACCGAATTTTTCACATTCTGTTGCAAGCATTCCCAGCTTCCTCTGCTGCTCAGACGAACGTATTCCTCCAAAGTAGCACATAGTCATGGCGGCATCAACCCCCATAGCAACCAGGTGTTCTACTGTTGTAATCGGCATGTCATTCTCCATATCGTCATACACAGTCACGCTACTATCGACTCTAGCCACAGCCGCCAGATTTCCCATAGAATCGCATATCCTCTTCAACGTAAAAGGCGTCGCGGCTACGGCGTCGGCACAGCTCTCGCTCAATTTTTCAACTACACGGTTTGGATTCTCAAGACCAGCTATATAACCCCAGTAGGATCCGTGGTCTATTGCAACTATCACGCTTCTACCACGGGTGAATAACCTCCTAAACCTTAACATCTTACCTACATTCATAGTGGAAGACCCGAATTTAATTAACACATGTTCCACTTAAAAAAATATGGGGATGAGTTTAGAACGGTATGAAGAACCTTATAATACTCATCAGCCCGCCTATGAATATCGCTGTCATGCATCCGGCAGCGACCCCGCCGAAGAACGGCAGCCCGACTTCTTCATAACCCTTACTTCCACCTACTCTTAAAGTTAGGAACTTCAAAATCCAAGCTACTAGGAACGGTAGCCAGAATCCCCATAGAATTGATAGGTAGCTCCAGCCTACAATCCACCCGATGGGTTCAAACGGGAACCATATGAATCTCGCGTGAAGCGCTGAGAGAGCTCCAGCTATTATGAATCCAACTAAAATGTATTCGAACATTGATCCAGCTGCAGGTTGCTCGTTGTAGTACCATTCACTAGCCAGATGGTGGACTATTCCATCACCATAACCCCAGTTGTAGGTGGTAAACTTGCTAAGGCCTACACTGTAGCTCATGGCGAGCACCGTAGATAGTGTCACTATAGGCAGTAATATTATGGCGACCATTAACGTCTTGAATATATTTTTGTTGCTCACGCCAGTTAAACTAGCGATCCTATAGCTACAGAAGGCTCCGAAGAGGGCTCCACCCCACCCATACGATGGTGTGTCTATACCCATTGTCCTCACTAGGCATACTGAGAGGACGAAGTCTTTCGTCCTAGTTTCCGGAACGACAGGCCATATTGGTTTCCAAAAGATCATACCGTAACTATCGCTCCTAGTATGTAGACCAGCGAGGCCGAAGACTCTAGAGAAGGCTATCCAGAATATGAATATCGTAAACATGAAGATTAAAGCCGATAGTATGCTTAACCCCGTTACTAGTAGGAAGGCTATGCAAAGTATAAGAGATGTTAGAAACATCAGCCACGAGTTTCTATAAGATATGGGCTCAGCGGTTTCAACTTCCTTAGAAGCGCTACTTCTCGAGCTGAAGGCTGCTTTGAGCGTTTCAATTATATAGCTTCTACTAAGGTAGAGGTATAGAACAGCTATTCCAAGGTTTCCCCCGACGAAAGTCATGACGTGGAATTTAAACGGCGGGTCATTTAACGGTGATGGATGGCACCAGGCTCTACCGCAACCGCCTATGTTTTGTATACCTGTGTAATATCCAACCGTGTAGGCTACCTGCGTCAACAGTAAGAGGACAGCGTACCAGAACCAGCCGTTGAATAAGACGGATAGTGGCATCATGTAAGCTATGGCATATGCTAACGGCTGTTTATTCCAAGCCGTTAGAGATACCAAGCCCAGTACTGTTTCACCCCAACCCGCATACTGCTGTCCGGATGGGCATGTATTGACGCGCCAGGAGAATATATCTGGAAACCATGGGAAAGCCGCTTGCAGATATATGGGTAATTGAAGACAGATACCTACGATTAAACCTAATAGGAAAAATCTAGCTATTCTTTCGGGGACTTTAATATCCGTAGAGACTTGTCTGATGGACTCATACGTGGCCATAGCATGTGGAAACGGCACCTTTTCAATATCTATGTATCGTCTACGTAGTATATTGGCGGTGGATAGCATGAATAGTCCAAACAACACTTGGCAAAGCCACCAGTACAATATTGATGGGAGCCACTCAGCCAATGGAAACGGCACCTTTCCAAACGTCAATTGCCGGGCTATTTCAGCTGGAGGGGCCATAAACAGTGGGACAAATGCCTGTGAGTCTTCAGGGTACATGAATCTGTCCAGCCAGAAGCGTAGAGGAATATTCCATGGCCAGTGCGTTGAGATGAAGTAAGAGCTTACAATTGCAACGGTGTATACGTAGGTTAGAAGGGTTGTGTTTATCTTTGCTTTAAATCCTTTAAAGAATCTGCCTAAACCAGTGATTAGCACGACTATGAAGGGGGCTGATGTCAACTCCATACCGCAGACCACTATTCCAAGGTCGTATGCTGAGATTAGGCTTCCAGGAAGGGTGGATATCCAGAATGTTCCAATAGAGCCCATTAGAATCGTTAGAATTATCACGAGAGCCCAAGGCATCTGCTCTTTACCTGCCTCAGACATTTTCTCAACCCTAAGCTCCTTTCTAAGGTTAAACGTTATATAAGTATTTTCTAGGTAAAGGTTAGTAAGGAGAATGAGGGTGTGTAGGTATTGAGTAGAGATTCGTAGCCCATGCTGACTACGAATCCAATTATTTTAGACCACGCGCCCTCCTTTTGCCAACACTTAAGCCTTTGAGGGCTATTGAGCGGCATCAGAACATAGCAAGGAAGGCTTAAATAGCTACAACGAATCCGAAACATTATGGTGAAAATGGCGAAGAGATATAAAGCCTGCCTAGTAGGTTGCGGCCGAATGGGGGCGACAATAGACGATGAGGTCCGAAACCGTCCTGACAGCGCCCTCTACCTTCCCTACTCCCATGCGGCGGCTTACAAATCCATAGGGGATGTAGAGCTCGTAGCAGTGGCTGATATAATACCTGAAAGAGTGGAAGCTACGAAACGGAGGTATGGAGTTGCAAGGGGCTATACGGACTACAGGAAAATGATTGAAGTGGAGATGCCCGACATTGTTAGTATAGCGACCCGCCCATCGACCCATGCCTCGATCACCATGTTCGCCGCCGAGCATGGAGTTAAGGGCATCTACTGCGAGAAGCCCCTCTGTTGCTCAATGGAGGAGGCTGATGCAATGATAAAAGCCTGTGAAAAGTATGGCGTGAAGTTTAACTATGGCGCCCAGAGACGCTACATGCCCTTATATAAAAAGATTCGGGAACTTATCGAAGATGGAGACATAGGAGACATTCACTGCATCATAGGATACGGTTTTGGAGGCGCCCAATGGACTCACACACATACCACGGATATGCTGATGTTCTTAGCAGGAGACCCTGAAGTGGACTATGTTCAGGGAACGGTTGTAGTGGATGCGGCGGACTTTGAAGACAATTGTATCGAAACGGATCCTCAAATTCTCCTAGGCTTCGTAAAGTTTCGAAACGGAGTCCTTGGATACATCATCCCAGGGTTAGGTTACGAGTTTGAGGTTAGCGGTACAAAGGGAAGGATAAGGATCCTGAACAATGGCCTTGGCTGTCAGATCCGTAAGGTCGGAAAATGGGGTATCCTTGATGAGGCCTCCTTTCCAGAATTTAAGGTTGAAAGTGGCACGGTAAACTGTATAAGGGATCTTATAGAAGCCATCGAAACTGGTAGAGAAACTAGGGGCAACATTCTTTTAGCTAGGCGAAGCCAAGAAATGGTCTTTGGCTTTGTGGAATCCCATAGAAGAGGAGGAGCGAGAGTAACTTTACCACTTGAGAGTAGAAGCCTGCGCATTTGCCCTAAAGATTGGTAGAGGGTGTTCATAAACTTCAAAAATTTTATGGAGTATTCACCTTCTGATGAGAACAATAGTCTACAAATCGGAGGGGTCTCAGAGGGTTTAAAAATTAACTACGAATAATCCTTGTGGCGGGTTACTTCCTTATTTTTCACATTACTCTACACTATTAAACGTTATTATATGAGTACTCACTGTAGGAGTTAGTAAGGTGGAAATGGAGGGTGTGAAACATTGAGTAGAGATGTGTGGGGTGATTTAAACGTTTTCTACATGGGATACGGTTCTATGCTCAGAGAACACTTCGCAAGGCTCTGCGACGAGCTCGAGAGGGGTCGAAGTAGACCTGGGGATTATTCAAGCTGGCTTGAGAGGAGAGACGATGTTTTAACGAAGTTGAGGAAGGCTATGGGGGTGGATGTGCTTCCCGAGAGAGAGGTTAAGGCTGAAGTTGTCGGTAGAGTTGAGAAGAAAGATTACGTTTTAGAGAAGATAGTCCTTGAGACTATTCCAGGCTTATACGTTTCAGCAAACCTATACGTGCCTTCAAAACTTGAAAAACCAGCGCCAGCAGTTCTCAGAGTACATGGCCACTGGCCTCATGCTAAGCATCAGGATGCCGTGCAGGCTACCTGCATAGGTTTAGCCTTAAGAGGCTATGTGGCTCTAGCCATCGATAAAGTAGGCTACGGTGAGAGGAGGTATCAGGGTCACTGGGAAGGCTATATACTACCATCTGTAGGTTTAACATTACAGGCCATTGAGGTTTATGACAACATGTGCGCTATAGACTACCTCCAATCCAGGAGAGAGGTCGATCCTGAACGTATAGGCGTGACCGGTGCTTCTGGCGGCGGAAACCAAACCATGTACTTAGCCGCATTAGACGATAGGGTGAAGGCTGCGGCTCCAGTATGTTCAGCTGAAGTTTTCGAAGATCAGGTTGCATCTGGCAGGTGTTTCTGCGAATGCATCCCGGGTATGCTTAAATTCGCCAATGTGCCTGATGTATTGGCATGTATAGCTCCACGCCCACTTCTAATAGTTAGCGGTATATTAGACGAGACGTTTCCAATAACGTCTGCTAGAAAGGCCTTCTCACGCGTGAAATACGTGTATGAGCTCATGGGTTGTGGTGATAAAGTAGCCATGTATGAGAGCTACGCACCGCATGGATACAACAGAGAGATGAGGGAGGCTGTGTATCGTTGGTTTGATAGGTGGCTTATGGGGGTTGAAAGAGATTGCCGTGAGCCTGATGTAGTGGTTGAACCGCCCGACTCAGATATACTTAAATGCTTCCATAACTCTGTTCCGGGGAAGGGTGAGACTCTATTCTCAATCTACAATGCAAGGTATGACTCTTTAGAGAGGTTTGCAAAATTAAGCCCGGAAGAATACCTCAAACGTAGGGAGGAGCTTAAAAAGCATATAGTTGAGGACGTCTTCGGAGGCTTTCCAGGTAGGACGGATCTAGACGCTAGAATACACAGGGTTGAATGCTTGGATCGGATAACCATAGAATACGTAAGCTTCAGAAGCGAGTGGGACGTAGTGGTTCCCGCCATCCTCTTAAGGGAGGGGGATGAATTTGAAGATGCCCATGTTTTTCTAACGCCTTCAGGTAAATCGACGCTATTCGCCGATAGAAGAGTTAGAGAGGCTGTTGAAAGCGGGAGCCTTGCTATTCTAATCGACTATAGAGGTGTTGGAGAGACGGACTACGATGAAAGTGTAGCGGCTAAGAATAGTCTAGTCTTAGGAAGACATATACTTGGAATGAGGGTGTTCGATGTTTTAAGAACTGTAGATTATCTAGCGTTCAGAGGGTTTCTACGTAGAAGACTCATAGTTCACGGTTTCTCAGAGGCCGGGCTTATAGCGTTGTTTGCGGCGGCTTTGGACAGTCGGATAGATGAAGTTGAAGTTGAGAGGCTTCCAGCATCCTACAGAATGGGGAGAACTCTAGCTCAGCCTCCAAGCCTATACCCGCCTGGAATACTACTTTACGCTGATATACCTGAAGCCGCCGCCCTCATAGCGCCCAGGAAGATGCTGGTTAAAAGACCAGTAGATAGCTCCGGTGCCGTATTGAATTTTGACGATGCAAGTAAGGTTTTCGATTTCACCATCAGAATATACGATATGCTCGCTGCAAAAGATGCGTTTAAAATCGAGGCCTGAGGTTAGATTAGAAGTGAAGATTTAGCTATTAACGTATAGAGTACTGATCCCAACTGAACGCCCACCAAGTTTCTGATAGGTATTACTGAACAGCTTGACAAATTTGTAAACTCTCTACACATAAACTCCATCTTTTTCAAACTCCACTTACTATGCTCCTTGAGAATTGGCTCATCAAGTTTTTCGCGGGTTAGCCTGTAAAATAGCCCAAGTCTAAGCATTCCGTAAAAGTAGACCCTAGCAACCATATTATCGAATAATTCTGAAACAGTGGCTTGACGAGTGTTAGATAGGTCTTTCTTAGCCCAGTTCTTCCTAGCCTTAACAGATTCTAGACCGACTCTTATGAACTCTGATAGAGCTTCGTAGAATGGTGAGGACTCGTCAATATAGCGTCTAACAGCGTCCAGCCTCCTCTTAAGCTCTACAAGTTGACGCCTGGTTTTTTCGGCCTCTAAGAGTATGATGTCTCTACGTTTTACTCCGACCGGGGTGGTGTTAGAGATCCTCTCATCGTATATGTAGGGAACCTCGCATACGACTGTTAGAGCATCTCTATTGACCCTCTTCACATACTCATCGCTACTAGCACCACTCCTTATCACTTCAGAAGGGTCTTTCTTAAGATGTTCAGCTAAATACTCATACTCTTCAACCACTGTCGGCATTTTGAATATAGCATCGGCAAACTTGCTAGCGTAGGGCACTTCAGGCTCACCTAGGTGAAGGGGGATGCCGAATCTAGATGCAACCATGTGAAGTTTATCGTATACGTTTGGAATAGGGTCTGAGAGGTAGAAGTAGGCTCCGCAGAATCCAGCGTTATGAAGAGAACTTACATAGTCGGGTTTTATCTCGCTGATTAAACTCATTAAAGCACGCGTTTCAGGAATGGGGCTATCAAACTTTAACGTTTTATATTCCACTGGAAAGGTCCACTCAACCTGCTTATACCCTGGAGGCCTATAGTAGTTTAAAGCATATTTTCTAGGAGACCAGTCTCCTTTAAACCAACCCTCGTTCAATCTAGCTCCAAAAGGGTCTGCACATTTTACAATATACCACGTCGTATTCATCTTGCTCATAAACTCATTATCTGAAGCAATTCTCCATGAAAGGTACTCTAAGGTCATGCTTCCAATCGGCTCATTGGGATGTGGAAAGGCGAATAGTAGAGCTGTGAAATCCCCCGACCCTATTCTGAGGCAGTTGATCGGCTCCCCATTCCTAGCTTCACCTATCCTAAACACGGAAACTCTATCCGGATACTTAGACGCCAGTTCTCTAGCGCTCATGTTGAGCTCATCAACCGTCATAAACTCTTTGAAAACCGGAATATCGTTTAAAACCCGCCATACCACGTCTTCCAATCTCAACACCCCTATACATGTTACGTCGATGCCTAAGTATTTATACCTAAGGCTTTCATATATCTTGAGGGTTAACTATGTCATTTAAAGTCGTCCTCATAGGTGCCGGAAGCCACGTATTCGGTCAAAACCTCATAACAGACATACTATCATACCCTGAGCTTAGAGATTGCACCATCAGCCTTGTGGACATAGATAAAGATAGACTAAGCCTTACCGAAGCTTTCGCGAGAAAGCTTGTAGATCAGTGGGGTTTTAAGACTAAGATAGAGGCTACGACTGATCGTAGAAGGGCTTTAGAAGGAGCAGATTACGTCGTGACATCTATTAGAGCTGGTGGTCTCGAAGCTACGAAGCTGGACTTGGAAATACCTCTAAAGTATGGGATAGATCAAGCCGTAGGAGATACCGTTGGACCCGGAGGAGTATTCTACGGTTTAAAAAATGCCTCAGCTATTCTAGACATATGCCATGACATGGAGGAGCTTTGTCCAGACGCACTTCTAATGAACTATACAAACCCTATGGCTATAATATGTTGGAGCGTGTATGAAGGTACTAAAGTAAATGTAGTGGGGTTATGTCATAGTGTTCAAGGTACTGCGTATACCCTTGCAAAGTACATAAATGCTCCTCCAGCAGAAGTATCATACCTTGCAGCTGGCATAAACCACATGTCTTGGTTTTTAGAGTTCAAGTGGCGTGGAGAAGATGCATATCCTATTTTAAGGAGGAGGGTTGAAGACCCTGAGTTTTACAGAGGTCCAGCTAGAGGAGACTTAGTTAGGATAGAGGTCTTTAAAGCCGTAGGCTATTACCCAAGCGAGTCGAGCCACCACTTATCGGAATACTTGCCATATTTCAGAAAAAGACAGAATATAATGGAGAAGTACAGATTGTGGGGTAGTTTAAACCGTATTAAATCTATGGAAGATAGAAGTAGGGAAGACGAGGCGTTTAGAAAAATGATCGAAAGTCCTGAGAAGATACCTATACGTAGAAGCGCAGAGTACTGTTCCACGATAATATATTCTATGGAGACTGGGGTGCTCAGCTTAATCTACGGAAACGTCAGGAACACCGGGTTGATTACAAACCTACCGTATGGATGTTGCGTCGAAGTCCCATGTCTCGTAGATAAAACCGGCATACATCCCTGCTATGTCGGTAGACTGCCGCCTCAATGTGCGGCTTTAAACAGGATGGATATAAACGTTCAAGAGCTTGCCACCAAGGCCGTGTTGGAGAGGAGTAGAGAGCTGGTGTTTCAGGCGATAATGGTAGACCCATTAACCAGCGCAGTACTTACCATAGAAGAGATAAGGAATATGGTAGATGAAATGTTTAAAGCTGAAGAGAAATATCTCAAAGGGTATATCTAAGTTGCCAATAGGTAGAATTTAACCCCTTAAGCCATTCAGAGTTAAAGCCTCATCGGTTTAACATCGGTTGTTCTAATATTTTTCTAAAATGATAGCTAGAAGTGTATAGGTCTGTAAAGGCCAAAGCTTTATTATAGCAATGCTCTCTACTCAGTAGAGGTGTTGAAATGATTAAACCAGTCGTTTTTAAGAATCAAAACCAGGAATTGGTTGGGATCTTACATCTACCTGAAAACTTGAAGCCAGGGGAGAAGACGCCAGGAATAGCTATGTTTCACGGTTTCACTGGAAACAAGACAGAGGCCCATCGGCTCTTTGTCCAAGTAGCAAGAGGCCTATGTAAATCTGGCTTCACAGTTCTCCGCTTCGATTTTAGAGGGTCAGGTGATAGCGATGGCGAGTTTGAAGATATGACCCTTCCCGGTGAAGTAAGTGACGCCGAGGCTGCTTTAACATTCCTCATGAGGCGGAGAAGTGTAGATAGAGGGAGGGTTGGCGTTATAGGTTTAAGTATGGGTGGAAGAGTTGCTACAATACTGGCGTCTAAAGATGAACGTGTGAAATTCGCAATACTATACTCAGCCGCTCTCAGTCCTTTACGTGATAAGTTTCTAAGCCAGATGGGTAAAGATAAAATGGAGAAGCTTAACTCAGGTGAAGCCGTTGAGGTTTCAAACGGCTGGTACTTGAAAAAAGGTTTCTTCGATACGATCGATTATGTAGTCCCCTTTGAAGTTATGGGTGGTATTAAAATTCCGGTGTTGATCATACATGGAGACCGAGACTTCGTAGTACCTTCAGAAGAAGCTGAAAAGGGATATAGCATTATCAAGGGTTTAAACGATAAGAATGAGCTCTACATAGTTAAAGGTGGAGACCACACGTTCTCGAAGAAGGAGCATACATTGGAGGTTATGAATAAGACGCTGAATTGGCTTAGACAGGTAGTTTAATTATGGTTCAACATAGAAGCTGATCACGGATAGAGCCACCATAATCCTTCGCATTTTAAGTTAAACCGTACTTCTCAGACATTTTTCTGAGGAAGGTTTCAGCTGTTTCAAGGCTTAGGGTTGAAGTTTGAATGAAAACGCCTTTAGGCGATATTTGGTTTAAGATAGGCATTATTTTAGATATTGGGATTCCGGGTATTTGAAGAAGCTTCCCAGCTTCCTGTATTTTCTTATATAGCGGAACCCAACAGGTTTCACCTGGGTCTGGGTTTCCAGCTCCAGGAATCCATTGTATGCCGTCGAGCTCGCTTATATTTAAGAGGCTGTCAAGGTGGGGGAATTCAAGGGGCCCATCTAAATGCCAGAAGCTCCTCTCAAAGAATCTACATTCTTCCTCTACCAGTGGTAGTATGAATTCGTTGAATAGTTTAGGTGAGAGGTATACGCTGAAGTCGCATTGAAGTATGAGCGATTTACGTCTGCTCCATAGTGTAGCCCAGTTCGAGAAACCGTAAACATCTGTATCTATAGTATCCGAGATCCTTTCAAAGCAGTAGAACCAGATTTGATGTAAACGATTTAAAACCCTTTTAACTTTAGAGGGCTCGTAGAACACGTCTTTAACCAATTTTAGAGCACCTCCTCTAAGATGAACTAGACTGGTGGCTACGTCTAAGAGGTCTGTAAAGGCGACTATTGCCTTGTCTCTACACATAGTTGAAGCCTTCCCAGTACATTCGATTACGTAACGCCACCATTTGTTCTCCGGGTTCAATTCGACGTTTAAGAGGTCGTCTAGGGAAAACGAGCCTTTAAACCAAGAAGTCCCCGTCTTAGGGTTGAAATTTACGTCAGAGCCTAGAAAAGCCGATAGAGCACCGGGTCCGATATTTATCCACACGTTAGGGTAAGCTTCACACATGAATAATGTTTTGGAGAAGCATTCGAATAGAGCATTTAAAGCCTCTTCCGGAGGAAACCTCATAAAAGCCCAGCTTAAGGTTAGAGAGTAATCGTTAATGTCTACATTGGGTGGTATGTACGTTAAGTGTATTATCGGTCTACTTAGCTCGCTCTCCCACCAAGCCTCGTATGTTTCAGAAACCCTCTCCCAATCCTCCTTATAGAGCAGAGTTTTCAAAAGACCACCACTTAGAGTTACCGTGAGGTTATTTAAAAAGCTGAAGTCTTCTGGGATAGTTTAACTTAAATCGCACTGTAGCGTATTTTCCCGCGGTGTTTGCATGAGCGGTTTAAAAAAGCTTCTTAAGAGCGGTGGTCTAGCTCTTGGAACATGGATCACCATAAACCATCCAGATGTTGTAGATGCCTTATCGGAACTGCCTTTCGACTGGTTCGTCTTCGACATGGAGCATGCACCCATAGACGTTAGAGACCTTGAGACCCTGGCCATGCCTCTTAGAGGAGCTAACATAGCTCCGCTTGCAAGAGTTCCATGGAACGACCTCGTTATGGTCAAACGGGTTTTAGATGTTGGCATGCAGGGGGTTTTAATACCATGGGTTAATAGTAGAGCTGAAGCCGAAGCCGCTGTAGCAGCTTCTAGATACCCGCCTAGAGGCGTGAGAGGTGTTGGACCTAGAAGATGTGTCAGGTTCGGTAGCCGGAACTTTATAGACTATTATGAGAGGTTTGAGACGGAGGAACTTGTAGTCTTGGTTCAGATCGAAACGGCTAAATCCCTTGAAAACCTAGAAGAGATACTTTCAGTCGAGGGGGTAGATGTAGCCTATGTAGGTCCCATGGACTTATCTGTAAACTTAGGCATACCGACTAGATACGACCATCCAAAATTTAAGGATGCTCTAAGAAAAGTTAAAGAAGCTTGTGAAAAGTACGATGTAGTTCCAGGTATTCATACTTTTAACGTTGAAATGGCTGAGAAAATGATAAAAGATGGCTTTAGATTTGTGGCTTTAATGAGCGATACTAAGATTCTAGTATCCGGATTTAGAGAACTTTTAAGTAGATTTGGAAGGGAGGCGGTCGGCGAAGTGAAAGGATACTAGACCCCCTCAATTTTTTCAAAATAACATATCTGCCGTGGCTACAGCATCCAGATACCATCAACTTAAATGATATATAAGGGTTTAACGGATTCTAGATTAGAACATGGATTCAACTAGATTATCCGATATCAGACAGACTATGGAGAAGGAGGGGTTGGACCTTCTCATATGTAGAAACCCTGAAAACGTCTTATACTTGTCCGGTTATTGGCCTGTTACAGGGTGGTCTTTAGCGGCTCTACCGTTAGAAGGGGAGCCTGTTTTAATAGTACCGGTTTCTGAGCTCGAATATGCCAAAGACGGGTGGATCAAAGACGTGAGGACATACGAAGGTGAGAGTCTAAATGAGGTTTTAAATCCGTATAAAGCCATGGCTAAAATTTTAGAGGAACTTAAACACCACAAATGTGTCAAAATCGGTTGCGAGCTCAGCCTTGAAACAACCGCTACTAATAGCGTTGTAGGTGAGGTAAGTTACGCCAGCGTTCCAACGTTTAAAATGCTCCGTAAAGTGTTTGAAGCGGAGCTGGTCGATGTTTCCGGAATTCTTGCAAAACTCAGATCCGTTAAATCGGAGTATGAGATAGAAAAGATGAAGCTTTCAGCTAAACTCGCATCGCTAGCAGTTGAGAAACTCCTTAAAGGTATTTCCGAGGGGGTCAAGGAAAGCACACTCGCTTCAATCGCAGAGGCAACAGTATATAGTGAAGGTGTCGGGTTTGAAAATAGGGTTAAGAGGGCTAGAGGCTTTGCATTCGTAATGTCTGGCGAGAATACGTCTAAAGCGTGGTATCCATTCAATATTTCAACAGATAGAAGGGTCAGAAGAGGAGATGTTATACTTCTAGAGCTCAACGTATGTGCCGACGGATACTGGGTGGACATTACGAGAACGTGGGTTTTAGGTAAACCTTCAAGCGAGCAGGAGGCCATTTACTACGCAATATTGGAGGCGCAGGAAGAGGTTTACAAGTTTGAATACGATCGAGTAGAGGCTTCAAACGTTGATAAAGTTGCTAGAAGCCTTATAGCTAAGAGGGGATTCTCTAAGTTTTTCCCGCACAGATTAGGCCACGGAGTCGGTTTAAGAATACATGAACCCCCGGTTTTACATCCAGCATCAAGAGACATCCTCAGAAGAAACACTACCCATACCGTTGAGCCCGGGGTTTATACAGATAAGTTTGGAATACGATTGGAAGATGTTGTAGTAGTTCAAGATAAAGGCGTAAGGAACCTCTTCGAGAAATATAAAACCTTAGGCCTTAGAAGCTAGTGTTTTTCTCCTTGAAAGTTTTAATTTCACCTGTTCTTCCTGAACAACACTACTCCGTTGAAGGCGGTTACGTGTTCGAATTCGGCTCTTATAAGCTTAGCCGTCTTCTATATTGTTGAAGCTGCTTTGCTTCAAGATAAATTTAGAAAGCCACGATGCTAGAGATGTTACATGGTTTTTAGCGATGAAAGCATACACACGTGAGAGACAACGTTTTAAAGTCACAAGCCGCGATGGTATGATTGTTAGAGCTTGCTTTGAGGTGTAAAAATTGGTGGAGACGGAGAGAGTCAAGCTTATTGAAAACCTGTTCAGCGAGGCGGTGACTTACGTGGAAAAGGGGGATGCTATCCAATCTTCAGAGAAGCTTTACAAGGCAGCTGAGGAAAGCATTAAAGCTCTTGCGAAGCAATTCGACCTTGAAGAGTTTAAGGCATCGGAAGAAGAGGGAAGATGGACTGCAATGCTCTTCGAAAAGGCTGTAGGTAAGCTTGTGGAAAGGCTTGGCATGGACGTGGAGCAGGCATGGGATTCGGCGAACTACCTCCACATATGGGGATTCCATGAAACAAGACTTGACGCAGAGGATGTTAAGAGGCGCATCCCCGTAATTAGAAGGCTCGTAGAGCTAACGAAGAAGGTTTAGATGAATGTAGGCGATGAGCTTCCGTATCAGCGTGGCCAATCTAAGTATTTGTAATAACGTATTAAGCCGTCAAATACGCTCGCATAATCTTCATGAGGCAATCCTTTTAAAGATTAAATGCTGAAGCTGTTAAACAGATTTAAAGGGAGAGCTCAGTTGAACGTTATAGTGATAGTTGTAGATAGTTTGAGACAGGACCACGTAAGCTTCTACAATAAAGGAAGACCTGTTTTTGAAGGTGTCCCGGCTTGTAAAACACCTAACATAGATAAGTTTGCAGATGAATGCGTGGTTTTTGAAAACGCCTATCCATGCGGTTTACCGACTATACCCGTGAGAACCGAGCTCATAACTGGACAGTATACGTTGCCTTATAGGCCTTGGAGCCCATTGAGGGATGAGGATATAACACTGGCTGATATTTTAAGCAGGGAGGGGTATGTGTGTGGCTTGATTTCAGACACTTACCATCTCGCTAGACCGGGTATGAACTTTCATAAGAGCTTTCATAGCTTCATCTGGATTAGAGGCCAAGAGTACGACTCCTATATTCCCCCACCACCTCTTAGGAAGAGGGTGGAAGACTACGTGAATGAAAACTATACTGATAAGTGGAGGGGTCTTGTGGCAAGGTTTTTAGCTAATACTGAAGAGTTTTCAAGGGAGGAGGACTGGTTTCCAGCTAGAGTAGTCATGGAGTCTCTAAAATGGCTTAGGAGAGCTAGAGCCGCTAGGTATAATAAGGTTTTCCTATGGATAGACTGCTTCGACCCACATGAACCTTGGGATCCGCCTCCAAGCTTCGACGTTTACACGGATCCCAACTATAAGGGAGCTAGGCTCATACTTCCAATGGGAGGTTACGCTTCTGAATGGGCAACTCCTGAAGAGACACGTTACATAAGGGGGTTGTACGCAGGCGAAGTATCATTTGTAGACCATTGGCTCGGCTTCCTATTCAAGGAGCTTGAAGATTTGGGATATTACGATGATTCTGTTATCGTTCTCACAGCCGACCATGGACATCCACTTGCAGATCATGGTAAGTTCCTTAAAGGCGCGGATAGGTTGTACAATGAGCTACTTAAGGTACCGTTTATGATCAGGCTTCCAGGCGGTGAGAGGCCCAAAAGGACGAGCGCTATAGTTCAATTTCCAGATCTATTGCCAACACTTCTAGATCTGCTTGGCTTTAAATGGGAGACTATTCCCACACAGGGAAGAAGTTTTCTACCAGTTTTAATGGAGAAGTCGAACAGCCATAGACATTATGCAATATCAGGATACTATGAGGGTGTAGATAGATGTATAAGAGATGAAGAGTGGTCTTTAATCCAACGGCCTGAGGGTCAACCAGACGAACTTTACAACATTAGAGATGATCCTAAAGAAAGTAGAAATCTAATAGATGAATATCCTGAAGAGGCGAAGAGGTTGGCTAAGGCTTATGGAAGTATTTTCCGAAGAGCTGAACAACGTACAATTAAAGGAATACAGGGTAGGTATGAAGTACCATAATTGTAGGAGCAACCCAGATAGATTATCTATTAAAAAGTTTTGGGAGTATGAACATCAATCATTTGATGAATTTATTTTCCAAGCCCACCTGACCAATATTCAAGCTTTCACAGTTTAGAGAGCTAGTTTAGCACTTTTTATGTAAGCCTCCAACTTCTCGTAGAGAACACCGTAAATGTCTAGGGCGTAGTTTAAAGCATCATCCACCGTTCTCTTTCCAAGTTCAACCTCATACATAATCTGTTCAACGAACCTTCTCGTTTCAGGCGTCACCAACTGTTCATTCACATTTCCTAGTAACTGAATCAGCCTTTCACCCAGTTGAGTAAGTATGAACGTTTTCCGCTTCTTATCAGCATATCCTCGACTCACTATCTTTGATGGATATTCGTGTCTCGTCGCATCTGTACCTATCCCATTTTTCTCCAGCAGTTTTAGAAGTTCAGATTCCGTCAGCCTGGAGGGGGGCTTAGTCTTCTTCTCTACGAGTTCAACATTTAAAACTGGTAGGATTTCTCCGGGTTTAACTTCAGGTATTTGACTTAGGTCTTTAGGTTTAAAGAATGGGAAAGCATCGTAGAAGCCTTCGTCGATGATGTACCGCCCCGTAGCATTCATAGGTACATCTCTTAAACGTACATCTAATTTCCAACGTTTCAGTAACGCGTCTTTTGAAGCTACATTGGCAATGTATCTTCTAGCTATGTACGACCATATCTTACCTTTAACATCGTCATAGGGGTATGGTTTTACGGGATATATTGGGGGATGAGCATTATCGTTCTTCCTACCGTTCTTAGGCTGAAACACTCCAGTTCTGACATATTTGGCGAGGGGGGTATTGGAAAGCATATTTAAGACGTATTTATGATCCATTCTGATCCACATATTCGTCTGGGTTCTAGGGTAGCTTATGAAGCCGTTGGCATACAGGTCTTCCGCGAGGGACATTATTTTAGCGCTACTTATTCCAAGTATCTTAGTGAGCTCCTGAAGCATCACGTCTGTATCCGTAGGCAACGGCCTATGCTCTGAGAAAAGTTCAGATTCAAAGGAGGAGACAACAGCCTCTTTAACGTTTTTGACCTTCTCATACAGGGCTAAAGCTTGAGGTTTATCCTTCATGGGTTTGGAGGAGACTTCAACCCTAACTCCTCTGACATCCAGAATTGCTTCCAACTCGTAGTACGTTTCAGGTTTGAAGTTTCTAATCTCCATTTCACGTCTATATATAAACCAGAGGGTGGGTATTTGACAGGATCCCCATGATAAAAGCCTATACTGATACCCATTCCTACGCGC
>CAZMSC010000004.1:0-86543 GCA_964568845.1 uncultured Candidatus Bathyarchaeia archaeon | reverse complement strand
AGAATTTAAACCTTCTTACGAAATTAAAGTGGTGTTAAAAACAGAAAGGAAATTTTGCGACTATTTAGCGAAAATCACTAAAAAAAACCAGAAGATTTGGTTTATTTTGAGCAGTGCGGGGGGTGGGATTTGAACCCACGAAGGGCTACCCCACAGGGTTCTGAGCCCTGCGCCTTAAACCAGGCTTGGCTACCCCCGCCCGTCTTAGAGAGACTATAGTTTTCCCTATATAGATTTGTAAATAGGGTTTAAATAACTCTTGCTTTCTTCTTTCTAGCGGGCTATGGCTAGAGTTAGAGACAAGTATAGTTCGGTCGAGCTTTACAAGCTTAGGAAGACGCTTAAATTGCTCTCCTCGAAAGAAGGGCGGGGTACTGAGTTGGTTTCGCTTTACGTACCGTCTGGTAGGCCTATATCAGACGTCATGAATAACCTTAGACAGGAGTATAGTACTGCTATGAATATAAAATCTGATAGAACCCGTAAAAACGTTCAATCGGCTTTGGAGAAGGTCATGCAGAGGCTTAGGTTGTTTAAGCAGACTCCTCCAAATGGGTTGATAATTTTCTGCGGAGCAATCCCTCAGAACGGTCCCGGTTCTGAGAAGATGGAGACTTACGTTATAATCCCCCCGGAGCCCATAGACATATACTATTATGGTTGCGGCTCAAAGTTCTACGTCGAGCCTCTCTTAGAAATGCTTAGAGAGAAGGAGGTTTACGGGATGATCCTCATAGACTCCAGTAGGGCAACGTTCGCAACTCTAGCTGGCAACCGTCTTGAAGTCCTTCAAGAAATAACCTCTGGAATACCGGGTAAACATAGAGCTGGTGGTCAATCAGCCAGGAGATTTGAAAGACTTAGAGAGATGGAGCTTAACGACTTCTTCAGAAGAGCTGGTAAACATGCGGATTCACTATTCTTAAACATAGATGGTCTCAAGGGTATAATAGTGGGCGGTCCAGGTCCCACTAAAAGGGACTTCTTAGAGGGGGATTACATGAACTACGTACTTAAGAGAAAAGTGATAGCTATCGTAGATACAGCTTACGCGGACGAGTCGGGTTTAAGAGATATAATTGATAGGGTTTCAGATGTTTTAAAAGAAGTTAGAAGAATTGAGGAAAAGAAGCTCGTTCAAAGTTTTTTGGATCAATTGTCTAAAGACACGGGTTTGGTGGCTTACGGTGAGAAAGAGGTTAAACGTCATCTTGAAAAGGGTACAGTTGAAGTGTTATTGCTTTCAGAGGAACTTCAAACTCAGAGGATTCAAATTGAGTGTTCAAACTGCGGATATTCTGAACGGATTACAGCTCAACCAACAGATATACCTATGCTTGAAAACGAGCTTACTACGCGTAAATGTGTAAACTGTGGTCTTCAAGCGTTTAGGATAAAAGACAGAGTGGATCTGATAGATGAGCTTATAGATGTGGCTGAAAACCTAGGGGTTAAAGTTGAAGTAATCTCTTCAAAAACAGAAGAGGGGGAGATGCTTCTAAAAAGCTTCGGAGGAGTTGCAGCCATCCTCAAGTACAGCCAGTAGTTAGATTGAGCTTAAGGCAAGTCTTCTTCTGATCCTCTTGTAAAAGTTCGATTCAAATCTTATGAATTTAACGGTACGTTTCCCCTTCCTTATAATGACATCAAACGGCAGTTTAAACCGACTCATAAACTGCCCATCTATGAGAACGACAATGTTATCTCCTGCGGTTACACTTATTCTGATTTCAGATTTTTCTGGAAGAACGTATGGTTTGAAGTTCGTTGAAAGTGGACATATCGGGACTACCATAATGGCTTTAACTCTGCTGTCCACTAGGCATCCTCCAGCGCTTAGAGAATATCCCGTAGCGCCAGTAGTTGTAGACACTATGATGGCGTCAACTCTATCCTTAGCTATAAGCCACCCATCAACGTAAACTTCTACATCAATAGTTTTAAGAGGTAGCTCAGCACCTACCATGATTTCATTTAACGCCTCAGGGAGATTCTTATCGTTTGCAAGTGTAGAGCACTCATCAATTATAAAATCTCCGGAAATAAATCGGCTTAACGCTTCGGGCACTTCTTCTTTCTCAACTTCTGCGAGAAATCCAACCCTCCCCAGTCTTACGGTTAATAGAGGTATGTCCCGTTTTAAACCGTGTACCGCCCTAAGAATCGTTCCATCTCCACCAACTACAACTGCGAAATCACCGTCTAATTCATCTATGGGTTTTCCATGGAATCCAAGCCTGGAAGCCACGTCTTCTTCAACTTCGACACTTAAACCTAGTTCCAGGAGCCTCCGTCTAAGGTCGTCCGCTAGTTTCAATGCTTCAGAAGCGTCAGATCTACTGATGAGTACGGCTCTTTTAAGCATTTTACTCATCAAATGCTTTCCCTCTTCTTAATTTTAAATAAAACTCTCCTCCATATATCTCTAACTAGATATGTAGCCGTTTTGAGGTGTAGTTGCTATTTTAACGGCTACTGTGAAAGCGGCTTCAACAGCAACCCAGCGGTTTTCCCCGAAAACCACCACTATACAAGATTCATCCTCTGGCTTGAACGTATTTGAAATGGCCCTATACCAGTTAGGGGCTTCAACTTCAAGGTTTCCATAGACTCCAGGCATTTTGTAAACGCCACTACTATACGTTATTGTGACGGCTCCTGAGGCACCAGCTCTAACGGCTTGATCCCTCTCCTCTAAACCTGACGTCACCTTAGCGGCTATGCCGCTTATTAGAATAGCTACTGAACTTGGGCCTATATTAAGTTCTTCATGTGGAAAGTCCTTTATACTCTTAATGTGCATCTTCTCAAGCCTCCTTTGAAGCTCTAGAATACCTTCAGATGTTACCCTAATACCAGTTCTATCTACATTTACGTAACCTTGCTCTTCTAATTTGCTGACAATGCTTCTAACAGCTCCCTCTGTAACCCTTAGCATTCTCGACAACGTCTTCCTACCTAACGGTTCAAAATGTCTTAAAGCGTATAGAAGCGAAGTCTCCTTAAGCCATCTTCCATCATACAAGTCTCCCACAACTACAACATAAACATGTTCTAAAAGATAAAAATTGAAGCTTCTTGTTGGAAAAGGCTTTGAAGAGTTAAACCAATAATTCTTCTCCACCAGTGAATATTCTCGTTAAAGTAGCCGAAAGCTCTGTAAGCCCTAAGCCAGTCTTAGATGAGACTGGTATCAGCGCAGATACTGAACATAAGTCTTTCAGCGATAATCTAAGCCGTCTCGTGAAAATGTATCGTTCGCCTGTTAATCGACTTTCAATAGCGTTCTCTAAAGCCTCCTCATCTTCATACCAAGAAATCATCTCCTCTACCATTTCATCGGATACGAGGTCGCTTTTAGATATTACATGGATTTGAGGTAGGAGAAACCTAGAGTAGATCGCAGCTGATAAAAACATGTTCGATATGTAGTTAAACGGATCGCTTGAGAACGTTGACTCAAAAAGGTATACTATCACTTTAACACCATCTGTGAGCGTTGAAGCTATTAAAGGGCCACTTGCTCTAAATGCGAAGAGTTCAAGCTGTCCTGGTGTATCGATTATCAGGTAATCCACCTTTAAATCTTCCACATCTCTTCTCAAATCATCTATGTGGGCCGCTATCATATCTGCTGCGAGTATTAAAGCTCCGTTGGGTCCAAGCCTGTACCTCTCCATGATTTCATATATGTCTACGTAGTCTCTAACATCAATATCTGGGATGTAAGGTAGATCTATGACGCCGGGGTCTAAGTTTAAGGAAGCCACGCTCTGATCTCTAGCTTTTAGAAAATCCACTAAGGCCTGTGTTAGCTGAGATTTTCCCGAACCAGCAGTCCCTAATATATACGCCGTGTACAGAGCAACCCCCTCTGAAAAATCTGCAAGTTAACATAGATAAAATGTTTAAATTCAACTTGTTAAAGATTTTACATTCAAGGGGTGTTTACAATTTAGGAGTGACTTAAAAGAAGCGGAAAAGGATGAAGGTAATGTAGAGTATAAACTCGTTCTTTTGAAAGATGATCAGAAAACAATTGAACATTTAGCTACTCAAATGCGTTATAGGCTTAACGAAGGTGGAGGAGAGGCCTTCTATGAAATAGGCGTTTCAGACGACGGAGACCCTGTGGGACTTGATGATGGAGAGCTTGAGCTTTCTCTAAACGTTTTAGAGAAAGCTGCAAAGTTGATTGGAGCTAAATGTAGACTTCTGAGGGTTGGGACTGGCAGACTGGGTAAAATAGCTGAGGTCCATATAAGGGTTTCTAGGGAAGGTAATCTTCCAATCTTCCTAGAGATTCCGGTTATTGGGAATGTTGACGCGGGTAAGTCTAGTCTAGTTGGAGTTCTAGCGACTGGTGAACTGGATAACGGTAGGGGTTTAGCTATGAGTAGAATCGCTAGATACATACATGAAGTTAAAACTGGTAGGACATCTTCAATATCAACTCATCCAATCGGTTTTTCAGAGGACGGTTACATAGTGAATCATAGCCTCACATCCCCCCTAGATGAATCGCAGGTCTTCTTAAAAAGTTCTAAAATCATAAACCTCATAGATCTTGGAGGACATGAAAAATACCTGAGGACAACGCTTAAGGGGATAATGGGGAGAACGCCCGATTACGCTCTACTGGTCGTGGGGGCTAACGCGGGGGTCATAGGTACTACGAAGGAACACTTGGGAATAGCTATCGCTTTAAAGATCCCTATAATATTGGTAATTACTAAAATCGACATGGTAGACCGTGAAAGAATCGAATACATCTTAAATGATGCGTTTAGGCTCTTGAAAATGCCGGGCTTAGATAAAATCCCGATAGTAGTTCGAGGGGTGGATGATATATCTGTAGCGGTTAAAACCATACAGTCTGGGAGAGTAACACCAGTATTCCTCATTTCCAATAAAACTGGTGAGGGTTTAAACCTGTTGAAGCTTTTCTTAAACCTTCTTCCTCCAAGGATGAGGTGGGAGGAGAAATTAAATAAGCCGTTTATGATGTATGTGGATGATAAATTTAACGTTAAAGGAGTCGGCGTCGTTGTAAGTGGCGTGGTTCTTCAGGGTAGCATAGGTATTGACGACTACGTTCAAATAGGCCCATTTAACGACGGAAGCTCCAAGCTCGTGAAAATCAAATCCATACACTTACATAGAGTCCCTGTTCAAAGAGTTTTCCCAGGTCAAGACGTTTGTTTGGCTTTATCAAATATAGAGTATAATGAAGTTTTAAAAGGTATGTGTCTTCTCGACAAATCTGAAGTCCTAAAACCCGTTAGAGTTTTCGAAGCCAGAGTAACGGTTCTCCACCATCCTACAACCATATGGAAGGGATACAACGCTGTAATACATATCCACACGATAAGGCAGACGGCCGAGCTCATAGAGTCTAGCCGTGAACCATTAAGAACAGGTGTAACAGCATACGTAAAATTCAGTTTCAAGTATAGGCCAGTTTATATCAGAACTGGAGACTGGTTCGTATTCAGGGAAGGTAGGACTAGGGGAATAGGCTTGGTGATGAATACTACAAGCTAGCGCTATTCTCCAGCTGACATTTCAGTAACCCTGCCTCCCCTTTCAACTACACGCTTCTTGATCTCAGACGCTGTAACATCTATCAGTCTGGAGCACTCCTCAAGGCTTTCATCTGATGTTGAAAGATGCAACTCTATGTAAGCGCCCCCTTCTTCCCTCTTCGGATGAGATTTTATATAAACTCTAGGATTCATTCTGAGGACTTGGTCTATTAAAGGTGCTAGGTCGGACTCGTATATCTTTTCAAGTCTCAAGCTTTTCTCACAGAAGACAAGTTTAGACTGCTTCCGGATAATTGAACTTATAGAGTCTTCGAATATAGCCTTCATCTCCTCAGGGACGCCTGGTAAACATACTATCGCCACGCCATCAACCTCCAGTAAGACGCCTGGAGCTGTTCCAACAGGATTCTTCAAAGGTTTGGCCTTCTCAGGTAGAGTAGCCATCTTAATTCTCGCAGGTGTAAGTTCAATTTTTTCCCCTCTAGTCCTCCCCAAACTCTCATACTTCACCCTAACCATATCCAACGCTTCACTATTCACTTCAAGCCTTAAATTTAATGCGTGTGCAATACCTTCGAGAGTTTTATCATCAAACGTCGGCCCAAGTCCACCTACAGTTATTATGAAATCCGGTTTTCTAGCCAAACAGTCCCTTATCGTTGATGATATTTCGTCAATATCATCTCCTATCGTGATTATTCTAGTAACCCGACCCCCTAAACTCGTTATACGTTTACTGAGCCAATGAGCATTTGTATTTAGAATTTTACCTATGAGTAGCTCATTCCCTATTGTCAATATTTCAAATTTAAGCTGTTCAACCATATAGGTCACACATCAATACACTTCTACTTGTTTAAGAAACTAGTTCCCTTTAAACTTAAAAGAGTTGTTGAGTGCAACTCGTAGATATCTATCATTGCCTAGTCATGAACATTCTACAGATCGCCCCCTAAATAGTAATACGGCCTACTCCCCATAGAGAAGTCGTGAAGATATGACAATATTAAAAACTTGTTGTAAAAACTATAGGTTCTTGGAAGCGGTCAATATCCGTAATAAAGTCCATGTAAAAACATGGTGTAATAGGGCATATTTGACGGATCTGGCATAAGTTGACTACGCTTTTACAATTTATCAGTAATCGGAGAAACTTTAAACGTCAAGTGGCTTTGAAAGTCATGTAGTCAATTTAATACCTGAGGAATCTAGATTTCCAATGTTGTACGCACATATGAAGTCCGCTGGCTGTAGCTCCATTGGATGTGTAAATGACCTATCCAACTCCTCCCTAAAAAAGGGGAAAGGCCATCTTTAGAAAGACTAAGACTCTTTTCTTGAAAGCCACCATCTTAAATACTCTCTCTGAAGCTTCTCCTTACCATCTCCTTCACTTAACTGTCTCCTCATTTTTTTCCACGCGTCTATAAGTTCCTGCTGATTATACGTAGACCCACAACTTTTACACATGTAGAGCTTCGTAAATGGATCATAAAACAGTTCTCCACCACATTCAGGACAGTACTTAGGCATTTTTTTAACCTAGTAAAACTATCAAAAAATCTACTTAATTACCTTTTCCCCATACGAAAGTTTAATTAAAACATGGTCTATTAATTTCCCAAGTAGGTGGTTTCTTGGCGGATAAACTCAGATTCGGACCCGCTGGACTACCAGTAGGATTCAACGGTCCGCTTACACTAGTACCCTCCTATCTTAGGAATGAGGGGTTGAATGCCTTCGAATACCAAGCCGTACGTTGGGGCGTTAAACCTCAAGTTAAACGCGAACTCGCCGAGAAGTTTAAATCTGAAGCGTTAAAAAACGATGTATGGGTTACAATGCATGGATCTTACTTCATAAACCTTGCCGGAGATAAAAGCGTTGTAGATAAGAGTATTGAGAGGATTAAAACTTGTTTGGAAGCGGCTGATTGGTTTGGAGCTGAAAGCGTTGTTTTTCACCCAGGCTTCTACGGAAGAAGTTCGTCTAAAGAAGCTTTTGAAACCTGCCTTAAAGCTTTAAATGAACTGGTAGAATATATGAATGCTATGGGGTCTAAAGCTTACCTTCGCCCTGAAACGACTGGTAAACCCAGCCAACTCGGCAGTTTAGATGAAATTTTAGCCATGTGCCAGAAGTTTGACTCGGTATATCCCACTGTGGATTGGGCTCACATCTACGCCAGATGTGGAGGTTGCCTCTATTCTAAAGACGACTATTTTAAAGTCTTTGAGAAAATTGAAAAGGCTTTGGGCTCTAGAGGTGTTGAGAAGCTTCACTTTCACTTTACAAACGTTGAGTATGGTGATAAAGGAGAAATTAAACATAGAACTTTAGATGAACCGTTTGGCCCAGATTTCAAAATCTTAGCTGAAGTTGTAGTTGAAAACGGATATAAACCAGTCATAATAAGTGAATCTCCAGTTCTCGACCTCGATGCCGTTAAAATGAAAAATATAATGGAGGTCTTAGAGTGGAAGAAGAAAAAGTAGTTAAAGTTGTTGAAGAAGCTCTTCCAAGCGTTGTAAACGTAAGTACTATTGCATTACGTAGAGACGTGCTTCTCCAAGTAATGCCTGTTAAAGGCGTGGGATCTGGCACGATAATCGATGAAAACGGCTATATTGCTACAAGCTACCACGTTGTAGAAGGAGTTCAGCAGATAGAGGTGACACTATATACGGGTGAGAGGTTTGAAGCCTCCTTTATCGGTGCGGATAAACTGATGGACGTAGCAATTTTAAAAATAGATGCTTCAAACCTAAAACCAGTCAAATTCTGTAATTATGAGGATCTCAAAGTCGGTCAACTTGTAGTCGCCATCGGTAACCCACTGGGGTTGCCCGGTGGTCCAACTGTCACAATAGGCGTTATAAGTGCATTAAACCGTACGCTTCAAACCCCTCGAGGTGTAATGAGCCGTATTATTCAGACAGATGCTGCCATAAACCCGGGTAATAGCGGCGGCCCCCTGATCAATATGAAGGCTGAAATGGTAGGTATGAGTACAGCCATCGTGCCATTTGCTCAAGGCATAGGATTTGCAGTGCCATCAGATACTGTTAGAAGGATTTTTGAAGACATCCGGCTTTATGGTCTCGCTAGACCGTGGATCGGCATAGCTGGTATAGACCTTAACAGGGCAATAGCGTCATACTACGGCATATCATTTATGAGGGGGGTTCTAGTTGTAAGCGCATTTGAAAACAGCCCTGCATTTAGAGCTGGCATTAGACCTGGAGACGTTATCCTCAGAGTCGACGAGTTCAACATATCATCTATGGATGATATAACCAAATCTCTACGAGGTAAGCGGGTTGGCGACGTTGTAGAACTGTCGATCGGAAGGGCTTCGAAAGTTTTTAGGGCTCTCGTAAAATTGGAAGCACAACCTAGCTTCTAATGACGTAACGTCCTCTTTTCTCTACCTCTCTAACCCTATCTAGGACTTTTTCAACTACGTTTCTTCCTCTAACACTCGCATATCCTTTAATAAAGGCTTTGAAACATTCCTCTGCAAACACATAGTGGGTGCTCATTAAAGCTCTTTTGAATAGTATTAAATCTACAGCAATATCTTCAATGTCGTTCGTAAAGGTGCTTAAACCAAAGTCTATTAAGAATATTCTTCCATCTTCTGTTAAAATCATGTTTGAAGTTGTTAGATCACCATGCTGTATTCCCGCCTGATGAAGCCTACCTGTGTACACCCCTATGAGTTCAGTTTTTCTAATACGTTCTTCTCCATTGAATTTACTTAAAGCTTCCCTAATTCTCTCCCCTTCTATAAAGCTCATGATTATCATATAGTTCGTTAGATCTAAGAAGTATACCGTTGGGGTAGGGACTTCAGACTTTTTAGCGTAGTGTAGGATTTTAGCTTCTCCAATAGTTCTCCTAAACCTTATCTCCTCATCCAGTCCTCTAATCCTATATGGCTTTGAAGTTCTACGTTTAACTACGACATCTATTCCATACCATCTAGCCCTGTAAACTTCGGCTTCAGCACCAACATACAATAGTATAAGGTTTTCAAACCTCGAAGTTAAATCTGCCTGGTTCAATTGGTGGCTCACAGTTGACTAGGTTCTTCCAAAGGGCCAAAAGCTTCGTGTGCTCCTCCTTTCTTTAGCCTCATCTTCATACGGCTTACCTTGAAATGCGTCTGGAACTACGTATAGGTAAATGGTATGTCCACCAAACCTTTCAATTTTAGCCGCTTTCCAACCCGTTATACTGAAGTCGTGGCTGACGATTCTAGTACCGGGTTTAGCCTCCCTTTCAAACTTAGGTCTGAGTTTATCGTTACCGGATGTTGTGAGGTATAGGGTTATCACGGTGACATCTGAAAGGTCTGCTGTTACACAATCCCTATTATAAACGATCACCCTATCCGATAAATCTTCACTTAGAATCTTATCGAATACTACGTTGTATAGGTCCCTTCTGATCTCATAACCTATAGCCTTCTTCGCTCCAAATTCCGAAACAGCCATAAAGAGGACCCGTCCATCGCCACAACCCATATCACATACGACATCGTCTTTAGAAACTTGTGCCAACTCAAGCATTGCGCGAACAACTTCCGGGGGGGATGCCACGAAGGGTGCCAAGCTGACCATAATGTCTACCAAAGGCTAGATTCAAAAGCTTCAATCTAATAAACTTTATGCCTAGTTTTTAAACTTAAGCCTTAACTTCCTCACTCTCGTTTTCGGAATAGAATTACTCCGTTGAAGGTTGCTACGGATGAAAAATAGAATCAGATTCTTGAGGAAGTCGGAAATCTCAAGAATGCTTTAACATGAAATTGAAGGGAATTTACCATAGGAGAATAGAGTAAGGACTATGAATTTGAGGGATCTATGGAAAACTCATGGTAAAATATAATGGGGAAAATAGGGGAGGACTAGTTTAAACAGGATATACCTTCACGTAGAGTCTCCAATAGACGTGAATCTGGAGCGTGAAGACCTCTATAAAATTTTGAAAGATGCTTTGAAGAGGCTTCAAGGCCCGTGGAAGCGGGGTTCAAATATATCGTTTGGAGAAGTTTTATACTCGTTTAAAGTCTTTGTAGCATCTTCGCTCACTTCCCACTTTTCTGTTTGCTTAAACTTCCCTAAGTCTTCTAACAGAGTATGTAGAGAATTCTAAGCGGCTTTTGAAACCGTTTTTAGTGCACCTGTCGACGTTTACAGCTAGTTATATAGCTAACATTTCCCTAAAACCTTTACATACTCAACTCATCCATCTTAAAGGTATCTATTGTGATCATACTGATCTCTATGAAGACTAGCAGTGGATATAGGATTATGTAGAGCTGCAACAGGGAATGCACTGTTATGCTCTAAGCTGTACATACTCAAGGGTGGACGGAAAACGTAGAGAGTAGACCATGAACATAAGCCAACACAGCCTCATCTTAATTTGAAGAATAAAAATGGGGGTCAAATGCAGAGGGTTCTTATAAGTAGCTTTAATACACTTTAAATACAACTTTAGGCTCTCTCTATACACTATAGGAATGATGGCATGTTTATCGTCTATGCGTTAACGGCATTTGCAATAAGCTTCCTGACGACGTTCATATCGATTCCTAGAGTAGCCATTTTCATGAAAAGTAGAGGTATAGTTGGTGTTGACGTGCACAAGCTAGATAAGCCTGAGATTCCAGAAATGGTTGGGATATCCATATTAATCGGCTTATCTATATCTTTAGCCTTCCTAAGCATGGTTATTCCAGAGTCGAGTAATACATATCTAGCTGTCCTCCTCTCCATAGTAGTAGCTGCATTCGTGGGATTTTTAGATGATTTAAAAGATCTATCTCCTATCTCTAAAATTCTTCTCGCACTACTGAGCGGTTTTCCAATGATAATTTTAAAAACGTATAACCCTAGACCTATAATACCGTTTATCGGTAAGGTCAGGCTTACCATAGTGTATCCGTTGGCCATACCGATCGCGCTTAGCGTAACAACGAACACTATGAATATGTCGGACCCGGTTAACGGAGTTATGAGTGGCTCTGCGTCAATAATACTAATGGTACTGACAGTAGCATACTTATTAACTGGCAATTACATAGCCTCCCTCACGGGTTTAGCCCTTATGGGAGCAACTCTAGCATTCTACCTATACAATAGATTTCCAGCTAAAGTATTCTCTGGTAATGTTGGAAGCTTCGCGATGGGCGCTGCGATAGGGAGTTTAGTTGTCACAGGTGGTTTAGAGATTGTAGCAGTCATAGCTATGCTTCCTCAGATTTTAAACTCGTACATGATACTTTCTACTGGGGGTTTTAAGGGGAAGAAGGATATTACCGTTAGACCTACTAGGCTTTTGGAGAATGGATTAATAGAGGCGGTTGAAGATCAACGGGCTCCCTTAACGCTTGTAAGGATGATACTGGCGGGTTCAGCTAAAACTGAGAGGAAAATTGCCAGAGAATTTTTAGCATTAACGGCGTTTTCATCCATACTTGCTCTCATAACACTACTGATAATGCCGTTGGGGGGTTAAAGATTGAAGACTACTCTTTGGATTTACGTAAACCTATTAATGGCTTGGACTAGCATGTTAGTCGGCCTCTACTCCTTATCTGCCCTGATAAGTTATATGAGACAGTTTAGTGGTTCTATACTTCTAAATATATGCGAGGTTCTTATAACGGTTTTACTCTTCCTTCTATGGCTATTCTTATGGAGATTTTTAACCATAAAACTTTTTAGAAATGTAATAACCCGTAATGTTTAAAGGTTTGATACTAACCCAATTATGGGTTGATAGAGGCTATGCCGAGCTGGAGCTATTCGGTGAAAAACCTAGATCCTGAAAAAACAGTCCTAGCCTCCGGTAGAGATTTGAGGATTTCTTATAAAGCCGCGGTAGAAGTTTGTAGGGCAATAAGAGGATTATCCCTAGACAATGCGAGACGTCTTCTGGAAGATGTGATTAATCTCAAAAGAAGCATCCCTTATCGACGTCATAAGAAAAAGGTTTCACATAGGAGAGATTTGCAAAAATGGTATGCAGGTAGATACCCTGTTAAAGCCTGTAGGGCCATCCTCAGGGTTTTAGAGAATGCTGAAGCCAATGCTGAATACAAGGGGCTGAGTGTCGATAAACTCAAAGTCATACATGCGGCTGCTCAAAAGGGTACCGTATTAAAACGCTATACTCCTAGAGCCTTCGCCCGTGCAACTCCCAACTTTAGAGTTCTAACCCATATTGAAATAGCTCTAGCAGAATTTTAAACCATTACTTCAGTTCGGCAATTTTTCGTAAACCTTATTAATAAGCCATCTAATCTTAGATTAGCCAGTCTTAATAACGGTTAAGATTACTCGGTGCTGTAGATGTCTGCGATTAGAAAACACTTCGTAAAGCAGTATATAGATAGATTTAGGCTAGATGAATTTCTAATGGAGCATTTGAAAGACGCAGGATATGGTGGTGCTGAAGTCTCTAAAACACCTCTAGGAACTAGAATCACAATTTTCGCATTGAGACCTGGTCTCGTCATAGGTAGAGGCGGAGAGATAATTAAAGCCTTGAGTAAAGAGCTTCAGGACAAATTTAACGTTTATAATCCTCAGATAGCTGTAGCAGACATACCAGTTCCTGAGCTCAACCCATATATAATGGCTAGTAGAATAGCATTAGCCATGCAGAAGGGTATACACTTCCGCAGAGCCTCATTCTGGGCTTTAGAACGCATTATGAAAGCAGGGGCATTGGGTGCTGAAGTTAAAATAAGCGGTAAGCTTACATCTGAAAGGGCTAGATATGAGAAGTATAAGGTAGGATATCTCCCCAAATCTGGAGACCCGACTATGAAACATGTGAAATCAGCCGTATATTCCCTACTACTTAAACCTGGAATATTCGGAATAAAAGTCACAATCCTACCGCCTGGAGTAGAGTTTCCAGATAAAATTACGATTAAAGATTTAGCTCAAAAGGTTGAATTTGAAGAAGGTGAAGAGCCTAAAGAAGAGAGTGGTGGTTGATGCCAATTCTTAGAATAAGTGAAATAAGATCGATGAGTTCTGAAGATAGAGCTCGCCGTCTTATTGAGCTCAAGATCGAGCTGATAAAACTTAACGCCGTTATTAAAGCTGGTGGGACGGTTGAAAATCATTCTAGAGTGAGAGAGATAAAACGTACTATTGCCCGTATTCTCACAGTTCAAAGGGAAGAAGAGCTTAAGCTTCGTAAGGCGGTGTCTAAATGAGCTTGATTACTCCCTTAAACCTATTGAAGCATGAACTTATAGGTCTTAGAGTTCATGTTGTTAGATCACCGTGTAAATCGTACGAGAGTATAGAAGGTGAAGTTGTAGATGAAACCAGAAACATGATATATGTCAAGTCCAGACAATGCATTAAAGCTATTCCGAAAGCCGTCTGCATATTCGTATTTACGCTTAAAGACGGTGTTGAAGTTGAGCTAGATGGTGTAAAACTCGTGGGAAGACCTGAAGACAGACTTAAGAGGTGACCTTGATGTCTTCTGATGTCAGTTGTGGAGATGAAAATTGCCCCTTCCACGGACTCTTGCATCCGAGAGGTCAAGTTTTTGAAGGGATAGTTGCTAGTGCTAAGGGCAAGAACACAGTTATTGTTGTTAAAGAGTACTTCCACTATATCCCCAAATATCGTAGGTATGAGCGTAGGCTCAGCCGAATACCTGCGCATTGTCCACCATGTTTAAGAATTAAAGAAGGTGATAAAGTCCGTATCGCTGAGTGTAGACCTTTAAGTAAGACTATACATTTTGTAGTCATTGAAAAATCGAAGGGTGAATGAAGATGTCCCGTAAAGGGCCTCCAAAGGGTGGACCTAAAACCAGAGCTGTATCAGCTGTAGCGGTTATAGAGTACAGGCCCCATATACCACGTTGTCTGCCTGTAGGTGCACATTTAGATTGTACCGATAACACCGGAGCGAAGCTCCTAAAGTTAATTGGAGTAATAGGGCATAAGGGTAGACTTAAACGAATACCGTCAGCAGCTGTAGGCGACATGGTTGTTGTAAGTGTTAGAAGAGGTATGGCTGAATTGAGGGGGCAAGTCATGCATGCTGTAATAGTTCGTCAGAAAAAGCCGTATAGAAGAGCAGATGGAACTTGGATATGCTTTGAAGATAATGCAGCGGTCCTCTTAACGCCCGAAGGTGATCTGCGGGGTACTGAAATAAGGGGTTCTGTCGCAATGGAAGCTGCTGAAAGATGGCCTAGGATTGCAGCATTAGCAGGCATGATCGTGTAGAGGGTTGATTATGTCTAAACAACCTAAAAAACAGAGACGTGTGCTTTTTAACGCTCCTAAACACGTTATGGTTAAGATCCTTTCCGCCCATCTATCTGACGAGCTTAAAAATAAGTATAAGCGTAGGTCGTTTCCAATACGTAAAGGCGATGCTGTTAAAATCATCAGAGGAGACTTCAAAGGCTTTTCAGGTACCGTTTTATCTGTAGATCGAGAGAAGATGCGCATCTACGTGGAGGGTGTTACTCGTGAGAAGGTCGACGGCTCAAAAGTTCCCATACCTATACATCCATCTAAAGTGGTTATAACTAAGCTTAACTTAGATGATAAGAAAAGGGTTGAAGCATTGGAGCGAAAAATTAAGACTCAGCCTCCTGAGGTGGTAAAAGCGTAGAGGTGTTTTATCTTGGGGAAGATCAGTGGGTCAAAACATCTAAAACGGCTGGCGGCGCCGAAATTATGGAATATACCTAGAAAGACCTTTAAATGGGTTATAAAACCCAGCCCAGGGCCCCATGCGATAGATAACTGTATACCTCTTCAAGTCCTCGTAAGGGATTACCTTGGTCTAGCTCACAAAGCTAAAGAAGTTAAGTTTATTCTGAGTAAAGGATACGTTAAAGTCGATGGTAGAACCGTCTGCGATAATGGCTTTCCTGTTGGGCTTATGGATGTAGTATGTGTAGATAAATTCGATAAATCTTACCGTATACTTCCCTCAAGTAAAGGGTTAATTCCACATCCGATTCCACCCGAAGAGGCGCAATTTAAACTTCGGAAAATAGTAGGTAAATCTACCATAAAGGGTGGACACATTCAACTTAATATGCATGATGGTTATAACCTGATAATACTGGTTTCAGATCCGAAAAACCCCGCTGAGGATGTGTATAAACTTCATGATACTTTAAAAATGGCTGTCAGCAAACCGCTTATCCTAGATCATTTTAAACTTGAAAAAGGTGTATGCGTTCTTATTACTGGCGGTCGTAATATTGGCAAGTGGGGTAGGCTCATTGAAGTGGTACCGGGCTCACTAACTTCTAAGGCTTCTGCTGTTATAGAAGTTGAAGATGGCTCAAATGTCTCCACAATCCTCGACTATGTTTTCCCAGTTGGATATGGGAAGCCATGCCTATCCCTACCCGGAGGTTGAAAATCTTGAGTCGTATGAATCCCATGCTTAAACCCAAGATAACCAAAATTACCATAAATACCTGTGTCGGTAAGAGTGGTGAACCATTGGAAAAGGCTTTAAAGATCCTCGAAATCATAACTGGTGTAAAGCCATGTGTATGTAGAGCGAAAAGAACAATACGGGATTTTAACATACATAAGGGTGAGCCTATAGCTGCTAAAGTAACTTTAAGGGGGAGTAAAGCTATGGGCTTTCTCAAAAGGGTTCTCGAAGCGGTCAACCATAAAATACCTGCTAGTAGCTTTAGCGAGCATGGAAACTTTTCAATAGGTATAAAAAGCCATTTAGACTTACCTACTACGACGTACGACCCTGCGTTAGGTATAATAGGTATGGATGTTTGCGTAAACGTTGAAAGACCAGGTTATAGAGTAGCTAGAAGAAGGTGGAAACGTAGCAAAGTTGGAAAGAATCATAGGTTAACAAAAGAGGAATCAATAGCATTCGTTAAAGAAGTATTGAGCGTGGAGGTAGTTTAATGGCTAAACAGAAGCCTAAGAAGGAACGTAAGTTTGGTAAAGGTTCTAAACCCTGCTCTAGATGCGGCTCATATGGCCCAGTTATTCAGCAGTATGGGCTCACATTATGCCGTCAATGCTTTAGAGAAGTAGCTCCAAAGCTTGGTTTTAAGAAATACAATTAGAGGGGATTGGTTATGGTTATGAATGATACTCTTGCAAATGCTCTTGCAATAATCGCTAACAATGAAACTAGGCATGAAAGAGAATGTATAGTTTACCCTGCCTCTAAACTAATAGGGAATGTCTTAAGAGTTATGCAAATCCACAGCTATATAGGTGAATTTGAACTTATAGATGATGGTAGAGGAGGTAAATTCAGAGTACAGCTTCTAGGTAACATAAATATGTGTAAAGCTATTAAGCCTAGGTTTTCTGTCAGATTTAAAGAACTTGATGAATATAAACGGATGTTCCTTCCCTCTCGAAACATAGGAATTTTAATCCTTTCAACACCTTTAGGAGTAATGTCCCATAAAGAAGCTGAGACCAAACACTTGGGTGGAAAACTTCTAGCTTACGTCTACTAAGCCTGGAGGTGCAAAACCTTGAGTTCTAGAATCGTTGAAATTCCTGATGGTGTCCGCGTTGAAATAGATGGTTTAAAGGTTAAGGTTAAAGGACCGCTGGGTGAGCTTTGTAAAGATTTTTCTCATACCGTGGGCCAGCTCATCATCAGGAATAACGGTGATAAGGTAGTCATTGAAATTGTCGGAAAGCCTAGAAGGAATAAACAAGCCCTAGTAGGTACTGTAGCTGCTCATATAAACAACATGGTAATAGGTGTTACAAAAGGCTTTACATATCGTTTAAAAATAGTATATGCACATTTTCCGATGAATGTTAAGGTTAAAGGTAACTACGTGATCATTGAAAACTTCATAGGTGAACGTGCACCAAGATATGCGAAAATACTCGGAAACGTAAAGGTTACAATCGAGCAGGATGATGTGGTGGTCAGAGGAATAGATATTGAAGAAGTGGGACAAACGGCAGCTAATATAGAGAACGCTACTAGAGTTGCTAGTAGGGACCCTAGAATCTTCCTAGATGGAATCTTCATATACCACAGGGGGGTGGGGATGTGACCTCTGAAGATAAAGCGTTAGAAAAGTCATCTGAGAAGGCAGTTCCTGAGAAAACCGAGGAAACATTGGTAAAGATTAAACCTAAACTTTCTGCCGATATAATAAAGCTTTTAAAATTTAAGGCTAAGCTCGACGCCAATAGACCTGACTTCGTAAGATGCGAAAGTTGGAGACTTGTTAGGGTTAAGGAGAATTGGAGAGCTCCGATGAGTCATTCAAATAAGATGAGGCTTGAGGTCAAAGGTTGGCCTGCTAAAGTTAAATCTGGTTATGGTACACCTAGGGCAGTCCGTAAATTGCATCCTTCGGGTTTTAAGGAAATAATTGTTTATAACCCGGAGGACCTTGATAATTTGAATCCGGCTACTCAAGCTGCACGTATAGCTCATACAGTTGGTAGAAAGAAAAGGCTCAAAATATTGGAGAAGGCAAAGGAATTGCATATACGAGTATTAAACCCGTCTACTGGAGGTTAAACGATGAATGTGAGCGTTCAAAGGAGAATGGCTGCTGAAATACTCGGAGTCGGAGTCAATAGGGTTTGGATAGATCAATCAAAGTCGGAGGAAGTAACGTCCGCTTTAACAAGGGAAGATATTAAAAGTCTTATAGAACGTGGTATAATATCCAAAAGACCTGAAAAGGGTACAAGTCGTGTCAGAGCTAGAGCACGTAGGGGTAAACGTAGAGGCCCTGGTAGTCGAAGGGGGGCTTCCAAAGCAAGGTTGAACTTGGAAAACTTCTGGCCCACTAAAATAAGAGCTTTACGGAGATTTCTCAAGTACTTAAGAGATAGGAGGATAATAACTAGGCGGGTTTATAGGGAACTCTATCTTAAGGCTAAAGGTGGGTCTTTCAATAGCATAGCGTCTTTAAAACGTTATATAGAGATTAACAACTTGGCTAGAAGGAGATTTAAATGAGTAAACTGCGTAAATTCCCTTTAAAAAGAAGGCTTCAATTTAAGACAGACTATAGACGTAGAAAAAGACTTCTACTATCTGGTTTACCTAGGCTTGTAGTCAGGAGGACGTCGAAAAATATCATAGTTCAAGTTGTTGAAGCTACAGTTGAAGGCGATATAGTTCTTGCATCCGCTCACAGCAAAGAAGTTATAAGGGACTTCGGTTGGCTTGGCCATGGGAATAACTCCCCCATCGCGTATCTAACTGGTCTACTGGCTGGTCTAAAATGTATGAAAATCGGTGTAAATAAGGCTGTACTAGATTCTGGTGTTTTTAAACCCACCAGAGGAGGCCGTATTTTAGCAACTCTTAAAGGTGCTTTAGATGCAGGACTTGAAATTCCACATGGAGAAGAGATACTTCCAAACATCGATAGGATTTGTGGGAAACACATTGCAGAATACGCTAGTAAGCTTAAAACTGAGGGGCCAGAGCTTTATAAGAAAGTATTTTCAAACTATCTTAAGAAAGGTTTGGACGTTGAATCAATTGTAGATCACTTCAATGAAGTTAGAGATAAAATTCTAAGGACTTATGGGAGGGCTTAAACTTGACTGAAACTGGTACTAATGTATACGATAAGAGTGCTCCAGAAGGTTGGGTTCCTAAAACCACTCTAGGTAGGTTTGTGCTAGAGGGAAAAATAACTTCTATTGAAGAGATTTTTAAAAACGGTTACAAGATTAGAGAATCTGAGATAGTAGATATTCTCCTTCCAAATCTAACCAATGAGGTTTTAGATACGGCTTTTGTCCAGAAGCAGACAGATGCTGGTGAACGATCAAGATTTAGAGTAATAGTGGCATCTGGAGATATGAACGGTCATCTAGGTGTAGGTTTTGGGAAAGCCACCCAGTGGAGAACAGCTTTCCAAAAGGCTATCAAAGATGCTAAATTAAACATGACAATTGTTAGACGTGGATGTGGCTCATGGGAGTGTGATTGCGATCTTCCTCATTCTCTGCCGTTTAAAGTTGAAGGTAGATGTGGAGGAGTTTCAGTAATTCTTCTGCCTGCTCCTAAAGGTTTGGGATTGGTGGCTGGCGACATCACCAGAGTTCTATTGAAATTGGCTGGTGTAAAAGACTGTTGGGTTAGAGCATCCGGCTCTACTAGAACGCATTCTTCTCTAGTAAAAGCTACCTTCAACGCTCTCAAAAGCACGTACGAGTTGGCTCTGCAAAAACGTTAAGGAGGTTTTAGACGTTGATAGCGGTCATCAGGATCAGGGGAACTGTGAATATTAGAAAAGACTTTGCTGAAACTCTCAAAAGATTAAATCTGAGAAAACCCAACCACTGCGTAGTGTTACCGGATGTTGAACCCTATATAAGCATGATAAACAAGGTGAGGCATTGTGTAGCTTACGGTATCATAGACTTGAAAACGCTGAAAGAACTCTTAAAGAAGAGGGGTGAAATAGAGGGAATGGGTAGACTTAACGAAAACAATGTTAAGCTTCTAGGGTTTAGCTCGATAGATGAGCTTGCTGAAGCCTTATACAAAGGTAAGGTTTCTTTCAAAGAAATTCCACGACTTAAAAAAGTGTTTCGTTTAAATCCCCCTAGTAAAGGTTACAAGTCGATTAAAAAACCGTATCCTGAAGGTAGTTTTGGCGACTGGGGTTCAAATATAGCATCTCTAATAGAGAAAATGTTATAAGTTTAGAACTAAGTTTATAGCTGAGTTCTCTTCTATATGTTTCAGAGGTGTCATTATGGGTGATGAAGAGCGATGGTCAAGACGTAGAAGAGATTGGTGGTTCGATATCTATGAAGAATTCGAGCGTATGAACAGGATGATAGAGGATATCATACGTAGAAGTTTTAGATTTGAGCCTGAGAGAATGGAGCCTGGTGAATCTAAAGTATACACTTACGGTTTTTCAATCCGTATAGGCCCTGACGGGAAACCCGTGATAAGGGAGTTTGGTAACGTTTTTCCAGGTAGATACGGTCCTGAAGTAAAACCTGAAATCGAGCCTCTAGTTGACGTAATAGAGAAAGACGATGAAATAGTCATTGTAGCTGAGCTTCCAGGGGTTGAGAAAGAACAGATAGAGATCAATGCTACGGAGACGTCTCTAACGATAAGTGTAGATGCTCCTGGGAGACGGTATCGTAAGGAACTTGAACTTCCAAGCGCTATAGATCCCAAGTCTTCCAAAGCAACCTATAAGAATGGCGTTCTTGAAGTACGGCTTAAAAAGGTTGGGCATACTATAAAGGGGGAGAAACTTAAAATAGAGTAGTCCTTTTTCCTCCTGAATACTGGTGACTTTCATGCCAACTAGGCTTCGTAAGATAAGAAAACTTAGAGGATCTAGAACTTGCGGTTGGGGTAGGGTAGGCCAGCATAGAAAAAGCGGTATGAGGGGAGGTTTCGGTAAGGCTGGCTTACATAAGCATAAGTGGACTTGGACGGTTAAATATGCCCCATACCATTTTGGCAAGAGGGGTTTTAAATCACCCATGCAGAAGATTAAGTTGAAGTTTAAAGAGGTCAATGTTGGAGAACTCGCAGATATACTGTCAAAGCTGGAGAAGGTTGAACTTCAAAATGGTAAACCCGTTATAGACCTGCCTCTTCTAGGGTATGGTAAGCTCCTAGGAAGGGGTGAGCTAAAAACCCCAGTGATAGTTAAAGCCATCGGTTTTACTGAGAATGCTGCTGAGAAGATTAAGAAGGCTGGTGGAGAAATAGTAGCGGTTAAGGTTTGATGATTTATGCCAGGTAAGTTTCTAAACTTCTTCAGACCCTTCTCAAGGTTAATGTTTGAAGTTAAAAAGCCTGAAAGAAAGGTTAGCTTCTCCTCTAAGCTTTTATGGACGTTTTTCGCCCTTCTAATATACTACGTTATGAGTGAAACCCCCCTGTACGGTATAGCTTACAGGGGGTTGTACGACCCGCTCATAGCCGCTAGGGTCATATTTGCCTCTACGCATGGAACACTTATGGAGCTAGGTATAGGACCGATAGTTACCGGAGGCTTAATCCTACAACTTTTAGTTGGCTCTGGAATTGTAGAGTGTGACCTTTCAAATCCGGAGGATAGAGTCCTCTACACAACGGCTAACCGATTCATGAGCATACTCATGACTATTTTCCAAGCTGTCGTGTATATTTTAGGTGGAGTTTACGGCTTATTATCCATAGAGGCTGGAATATTGGTTTTCACTCAGCTTCTAGCCGCTGGTATAATTGTAATACTTTTAGATGAAATGGTTCAAAAGTGGGGTTTGGGAAGCGGTATAAGCCTCTTCATACTTGCTGGTGTTGCTAAGCAAATATGGTGGTTTGGCTTCTCCCCTCTACCCGGTATAGCTAACGATGGGAAACTCTTCGGAGCGCTTCCAGCCTTCATAGAAGGTCTCATAAAAGGAGAAGATGTAGTTAAAGCGTTTGTGAGAAGTGGCACGGAAAATCCGCCCAACATGGTCGGTTTTATATCGACTGTTGCGACTTTTCTAGTGATAATATACTTAGAAGGGGTTAGAATAGAAATACCTATATCTTACGCAAGGTTTAGAGGCTTCAGAGCGAGGTTTCCACTTAAACTCTTATATGTTTCGGTCATCCCTGTCATATTCACGTCAGCTCTAATTGCCAACCTTTTTGTCGGGTTGAGGTTTATCTGGGCAAGGTTCAATTCTTCAAATCAAAACCTCTGGTTAAACATTATGGCTCAATTCGACCCAGAGACCATGGAGCCACTGAAGGGTTGCATCGCATACTATTTGACATCGCCCAGAAACCTCACATCAGCTATGGAAGATCCTATTAGAACAACAGTTTACATATTGGTGTTTGTATCTTTATGCATCGTTTTCTCAATCATGTGGATAGAAGTTGGCGGAATGGGGCCTAAGAATGTAGCTGAACAGCTCATAGATGCTGGTGTTCAAATACCAGGTAGGAGGCGAACCGTTAAAAGTATCGAATCTGTGATGAGTAGGTATATTCCAGTTGTCGCAATTCTCGGAGGAGCGCTCATAGGGCTTATAGCAGTAGTGTCCGACCTATTTAATGTGTTCGGTTCTGGTACAGGCGTGCTGTTATCTGTAGACATAGCCTACCAGTATTATCAGCTTCTAGTTCAGGAAAGAGTTGTAGAGATGTATCCTGCTTTAAGACCTATTCTTGAGAAGTGATTCGTTATGAATCCGTTTGAGGCATTTATAAACATGTTTGTAGAGCTTCTAAGTCCTTTAAAACCTTTAACTGCTAGTCAGGGAATGGGCTCCCTTCTAATCCTAGGCTTTTCTTTGCTAATGGGTCTACTATCCATCTCTATAAATAAACTCATAATGAATGAAACGCTTCAAAAACAATATATGAAAGAGTTTAGCGAATATAAGCAATTATTAGAAGAGTATAAATTGAAAAGTGATAAGAAGATTTTAATAAAAATTAGGAAGAAAGAACCCATAATTAGAAGCCTCAGTACAAAAGTTTTTACGAGATTTATCATTAGAATAGCAGTGTTCTGGTTTATCTTCTGGATATTTTTCTCAATACTTTACGGTATTTTCGGCTCAAATTACGCGATATTGATTCCTTTTCCATTCGAGACACCGATCAATATACCTATATGGTATACTATATGCGTTTTCGCATCAAACCTTCCAATATCTAAGCTTATGGGCGTATCATTCATACCAACGTCTCCGGAGGTTGTGAGCAGTGGGGAAAAGTCTTCTAGCAAAACCTAAAGTGAAAGTTAAGCTTCCTGGTGGGAAATCTGTTACAAGGGTTGTAAAGAGAAAGTCTAATGTTGTTCACTGTGGTTTATGCGGCGGTGTGCTACATGGTGTCCATCATAATACTGTTAAGACTCAGAAGACTGTTTCAAGACTTCACGGGGGAAGTATATGCCACAATTGCCTCAAACGCCTCTTGATTAAAGAGGTGATATCGAGCATTGAATAACAGCCTCGTAATAGCTGTTAGCGGGTTGCATGGGGCTGGTAGGTCCACCCAAGCTAGAATGATAGCTTCAGCATTTAACCTCAGGTATGTTTCAGCTGGAAGCCTATTCCGCGAATACTGTAAACAGGAACATTTAAACTTGGCTGAGGCCTCAGAGAAGCTTAAGAATGATCCTAAACTAGACAACTATATAGATTCTAGAACGAAGGAGGAGGCTTTGAAAGGCTCCGTCGTTCTAGAGGGCGATTTGGTGGCCTGGATGGCTGGTGAATTGGCTGAAGTTAAGATATTCTTGACAGCTTCAGATAAAGTTAGGTTTAAACGGTTGGCTAAACGTGAAGGAAAGTCCATTGAAGAAGTTGCTAGAGAAACCTTACAGAGGGAGGCTAATGATAGGCTCAGATACAGTCAGTTTTACGGAATAGAGTTTCAAAACCTCAATATATACGATATTGTATTGAATACCGATAGACTCCCCACAGACTCTGTTTTCAGAGTTTTGAAAACGTTAATAGATGAGTATGCTAAACTTAAAACCAAACAGTCGTCTGAGTGAGGTAAACGGGGGTTTTTACTATGATAGAGGTGGGTCGAGTTTGCATTAAAACCATGGGTAGAGAAGCGGGTAGGAAATGTGTTGTAATAGATATAATAGATGAGAATTTTGCTTTGATAACTGGGCCTAGATTGATCAATGGTGTTAAAAGGAGAAGAGTAAATATCAAGCATATAGAGCCAACTCCTTATAAGCTGGAAATACCTAGAGGAGCAACTGATGATGAAGTGGTAAAGGCTATTGAAAAAGCTGGGTTACGGGAATCATTTGAGACGGCTTTAAAACCTGAGAGGAGGGTCGTCGTTTGAGGCTTCAACCGCCTTGGGAAATTAAAAGAGAAGTGCTTTACAAAACATTCGAAGAGACGAATGAAGCCTACGGTAAACCACCTTGGAAGAGAACCATAGATGAACATCTAGAATATGGAGTTATCATTTTAGATAAACCAGCTGGTCCTACAAGTCACGATGTAACAGCCACTGTTAAGAGGATTATGAACGCTAATAAGGCTGGTCACGGGGGGACTCTAGAGCTTTCCTTCGGGGATATCCCCCCGCTACCGGTGTATTGCCTGTAGCATTAAATGAAGCTACGAAGACTCTCCAAGTTTTACTGAGCGGAGGCAAAGAATACGTATGTATAATGAAGCTTCACGACAATATCTCTGAGGATAAGGTTAGAGAAGTTGCTGAAGAATTTCAGGGCGATATTTACCAGAAGCCCCCCTTAAGATCTTCTGTTAAAAAGGCTCTTAGAACTAGAAGAATCTACTACATAGATGTGCTGGAAGTCGATAAGCGTCATGTACTTTTAAGGGTCTGTTGTCAAGCGGGCACATATATTAGAAAACTGATACATGATATGGGTGAAGTCTTAGGCTGTGGGGCGCATATGAGAGAGCTTCGAAGAACTAGAGTTGGCCCCTTCAGTGAAGATAGGGGTTTAACATCGTTGAGGGATTTGGTTGTTGCCATTGAAGCATATAAGGCTGGAGACGAGAAACCTCTCAGGTCTATAGTTCAGCCTGTCGAAGAAGTTACTGCCCTGATACCGAAGATTTGGATTCGCGACACGGCAGTTGACGCTGTATGTCATGGTGCGGATTTGGCATTACCCGGCATTGTAAGTCTAAACTCCGACATAGAGGTTGATGATTTAGTCGCACTATTCACACTTAAAGGTGAACTCGTAGCTCTAGGTAAAGCTTTGATGACAAGCGAGGAAATGCTTGAAAGAGAAAAAGGTGTAGCTGTTAAAACGGAAAGAGTGGTTATGAAGCCTAACACCTATCCCAGAATGTGGAAATAGTCTACTAGATAAGTTTTAACCCGCTTTTAAGCTTATCCATAAGTCTGTCGTAGATTTCCCTGTCAACAGGTATGTCGACAACTTTACCCGTGAAATTCGATAGAACTATTGCATTAACCATTTCAAGAGACCATATGCCATCTTCACCAGATACCAGAGGTTCTCTACCATATTTAACGGCTTCAGCAAAATCTCTAATAATCTCACTATGTCCCCCGCTCCCTTGTACAGTTACTTCCCTCCAGCTTGTACTTGGCCTACTCCAAGGCTCCTTAGAAGTTCTAATGTGTGTTTCAACGTCCGGCTCAGATACACCAACCTTCAACTGCGACCCAAAATCCGATATGATTTTACCTCTAGTCCCACTCACAACCATTCTTTCAAATTGAGGGCTGTCAACTAAGCTCACTTGAACAGTAGCGTGGCAATTGTTTTCAAAAATCAATGCCGCACTAGCTAAATCTTCAACTTCAATGTCGTGCAACTTTGTATCTATAAAGCCTGCGGCTCTCTTAGGCTTCCCAAGAAACCAGTACATTACGTCTAAATGGTGGATTGTCTGATTTATTAAAACACCAGCTCCAGATGTTTTCCAGTTTTTACGCCATGGGGACTCCTCATAATAGAGTTGGGTACGGTAGTTTGCAACCTCAAGTGTAGCTCTAAGTAGCTTACCCAATTCTCCCTTTTCTATCATACTTTTTGCATTTCTCAAGGCCGGGCTTGTCCTATACGTGAATGCCACTCCAAGCTTAAGCCCTCTAACTTTAGCTTTTTTAATCATTTCATCAGCTTCTCTAACTGTTATAGCCATGGGCTTCTCGACTAAAACATGCTTATCTTCATCTAAAGCATCTAGAGTCATTGGATGGTGTAGAAAGTGTGGGGTGCATATACATACTGCATCTAAATCTTTAAGCGCAGTCATCTCTCTATAGTCTGTAAACCATCTAACTCCATATTTTCCTCCAACATTTTTAGCGAGTTCCTCGACAATGTCACATACTGCTACTAATTCAGCACTTTCACACTTTCTTATGGCTTCTATGTGCGTCATACCTATACCTTTAAGCCCTATGACTCCAAACTTCACCCTCTCCATTTAAACCCCTTTAACTTCTTACTCGAAAGCTTTTAAACTATTCTAGAATAGCTAGAGCAGTACTCCCTTTGTTCTCTACGGGCTTCTTTTCAATACATACTCTGTTGAATGTTTAATCGATTCCTATCAACTATTGTTTTGACGAATGATTTCAACCTCTCAAATGCAAGTATTCGAGCTATGTTTTTTGAATTTGGAGGCCCCGGTTTTTTCATATAGAAAGCGTTTATATCGTATACTGTTCCATAAAAGCCAGCGTTTAAAGCCGATTTAGCAAGCCTCGTCAAGTCGACCATATATCCGGCTAACGCTGGGCTATCGTTCATACGCATATTGACTATGATCTCGTCTTTAACGCCGTTGAACGAAATATACTCTACATGTATTGAGACGAACTTTTTATCGCCGAGAGAGCTGAGGAAACCCGTAGGCTTAATATAGCTGGGCGTATAGTAGCCGAGTACATCCTCAACTATACTATTTTTCGTATACTCTTTAGCTCTATTCCTTTTTTCATCAAGAAGGGATTTAAAGTCACTGTTCCCCCCTATGTTTAGTTGAACTACGCCAAGCACTTTCCTATTTCTCTCTCTAAGATGTTCTAACATATCTGCCGTAAAAGGTGTTGCACCTGTTGCACCATCGTCACCTAGTATAAGTCCTCCAAACTTTCCAGCTGTTGAAACATACGCATAATCGTTTGCTATGGGAGTTGGTATCAAATTCACATAGGAGAGCTGTCTACCCTCCTCCATAAGTCTTAGCGCTAAATATGCGTAGAGCTGTGTTGGAGTAACCTTTCTCTCCTCTACTGCCTTCTCCAAGCACCTATACTCATTAAACGGTTTAGCGTACTGGGTTGTCGTAACATCTACTATCACATCTGGCTTAGTTCTCTCAATAAAAGCGTACATTTCTTCAACGGAACGCTGAAAATCTCCCTCATAATCTAGTGAATCTATCGGGAAGAGTTCTCTAACAAATCCCATTTCTATTCCAGGATGAACGACTACATCTTTAAGCGTAAGTGGTACGCTCTTAAGCTTGTAGAATCTCTTTGCGATATCATACATCGTTTTTCCGACTTTTCTAGCATCAACATCGACGCATGCCACAACCTTAACATCATCAATACCTATACCTATGTCGAAGTCGGCTAACGGTACTCCATATGGTTTGATCTCGCCCCTTTTCAACCTTTCAAGACCAACAGTAAATATGGTAGCTACGTAGCCTGCTCCAAGTATTAAAGTTCTTACTTCAGTCAATCTTTCCCCTCGTTAAATATTTTATAATTATAAAATATTTTACATAGATAAAAATGTTTTGAGGGGGTCTCGGTGTTTTAAAAATATAGGTTATGCAATAAAAATGGGGTTTAAGATGGGAGAGATTTAGAGTTTACTTTTTCTTGTGTACTCTCTTATGAGCGGCAAGGCTTTTCTTACTTGGAAATTCTTTATTGCATATTTCACATTTATATTTCTCACTACTCATTCTCTCCCCTCTATAAGAGATGTTTATCGTAATGCTTTTTAAAACTAACGTTTTCTATGAAAATTTCCCAATGGTGAACTACATGGAAAATATCACGTTCTCCATCACTCCTATAGCATAGACATTTTGAAAATACTTCAAAACGTGAAAACGCTAAGATTGAATAGGCGTCTCTGCCTATACTTCTCCCTGAAAGCTTTAATTGCCTGGTCTAATGCATTCTTAACTCTACTTTCAGAGAAATCTCTTTCATAGCATAGAAACTTTATAACATCTGAAACCTTAGGCTCTTCCCATATGAGCTCGTAATCCGTTGTAACGTCAGGGTTTAAAAATTTCTTCTTTATGGTTTCTGGGTCTACTAGGAAACTTAAAGAATCTATGACGTGTTCATCTAGCAGGGCTTTTAAATTTCCATACTCTTTTATGAGTTTTAAACCTTTCTTAGGACCTATACCTTTGATACCCTCTGGATTATAGTCTGTACCTATCAGAATAGCTATATCTATAAGTTGCTCCCTAGTTATTGCATTTGCCTTAAGGACTTTTTCGAGCTCGATAAGTTCAGGCTGCAATTCAACGTAGAGTTTCCGACCGGGGAGCTTCCTCCTACCAGTTACCGCGAGGTTTCTAACGAGTCTAGGGGCTCCAAACAGTAGACAATCATGATCTTGTGAAGCTACTGCCCATACGTGACCCTTAGAAGCCATGTATGATGCTTGTGCCTCACCTTCTGAAGGTGCTTGAATCCAAGGAATACCTAAGTAGGATAAGAGTCTTTTAGCATCTTCAACCATATCATCTTTAAGTGTTGCCGTAGCTTGAGCGTATTTTCTAGCTGCTTCAAAGTCTCCTACTTTTAATGCCTCCTCATATTTTACAATAGCCTCCTCCTTAATCTTCATTCTACGTTTAATCTCGACTTCCTTCTCCACCGGAGGCCTCCCATCGAAAACATATACGAGCCTGATGCCGTAAGACATTAATGCACAGCTTCTATAGAGTAGCCCACTTAGATGGCTGGTGATTCTGCCAGTTCTATCCTTAAGGGGCTCACCGCTAGGGCCTCTTATTATGGCGAGAAATTGATATAGTGCGTTATATGCGTCTATGGCTATAGATTTACCTGAAAGCTGTTCAAAGGTTAAAGGAGTTTTAACTATGAGTTCTCCTAGGTCTATTCCCAAAGTCTACTGAAATAGATTTCACACGTATACTTAAAAGCGTTACGTCAGTCGTTTACAATGTTAAAAATTCTTAAACGCCGTTCTCTATGATGCTATTTGGTCGCGTATGGATGTGGCTGAAAGGGTTACTTAACTTTGAAAGGGGACGTTGCCGATAGAATACCTTGGCTCATATATTTAAACCATCTATCTAGGGGGAGTTTTGAACGTAGAATGCGTAACATGGGTTTAGATGTACGCTGTAGCGTTTACAAAACCTATGCACTCAATGTTAAAGTATAGTCTGAAACATTAAACTCCCCCGCAAAACGTTATCACCTGCGTTTTCTGAATAGCATTATTCCGTTGAAGGCGGTTACGTATTTGAATCCAGCCTCTATGAATGTTTGTATGGATTTCACTATGGACGTTTAGACCCCCTCCTAGGTGTTTTTCACATCTTCCTCCAGCTCCGTAAGCTCGCGTTCGATCTCGTCGAGCTGGAAGTCTTTCAAAATGCCTGCAATTATGCTTGCTATGTATCCTACAAGCCTGAAGGCTTCAAGCCTTGTCTTTACCTTAACTCTCTCATCGTTAGCTATACGTTCAGCACGCTTTAAAGCGTCCTTCAACACCCTGTAGAGCTCCTCGCGCTCACGTTCAAACTCGACCGGAAACAGGATTTTAACGTAGATCTTGGTCGTTTAGACCCCCTCCCCTAGGTTTTTCCATGATATCTCTATGGATTTTTTCCATAAATCTTCCATGAAATATCTTCGGCTTATTCCATAACCCCATTGTAAATCCCCCAGTCTTATGCCACGCATTGGAATCTCCCCCCTGATTCAACTAAGAGTGGGAGTTCTTTCAGGGCTTTTAGAACTTCTTCTTCAAGCTACATATCTGGGTCTAAAGCCTTTATCTCTTCAGTCTTCATCTATGGATCTCTGAAGTCGAATGTAGACTTTAACCGCTGGTTTAACTGCCGTTACTTAACTACTCTTCCCCCACTATACTATATGTCTACATTTTGTCTACATTTTCATCAATAAACAATCAGTTATCTCCTCAAGGTGAAAAAGGAGAACTGTAAAGCTTCTACTAAGCCCCTAGAGGATCCAACCTTTGAAATCCAGATGCGTCACTAGAATCATATGGGAATATGGAAACTTACCCATACGAATAGAATAAGGGCATCCCTGGGAAAAATGGCAAATATTCGATTTCCGGAACCGCTCTAATCTTTCCCATTTTCTTTAAAGAAGAGAGTCTTAAAGTATTTTTTAGCCAGTCTCTCCCAGTCTACGAATTCAACGATAGCTATAAACATGATGGTGAGAAGTATTGTTAAGAGGAAGGAGAACCAGAAAGGTAGCCTTTCACCTACGATTCTACCGAATAGACCGATTATGTAAATCATGGCGATCTTACCCAGTATGGCTGGCACCAATACGTATATTAGGTTGTAGTTTATAGTACCCAGTATTATGAATAGGATGCTGTCTGGTAAAGGTGTAAGTGCAAATACAAATATTGCGAAGGAAATGATCAGACCATACCTCTGAGTTAGAGTTGCTAAAATTTTAAGCCGTTTCTCGTACTTAGGCGATCTGACACCTTTACCTATATACTTGCCCACAATCCAGCTTGTAGTCTGTCCCAATCCTGATCCTAAGCCTCCCCATATCGCTATTTCGACTAAGTTGAGACCTGGTACGGATGCAGCTAAAATTAGGATTACGGCTGTATAAGGTATTGGAATGATTGGAGATGCACTTCCTATAAAACATAGGATAAAGATGCCGAATCCCTTGTACGCTGGAGAACCATAAATTATAAATTTTTCAACATCTCTATATGCGATTCTAATTCCTAACCCTAAAATCACTACGATTAACAGTATCAGTAGCAATCTGATTTTAAAATTCAAGTGATCGCCTAATGAATCTGGAGAATTGTGAACGTGGATACTTTTAAGCTTATCTTAAAAGTACATACTTTTACTACCTTCTATACATATGTATGTCTTTTATTCTACAAGGTGGTCGCAGTCAATTGAGCGTCTATTTGTTCGGCAAAAGCAATTTTAATATGTTTGTTAGAATTGATATTTTTCAGGGGCGTCTAGTCTTGGAGCTAAAAACTGAAGTTGTAACGTTGGATGTCCCTAAAAATGTGAATGTTATAATTGGACAGGCCCATTTCATAAAGACTGTTGAGGACCTGCATGAAGCTTTAGTAAATTCCACTCCGACTGTGAAATTCGGATTAGCTTTCAATGAAGCTAGTGGACCATGCCTAATTAGAGTAAGTGGTAACGACGATGAGTTGAAGAAACTTGCGGTTGATAATGCTTTAAAAATTGGTTGCGGCCACGTTTTCATCATATATCTTAGAGACGCATATCCTATAAACGTGCTTAATGCTATTAAACATGTTCCCGAAGTCTGTAGAATAATAGCCGCTACGTCTAACCCGCTACAGGTAGTAGTGGCTGAAACGGATCAGGGTAGGGGGATACTGGGCGTTATAGACGGCTTTAAAACAAAGGGGGTCGAGAAGGAAGAAGACGTTGAAGAAAGGAAGAAGTTCCTGAGGAAGATAGGTTATAAGCTTTAGTTCTTAATATTTTATTTCTCAAGTGAAGTTTTGATGGTGTTTTGACCAGAAAGACTTGCTGATTCACTATGCTTTTCCCTACTTAACTTTAACGATGGGATACTTCTCTCTAAGCCTCCGATCTATTAACGTTATTCCACATAATCCACCTATGGTTTGAATGGATATCAGTTTATCTGGATTTGTCAAATCAACCCTCGGGGGTTTTCCATACTTGTCTTTTAAAAGTTGCCATATATATCCTCCTAGATTTCTCTCCAAATCGCTACTGGAAATGGCCCCCTTGAATCCCCTACGTTCAACTCTTACGCAGAAGCTTTCACCCTCTCCAATCCTATCTGTTAAACACCTAACTTTTTCCTTCAATATTTCTAGTAAGTTTTCCGGTTTAAATCTGAAGAATTCCTCTACTGGTATTACACGGCTCACGTTCATAATTTGCCTCTTATACAGTTCTTCTAAAAACGCTTCTAAATCATCGACTTGGCCTTGTAAAACATCTCTAAAACCAGTTTCTTTGAACTCGCCTAAATCGCTGACCTCCCTTAAAACCATGAAGCTTTCCCCCCTTTCACAGATTACTATTACGTAAACCAAATCAAACACCTAAATTATACCTAGTAACTACATTCAATTGAACTATTAAATGCTTACCGCTCTTCCTTCGCAAACACTCTTCCATACAGCTTCAGCTAGTCTAACTGCTTTAAACCCGTCTTCTATGTCTGGTTTTGGGGGTCTATTTTTCAAAATGGAATCTATAAAATGCTCGATTTCACCATAGTATCCCCTGAGGTATCTACTCTGATACTCTACACTAGGCAAGTGGTTTATCTCCCAAAAGTATCCCTGATTCGCAGCTTTAAAGCCCTCTGTTTCAATCCATAAACCCCTCGGGTAATACTTGACTTGAGAAGCCATATCATCGATAAATACGAACGATTCATCACATGTAACTTCTACGTATTCGTCTATTTTAGACCATGATTGACACGAATTAAGGTTCATAACACCAGTCGCACCGTTTTCAAAAGTTAAAAGTATTGAAAATGAGAACTTAACATCGGTTAATGTGTGAAGTTTAGCGTAAACTTCCTCAACTTCCCCAACTAGAAATCTTACAAGGTCGAAGTGGTGGACGGCTTGACCTATTAAAAATGCTTTAGCTGGCGGCGTTATACCCCATATAGATCCATACGGTCCGTTGGCGAATTTAGTCGATACGTGAGCAATTCTACCCTGCTCTAGTTTACTTACAATCGTTTTGGCAAGTCTATAGCCTACTGAAAACCTCTTCATAAAAGCAACCATTGCAAATCTGCCGTATTCCCTAGATGCCTCTAAAAGCTTGTATGCTTGGTCTGAATTTAGTGCCGGCGGCTTCTCTACAAATACGTGGATTCCAGATTTCAGACATTCAAGGCCAACCTCATAATGCATATTTGGATGGCCGACTACGAAAACTCCGTCTAAGTCTTCCGTCTCGACCATCTGCCTATAGTCTTTATACCATCTACTAAACCCGAACAATCTAGCGTTTCTCTCCGCCCTCTCCACATCGATGTCGCATGTTGCTACAAGCTCGATTTTATCCGTAAAATACCTTAAACATGGGTATAGGTTTTCCGTTGAATGAGAACCGCACCCTATAAATCCTAGCTTAATTTTACTCAACTTACCACCTTAAGCTGTATAGTGTGCCGAAGCCTTTAAACTTAGAATCTTTACACTTAATCTTCAATCTTCACTTACGCTCAACGAACATGGCGAAGTTTAATAGAGGTAAGGGGTTGAAGCTGAAGGGTAGGCTCCAACAATCAAGAGGAGTTTTAGAGTTCTCTAACGGTAGAAGTTAAGACTTTAAAAGTGGTTATATTTAAATTCGATTCAATACTACCGTATAATGATGTCTATCGTAAGAACCTCTCTTAACGGTGTTTGGTTTTTTAAGAAGCTGGAATTCGACGAATATGTAGATTTTTCAAAGTTAGATCTGACTACTGGAGAATGGATGAAGGCCGATGTTCCAGGCGTAGTTCACCTAGATCTCATGAAAAACGGCGTGATTTCAGACCCCTTCTACAAGATGAATGAGCTTGAAGCTTCATGGGTTGAAGGAAAGGATTGGTTATATGTTAAAGACTTCGAAGTTTCAGAAGGCATAGCCAGTAAGAGATGTCTAGAACTTGTCTTCCACGGTTTAGATACTTATGCAGAAGTTTGGCTTAACGGTGTAAAGCTCGGTGAGGCACACAACATGTTCCATCCATGGGTTTTCAAAGTCCACGGGCTTATAAAACCCGGGAAAAACATGCTAGTCATTAGATTTAAGTCTCCGTCGAGGGTTATGGAGATGTTGGAATCCAAATACGGGAAATTATGGGCTGCATTCTACACGGCCAGAGTCTATGGTAGGAAGGCTCAATATTCGTTTGGATGGGATTGGGGTCCGAGGTTGCCGACTACCGGTATATGGAGAGATGTTGAACTACTGGCCTACGATGAAGCCAGATTAGGCTATGTCTCAGCGCTCCCTATTAAGATTTCAGAAGAAGAGGCTTTGGTTAAAGTTGAGGCCGAAGTCTACTGTGTTAAGTCGAGTCGTGTTAAACTACTTTTTAAAATTGGAGGGGAGGATGTTGAGGTATGTGTAGAAGGATTGGCTAGGGAAGGATTGAACGTTTTCAGTTCTGAGCTTAAAGTTAAAAAGCCTAGGCTTTGGTATCCAAGGGGATACGGCGCTCAACATCTATACATGCTCGATGTTCTTCTTCTAAGCGATGCAAACGTCTTAGATAGTCGTAGTGTTAGGTTTGGCATCAGATCCGTTGAGCTTCAAAGGACTAAGGATGAAGAGGGTGAGTGCTTCATATTTAAAATTAACGGTATACGTGTTTTTTGTAAAGGCGCTAACTGGGTTCCAGCGGACAGCTTCCTACCTAGAGTTGATAAAGAAGTCTACAGAAGGCTTTTAGAGGCGGCTTCCAAGGCAAATATGAACATGCTTAGAATATGGGGTGGAGGAGTGTATGAAGCTGATGATTTCTATGATTTATGCGACGAACTCGGTATAATGGTTTGGCATGACTTTATGTTCGCATGTGGAGAGTATCCTGAAGAGGACTTCTTCATAGTTTCTGTTGAAAAAGAGGTTGAAGAGAATGTTAAGAGGCTTAGAAACCATCCGTCTATAGTATTATGGTGTGGAAACAACGAGAATGACTGGGGTTTTAAAGCTAAGTGGTGGGCGAGGGATAGATTCTATGGTGAGAAGATCTACCATAAGGTTATTCCTGAGATCGTCAAACTGCTTGACCCTACTAGACCATACTGGCCTAGTAGTCCATATGGGGGAGACGACCCCAATAGTCCTAGGGAAGGAGATAGACACAGTTGGGATGTGTGGAGTGGGTGGAGGGATTGGAAAGCCTACTTGTGGGATAATGGTAGGTTCATCAGCGAATTTGGTTTTCAAGCCTTTCCATGTATGGAGACCGTTAAATCTTTTACAGCTGAAGAAGATAGATGGGTTCAAAGTCAAGTTATGGAGTGGCACAACAAGATGTATGAGGGGACTGAAAGACTATATAGGTTTTTAGCGGGTCACTTTAGGGTTCCAGAGAATATTGAAAAATTCATCTACCTGACGCAGCTTAATCAGGGAGAGGCTTTAAAAACCGCCATATCCCATTGGAGAAGCAGGATGTTTAAAACGAGTGGTTGTCTCATATGGCAGATCAATGATTGTTGGCCTGTTATAAGCTGGAGCCTTATAGACTACTACTTTAGACCTAAACCCGCCTACTACTACGTTAAGAGGGCTTTCAGCCCTATTTACATCGCGTTAAACTTAAGAGGGCAAAGCCTTCAGGTCTCCATAGTGAATGATACGCTTCAACGCATACGTGGAGTTTTAAAACTTACTATTCAAAAACTTACGGGTGAACTATTGTTTAGTAAGACTGTTGAAGATCTGGAGGTTGAAGCAAACTCTGCGAAAGAATGTTTAGTTTTGGATGTTGAAAACTTTAGAGGAGCTGTGGCTATTGCAGAAATGTCATTTGACGAGAGTAAAGTAGTTAATGACGTTTTAATTGGTGAGTTTAAACATGTAGAGTTTCCAGACCCGATGTTAAATGTTAAAGTCGATAAACTAGGATTACAAATGTTTAAAGTGACTTTAACCGTTAAAAACTACGCTTATGGAGTTTATGTTAAGCTTAGAAATCTCGATGCGAAATACAGTGAAAACTACTTAAGCATTCCTCCAAACGGTAGGGCTGAGATTTTAATCGAAACTCCGAAAGATCTTACGGTTGATGAATTTAAATCAATCTTAGAATACGGCTTTTTAAAGTGGTGAAGCGCTATAAACCATCTATTAGAAACGCCGGGGTCTAATAGAGAAGACTAGTTTAAAAATAAACTTATATACCGGTTTAATTATGTGTTTTCTGCACGCGGTGTAGCATTTGACGGAAGGATTCAGATACATCGTACGTTTAATTGATACAGACCTAGATGGATTTAAGAAGGTTCCCTATGCTCTTAGGAAAATCAGAGGCATAGGTGTCACACTCGGCTGGGCTATAGCTAGAAGTGTAGGTGTAGATCCGAATAGACGTATAGGTGAGTTGTCTGATGAAGAACTTAAAAGAATAGAGGCAGCTTTAAGGGGGTCTTCAAAACTTAACATTCCAAGTTGGATGTTTAATAGACGTAAAGACTTGGAAACAGGCAGAGATCTGCATCTAATAGGCTCTGATCTGGAGCTTAGGATTAAGCAAGACATCGACTTTATGAAGAGTATTCGATCTTGGAAGGGTTGGAGGCATAGCTTAGGCTTAAAGGTTAGAGGTCAGAAAACTAGGACAACAGGTAGAACTGGTAGAACTGTAGGTGTTCAGAGGAAGAAGGTTACGTAGAGGTGTGAAATTTGGGCGACCCTAAGAGACGCCGTAAGAAGTATGAAACTCCTAAGAAGCCTTGGGATATGCAGACGCTTCAACTCGAATTACGCTACTTAGGTGAATATGGCCTCAGAAATAAACGTGAGCTTTGGAGACATAAAACTCAGCTTTCACATATAAGAGCTATAGCTAGAGGTTTATTGGCTCAGCCTCACGATGTTAGAATTAGAGCTGAAACGACCCTTCTAGACAAACTTAAACGTATGGGTTTGCTCTCGGAATCTGCCACATTAGACCACGTGCTGGATCTAACATTGGAAGACATTTTAAACCGTAGACTTCAAACGCTTGTTTATAAGCTCGGTTTAGCCAAAACTATTTATCAAGCTAGGCAGTTCATAGTGCATGGACATATAATGGTTAATAGTAGAATAGTTAGAGTGCCATCTTACATCGTTAAAGCCGGAGAGGAGAGTACGATACACTATGCTCCAGACAGCCCATTCAATGACCAAAAGCATCCTACTAGGACATCTATAGAAGTAGTGCATGTAACGAGTAAGATGGAAGAAGTTTCAAGAGAACTTGAATCTCCCGAAGAAATATAGTTTTACGGCCTTCTCCCTCTACGGCCTCCCTTTCTTCTACATCCATCATGCGGAATAGGTGTAGTATCATCAACTCTACCTATTTTGAAACCCGCTCTAGCTAGTATCCTTATGGCATGCATGGCTCCTGGTCCTGGAATTTTAGATTTAATGCCTCCAGGTGCTCTAACCTTTATGTGAAGTGCCGTTATGCCTTTTTCCTTAGCTATTTCAGCTGCCGCTGAAGCCGCTTGCATAGCCGCATAGGGGGAACCTTGAAGTCTATCGGCATCGACGAACATACCGCCTGTACATAATGCTATTGTTTCAGCTCCTGTTAAATCTGTGATATGAACTATTGTGTTGTTAGAAGAACTATAAATGTGTGCTATACCCCATCTTTCCTCTCTACTACTCTTAGTTTCGCTTTTAATCTCTTCAGACATAGCCAGCTTAGCTATGTTGCAAACTTCAATTTAAATATTCTCCCTGTATTTTAGCTAAAGTAAAGATTATATGGAAGCTTATATCTTTTCTCCTTTAAGCTGGAGGATAGTGTTTTGCAGATAGAGGTTTTAGAGAAGAGCTATACTGAGGTAAATTTCATAGTTAGAGGTGTTTCTCCAAGGTTTATGAATTCTCTGAGGAGGACGATGATCGCTGAGGTTCCAGTGATGGCTATAGACGACGTGTATATAATTGAAAATACGTCGGTTATGTACGATGAGGTTTTAGCACATAGGCTCGGCTTAATACCTTTAAGAACAGATTTAGACCGGTACGTTCTCCCCGAGGAGTGTGGATGTGGAACTGAAACAGGTTGTAATAGGTGTTCTGCAGTCTTAGTTTTAGATGTTGAGGGCAAAGAAGGTGGTATAACTACTGTTTATTCTGGAGATTTTAAACCTCATGAGGCTAATCCAGAGATTAAACCTGTGAATGAGAAAATTCCAATCGTTAAACTTGCTCCAGGTCAGAAGATTCGACTCGAGGCTTATGCTAGGCTCGGAAGATCTACTAAACATGCTAAATGGTCCCCCGTTGTCAGGTGTACATATAAGTATTATCCGGTTATTTCAATAATAGATTCTAGGTGTACGGGATGCGGTTCATGCGTAGATGTGTGTCATAAAAACGTGTTTACCCTCAGGAACGGTAAAGCATACGTGTCGAATCCGCTTAAATGCGACCTATGCGATGAATGCGTTAACAAGTGTACTCAGAATGCACTTAATGTCGATTTTGACAAAAACTCATTGATATTTTTCTTAGAGACTACCGGTTCCTTGCCAGCATGGAAGGTTTTATCCGAAGCATGTAAGATCCTCAGAATGAAAGGTGAGACTTTTTTGAAACAGTTGGGTGAGTTGGGGGTTGTCTAAAAATGGTTAAACGCAGTAAGTCAAATACGGCATTAATAAATACTATCAAGTTTCTTCAAATACTCGGTCATAAGTCTAGGCTTTGGGCTGACATTGCTGAAAGACTTAAAAGACCTAGGAGACTTATGGCAGAGGTTAACCTATCAAAACTTTCAAAACTTACTTCTGAAGGTGAAGTTGTAGTGATTCCGGGTAAGATCTTAGGTTCAGGTGAAATATCGCATAGCATCACTGTAGCTGCACTGAGCTTTTCAGAGATGGCTAAAGCTAAACTTATCAAGGCTGGATGTAAATGCTTATCAATAAGTGAGCTTGCAGAATTAAACCCTGAAGGGTCACGCATCAAAATAATAGAGTGATCTTACATGTCTAGTGGAGGTATTACCGTTATAGATGGGTCAAACCATATAATGGGTAGGCTCGCCAGTATCGTAGCTAAGAGACTTCTCCAGGGAGAAAATGTAGCTGTTGTAAATGCTGAAAACATCGTAGTTTCGGGAAATCTCTATTCGGTTTTGGAAGAGTGGATGGAATTTCTCGAAGTCGGCAAGTATAGAAAGGGACCATTCCACCCACGTAGACCAGATACAATATTCAGACGTGTTGTTAGGGGGATGCTTCCCAGGGATAAGTTTAAGGGTAGAGAAGCCTTTAAAAGGCTTAAGGTGTATGTCGGAATTCCAGAAGCTTTTAAAAACGTGAATTTTGAAGTTGTTGAGGATGCTAAAGCCAACAGGCTTAAAGGTCCGTATTTTAGATTGGGTGAACTGGCTAAACAGATTGGCTGGGGGGGTTGAGTAATGAGTGAGAAGCATAAGAGGAGCAGGTCAATAGTATTGGAAGTTGGTAAACGTAAAACTGCTACGGCGAGAGTCTACTTGACGGAGGGAGAGGGTATAGTTAGAATAAACTCTACTCCTATTGAAGTATATCAGCCTGAAGCCGCTAGAAGTATAATAACAGAGCTTTTGATGATATGTAAAGACGTGTGGAGAAGCGTAAACATAGACGTCGAGGTTAAGGGTGGAGGATTTATGAGTCAAGCCGAAGCGGTTGCCATGGGCATAGCCAAAGCGCTAGTGAAATGGACTAAAAGTAGTGCTCTGAAGAAACAGATATTAACGTACAACAGGTCTTTACTAGTAGGAGACCCGAGGAGAAAAGAGCCTAAGAAATTCGGAGGACCAGGAGCTAGAAGAAGAGATCAGACAAGTTACAGGTGACTTACTGCAGGTTGGGTTTGAAGATGGGCATTCTTAGGGAGTTTTCGCATAAATCTTCCACGCATCTTCCCCAATATTGCCATAAAATTTCTACGATTTTATCAAATATTCTCATAATTTGAGAATAGTTGTACATCATTGAATTTTCGTATGAGTGATTGCCGTCATCTATACGCTTCCTCTTTACGGGTTGTTTATACAAATATTCATATATAGCTTATGGTTGAATGAAGTATGCGATACTGTAGTCTGTCATGGGTTGGCTAAAATGTGGTATAGAGATTTATTTGAAGGCAGATGGGCTGAATTCTGGCTAGAGGAGTTTTCTGAGTATAAGGAGATGACAAAATACGACGTTTCTTTTTTAAAAGAAACTTTAAGAAGAGGAATAACATTGGATCTTTGTTGCGGTTTAGGAAGACATTCGATACCGCTTTCTCATTTCACATTTATCGTCAGTTTCGATTTAAGCAAATATTTTCTCACCATTCTTATAGAGAATGGCAAAAAAGAAGGTTATTATAAAAATTTAAATCCGATTCGGGGAGATATGAGAAGACTGCCATCTAAATCGGAATCCTTCGACAACGTGATAAGCTTTTACACAAGCTTTGGATACTTCAATGATGAAGAGAACGAACTGGTTCTACGAGAGGGTTCGAGGATATTGAAGTCTAATGGAATTTTTATCCTTGAAATTGTAAACGCAGGATGGATTATTAGAAACTTCCGAGATAGAAGTTGGAATGAAACAGACAGCTTCTATGTTTTAGAGGAACGAAGCTTAGACTGGACTGAGAAGAAGATTAAAAGTAACTGGGTTCTCATAGATAAGGGAGAAGGGAAAGTATGTGAAACGATGGTTGAACATAGGATTTACGATCTAAACGAATTGAAAAGCCTCCTCAGTAAGGTAGGTCTCAGATTGATTAATGTCTTCGGCTCTTCTCAGAAGGAAGGGTTTAACGAAGCTAGATCCAGCAGAATGCTCATCGTAGGTCAAAAAGCGATATATAAGCGTAAAAAACACCTAACTTCCATAAACTAAACGCGCTTTGCTATGTCGTAATCATGGATAATTATGATATCAAACGATAAACTGTTAATGGTTTCACAGTCTTGAGAGCAGGCCCTACCATGGAGCATTGAAAGAAGATTTGATGTAAAAAGATCGCTGAACCAACAGTGTTTTCAATAAGGTAATGCTTTTTAAAGACTTCCAGTATTAAAGGTTCGGTTGAAATATGAAGGTCGCCCTCCAACTTTATACTGTAAGAGACAAGGTCTCTAGGGATTACAAATACGCCCTCCGCATGGTTAGAGAATCCGGATATAGATTTGTCGAATTCGCAGGCCATCCATTTTTAACAGTGGATGTTGATGGGCTTAGAGTATTTCTTGATCAAATTGATCTTAAACCAATCTCAACCCACGTCGGCTTTGACGTAATAGAATCCAACAAGCGGAATACTGTTTTCAACTATGCTTATAAACTCGGGCTTAAATATGTGGTTTCCGAGCCGGATGTAAGACGTATCAACGATTTAAGTTTATGTGTTAAAGTAGCTGAGAAGATGAATTCCATAGGTAAGGACGCTGAGAATTACGGTTTGAAGTTTGGCATGCATAATCATGCTGTAGAGTTTGAGAAGAAGATTGATGGAACCCCCATATATAATATACTTGTTGAAAACACAGACCCATCATACGTGTTCTTCCAACCAGACGTTTACTGGATCTACTATGCGGGGTATGATCCCTGTGAGGTTATAAAAGCTCTTAAAAATAGGTGTTTTCTAGTCCACCTTAAAGACATGAAGGATAGGGTTAACAAAGGCTTCATCGAGCTTGGATGTGGCGTGATAGATTTTAAAGCTGTAGTTGAAGCCTGTGAATCGTCCGGAGTAGAATGGTATATAGTTGAGAATGATATACCGAGTATGGATTCAATTGAAAGCGCTAAATTCGCCTTGGAATATTTAAAGAGGAACTTTAAAGTAGAATAGCATCAAAATCGGGGACAAACTTAAATATCTGATCTCTCTGGAGATTTGAGGGATATTTTATGGGGATCGTCCCTATTAGATGTTTCACCTGCGGGTCGATTGTAGGAGATAAATGGGAAGAGTTTAAACGTAGAGTTGATGCTGGTGAAAACCCAAGTAAGGTTCTAGACGATTTAGGTGTTAAGAGATATTGTTGTAGGTCTATGTTGATATCTCATGTTGAAGTTATAGATGATATTCTCCAATACTTCATGGTTAGGAGGAGTATTGACAATGAGTGAGACATGCATCGTAGATTTGAAGGCCAGGAAGGTTTTCGACAGTAGAGGATCAGAGACCATAGAGGTTGAAGTATATACTCGTAAAGCCGTCGGTAAGGCTTCAGCACCAGCAGGAGCCAGTAAGGGTAAATGGGAAGCTGTATCTTATCCCGAAGGTGGAGTTGAAGAAGCCGTAAGAAGAGTACTAGTACTAATCAAGCCAAGACTAATAGGTTTCGACTCCTCAGATCAAATGAACGTCGATAAGGCTTTAAGGGAAATGGATGGGACAAGTAACTTCTCGAAAATAGGTGGAAATACAGCATATGCCGTATCTTCGGCAGTAGCAGATGCTGCCTCAAAAACCCTTGGAATACCAATGTATCAACACATAGGTGGAACTATGGTTAAAAATCTTCCATACCCTCTAGGCAATGTGCTGGGTGGAGGTAAACACGCGGGTGAAGGTTGTCCAGATATACAGGAATACTTGATACTTTCAGTAGGGGCTAAGAAATTCGAAGAAGCTTACATTGGTAATCGTGAAGTTCACAGAGCTCTTCGTAAGGTTTTAGAGGAGAAAAATGTCCCCTTCTTCGGAGGGAGGGGAGACGAAGGTGCTTGGGCTCCTAGAATAAGCAATGATGGTGCGTTTGAAGCGGTAGCTGAAGCGGTTAAACGCACATCGGAAAAGCTTGGTTTTGAAATAAGGTTTGGTGTTGATGTAGCATCCTCCTCCTTCTGGGATGAGGAAAAAGGCAAGTACATGTATAAGTATGGTAAGCCCTTGAGCAAGGGTGAGCAGATAGACTACATCCTTGAATGCGTAGATAAATATAAGTTGGTATACATCGAAGATCCAGTTCACGAAGAAGATTTTGAAGGTTTTAGAGAGCTTACAGAGAAGGTTGGAGATAAATGTATGGTATGTGGGGATGACGTATTCGTTACAAACGTGGAAAGGCTTAGGAAAGGCATAGATGTGCGTGCTGGAAATACTGTGATAATAAAGCCGAATCAGATAGGTACGATAACGGATGCTTACGAAGCCACAAAATTAGCACAGAAACACGGATATGTAACAGTGTTTTCACACAGATCCGGTGAGACTGTTGACGGACATTTAGCTCACTTAGCAGTAGCATTTAACTGCCCCATAGTTAAAATAGGTGTATTAGGCGGGGAGAGAATAGCTAAAATAAACGAATTTCTCAGGATTGAAGAGCACATGGGGAGTCAAGCATCCATGTATGGGATTGGTGTAAAGTGATGTCTGACGAATATGAATCAAAGGAAGAGCTTCTACTCCCCCTTGAAACACTGCTACCATACGGCATTCAGATAGGTACTAGAATTAAAACTGGACATATGAAGCCTTTCATCTTCAAAGTTAGACCAGATGGATTATGTGTCTTAGATATCGCCAAGACATGTGAGAGGATTAAACTAGCCGCTATTTTCCTCGCTAGATTTGAGCCTCCTGAGAAGATAGTTGTCGCATCAACCAAACTGTACGCTAGAATGCCTGTCTTAAAGTTCTGTGAACTTACGCATACGACGCCTCTCGTTGGAAGGTTTCTGCCGGGTATTTTCACAAATCCCTCTCTCAAGTACTATATTGAGCCTGAGGTTTTACTGGTTTCAGATCCAAATGCAGATGAGCAGGCCGTTAGAGAGGCATCTATGATAGGAATACCAGTTGTAGCGTTATGTGATACTGACAACTTGTTTAAGAATGTGGATTTGGTAATACCTGTGAACAATAAGGGTAGAAGAGCTTTAGCCATGGTTTTCTGGCTCCTAGCTAGAGAATTCCTGAGAGCTAAAGGAGTGATCCCTAAAGATGGAGATCTCTCACTTAAACCTGAAGACTTCGAAGCGAAAGTTGAGGAATCTAATATTTAAACTCTCCATTAGCTTTTAGACCGGTAATGGTTTTGAGAATCTGCGTAGTAGGTCTTAAGGGTACGGGTAAAACTAGGCTATTAGCTTCCATAGTTAAGACGCTGTCCTCAAGAGGGCTTAGGATAATCGTGGTTAAACTTTCTCATGAAAGAATAGATTTAGCCGTTAAAAGTACTGCCAGGGTTTTAAATTCAAAGCCCCTGGCAGTAGCATACCGATCGCCATACGATAACGTTCTAATGTTCAACCACGGCTTCAATTTGGATGCACTCTTAGACATCCTGAATCCGCATGTAGTCATGTATGAGGGGTTTAAAAGCTCTCCATACCCTAAGATTTTAACGGCATTAAAAGAAGAGCACCTTAACATAGATCTAGATAAGTCTCTCGTAAAAATGGTTATAGGACCCGAAAGCATTAGAGAAGCGTCTTTAAAACTATATCCTAATGCTCGCTTCTCCAATGTTGAAGGTGAGAACGTCATAAATGAGGTTTTACGGTTTATTATTGAAGAGTATGTTTCAAAACTACCTAAGTTGAATTGTGGGAGATGTGGCTATATTACGTGCGACGGATACGCTGAGAAATTGATCAAAAGTGAGGCTGAGCTTGGAAAATGCGTCATCGAAAATCCCCCGGTCAAGCTCTACGTAGACTGGTCTAGAGTAGACCTCTCCCCGTATCCGGCTACCGTTTTAAACTCCCTTCTGAAAGCGTTTGTGAGTACACTTAAAGGCGTTAAGAAAAACCATGGCCTCATAGTGGTCTCAGCATTCTAATTGTTGCAACGTACCGTCATAGTTGTCTTCTCAATTCTACTTTTGCTCCGAGGCTGGCTAGATCAGTAAAGAACTCTGGGTAGGACTTTTTAACACATGAAGCATCTCTTATGACGGTTTCACCCTCAGCCTTTAAAGCCATTACTGAACATGCCATTGCTATTCTATGATCACCATATGGATTTATAACAGCACCCTTGATCTTTGAAGATCCGTAGATCCTCATGTAATCGTCATAAGCTTCAATCTTCACCCCCATTTTAGACAATTGAGAAGTTAACGCTTCAATTCTATCAGATTCCTTAAACCTTAACCTCGAGACTCCTCTAATTATAGATGCTCCTTTACAGGATGATGCTAAAACTGTAAGTGGAGGTACAAGATCCGGACTATCTGATGCATCGAATTCAAATGGCTCTAAAGTGTCTGAAATGCCTTTAACAACTACGTGGTCGTTCTCAACTTCCACCCGGCATCCAGCCGTCTTAATAACATCTATTATGGCTTTATCTGCTTGAAGACTATCTCTTCTAAGGTTATTAATCCTCACTCTCCCCCCCGTAATAGCGGCTGCAACGATAAACATAGTCGCCGATGAATAGTCCCCTTCAACAACGCTTCTAAATGGTTTAAAATTAGAGGGGCCGTTTAATTCGAACAGTCTATAGTTTTCAGAAACATAAACGTCTACGTTGCACATACGTAGAACGTCAATTGTCATGTCGACATAAGGCTTTGAAACAAGTGGAGTAGTCAATCTGATGGTAGATCTACCGTTAACTTTAGCGAGGGTGAATAGTAAACCTGATACGTATTGCGAGCTTAAGTCGCCGCCGATCTCCACGTAGCCAGCCTTGATGGTTCTACCTATGACAACTATCGGTGGCCTCTCATTGGGAGCTGAATAACACACAACGCCCAGTTTTTTGAGAGCATTAAGTAGAGGATGTATCGGCCTACGTTTTAGAGATCTGTTCCCCGTAAGAATAGTTGTACCGGGCGCTAGAGAGGATACCGCTGTTAAGATTCTCAAGGTCGTCCCAGAACCATGACAATTTATAACGTCTTCAGGAGGCTTAGGCACCCCATCACTTAGGATTCTCACAGTAGATCTTTCAGCTGAAACCGTACATCCCATGCGTTTAACAGCATCTAAGGTAGCTTTTGCATCTGAACATGTAGAAGGCCGTTCAATAATGCTTTCTCCGGTAGATAGCATAGCTGCTATGTAAAATCTATGGGTTTGAGATTTTGATGGAGGCGCATTTAAAACGCCATCGACATAGCCTCTCCTTATAACGGCGATCATAATTCATCACTTCAACGTATGGGCTTTCCCGTTGTTAACGGACGCTTCTATTAATTCGCCATCTAAATTGCTCCAAGCGTTTTTTATAGAATTTACGGAGTCTTGGTAGGCTAATGCAAAGATAGCTGGTCCTTTACCGGATAACCCGGATGCTAACGCACCGGCTTCTAAAGCATTTAAAACTGGCTCAATAGTGTAGCCTAAGGTCGAACAGCATATTAAACTGTTCAATACCATCGCGGTCCTCCACCTCCCCTCTATGGCTTCCCTGAAGGCTACGTCCAATTCTTCAGACATGAGTTTAAGCTTAGACAAGTCCACTTTAGTCGTATATCGTTTGAACATAGGAACATGGATTAAAACCTTGATATCCTCATCTACTTCAAACCGTTTCAATATCTTCATAGCCTTATTATCTGTAACCGTCATTCCCCCTAGGTATGAGGCCGACGCATCATCTAATGCTCCTGTAACAGTCACACCAGCCTCGATACAGGCTTCAACGCTCAGCTTAAGCGCTTCTTCATCTGGCAATTCTTCATTTAAAGCATCAATGGTGGCTAAAACTATAGCGTTAGAAGCAACGCTACTACTCTTTAATCCCCTAGCTATCGGTATATTCGATATAGTTTCAACATAAGCACCGTAAACTTCGTCAAGGCTAAATTTTCTCAAAACTTTTAAAACGCATTTTTCCATGAGCGTTTTATCTTCCATAGGATCTGATACTATAATTCCGTCTACGACACCCGGTTTATTCGTAAGCTTAACCGTCGCTTCAGTCCAGAGATTTATACCTAAAGCCGCTCCTCTACCCGTAGCTAGAGCATTGACCACTGTGACGGCACCGTAAGCTATAGCCTTACCTACCGGCAAAATATCCCCTTCTAACGTCTTCTAGAGCATTTATAATATGCTCAAGTGGAGGATATGCTCCGAACCATATTTTGAAGGACTCTAAGCCTTGATTTAAAAGCATCTCCAACCCGTCTATTGTTTGAGCACCTGCTTCTCTAGCTTCTTTTAAAAGTCTCGTTTCAAGAGGGCTGTAGACGATGTCGAAAACTACAAGGCCGCTTCTCAGTAAACTTTTAGGAATGGGCGTTTCACCATCCATAGGCTTCATCCCAACAGACGTAGAATTTACAACAACATCTGCTTTTGAAAGGTGCATTCTCAGAGAATCTTCAGTCAAAGATCCCCATTCAACTCTGGCGTTTCCGCCTGAAATCTCCATTGCTAGCATCTTAGATTTTTCGACAGTTCTATTAAGTATAGCCATGTTGCAGTCTCTATCCATTAAAGTGTACGCTATTGCCCTACCCGTACTACCAGCACCTAGTAGGACTATATAAGCTCCATCGATCTTGACGTTATTTTTCTCTAACGCTTTAACAGCACCTATACCGTCAGTGTTAAACCCGATAAATCTTCCAGATCTGTTCAATACAGTATTGACCGCACCTATTTTCAATGCCTTATCATCTACTTCATCTAAAACGCGTATTAAATCCCTCTTTAAAGGCATCGTTGCATTGAACCCCTTGACGCCTATGACCTTGAAAGCCTCAACAACTTGACTAAGTTTATCTCTAGATACTCTAAACGCCATGTAAATGTAGTTTAAGCTAAGCTCTCTCAAAGCAATATTATGTATTAAAGGGCTTAGAGAATGCTCAACAGGATCTCCTATAAGGCATAGAAGTCCTGTCTTACCATTTATATTCAAAATCCAGCCTCCTCCATAACTTTAACAATACTCCTTAATTCCTTAACTGTAGGCTGACCAGGAGCTGTTTCCAAACCCTTCTTCAGAGAGGCAAATGTGAAAAATCCGCCGTAGAGTGGGCTTAAAACTCTAGATATTAAACCTAGTCTACCCATGGCAAAACAGACCAATTTCACACTTCTACTAAATCTCGATAAGAATTTTAGACACATCATGTTATCTTCTAGATGGTTGGCGTAAGTGATTAGCTTACATATATCAGGCTCGTAGCTCAATTCTCTCAAGAGAAGCCATTTAAGCTCTAAAACAGTCGGAGTACGACTAAAATCGTGATGAGAAACTATGAGTTTTACACCCATCTTTTTAAAATCTTCAACTGCTTTATCCAACCCATCTGTATCGAGCTCTAAATCTACATATTTGAAACCAGCGTTAATAGACTTCTTTAACACTTCAATCCTATCCTCATCTTTACCATCGAATAATCCTCCATGCCTTCTAGGTCTGAACGTAGCTATAAGCGGGATCCTAGTTGAGCCCGCGATATCGGACAGATTGCCAATATCCCTCATATAGTCCATTCTAACCTCTACGAAATCCACCATAAGTTCTTCGGCTTCTACAACAATCTCAATAGCACTGCGTACATCCTCAGCTTTTACAGGTACGCATATCCTATAGGTTTCGATCAAACTCGACATCTCATCTTTCGATTATCCTCTCGGATTTCACAAGCGTTCCGAAATGTCTACCTCCTTCCTGAGTGTATAGAAGGACTTCGTCACCAGTTTTGAGATCAGTTATGGATTTAGATCCATCGCCAGTCACAAACCTTACGGTTTCGGCATCCTGTACGACAGTTTTGTAGGTTACACCAGCATATTCGACTTCGACAAGTTTAAGAGGTCTCCACTCTATTTTAACTCTACACAGCTCAACTTCTCTGAAAGACCCATCCCTTTTAACAGTTAAAATAGTGTCCCCAGCTTTAAGCTCAGATAAATATCGGGTCTTCCCCCCTGGAACGAGTACGTAGAGTGCTGGTGGTCCCGCGTTCACTCTGAACGGTCTAGCCTCTACATACGGATTTCCATGAACCTCCGCCTCTATTAGGAAAAGTCCTGATGACTGACATCCCACTAGGACTCCTTCTCCCTCACTTAAAAGGTCACAAGTGTCTAGGCATACTCGCGCTCCAAGTTTAACGGGTTTAACGAGCACTATCTTTGCGCTTTTCAACTCTAAGCGGTTAATACTTTTTCTAATAGCTTCCCTAAGCCTTCTAATATCTTCAGGGTTTGTGTTTTCGATTAAAACACCGTCCACCCCTACTTCCAAGACATTAATTAGAGTCTCAGCCTCCTCCACACGTGAAGCTTCGGCTATTATCTTCGTCCTTCCATGAAGCTTGGCTACGATGTTCTCTAAAGGTATGATTTTCCAATTTAAACATTTAACAATAATGTAGCTACATCCCCTATTCGACCCTTCAAGTATCTTCCCTTCATCTTCCTTACTAGACACTTCTACAGTTAAACATGAGCCTGGAGAAGCCTCATCTACACAGTCTACGAGCTTTAAATCTCCACCAGTTTTCGAAACCACTTTAACATTCGGTATTTTATCTTTAAATATAAGCCTCCAGTCGGAAATTAGGAAAAAATCGACAAATTCCCTAACTTCGTCGATAAACTCTCTTAAATTTCTCTGATCTTCCTTCAGCTTAACCCAAAGCTCTTTACTCAAGTTCTAACCGCCACGTAGTATTTTAATAGCATCTTCAACATTCATCTCACCGTGAACAATACCTACTATCGCTCTAGTTATGAGGTCTGGTTTTTCATGCTGGAAGATGTTCCTACCGATGGAAACACCAGCCCCACCCGAGTCTATAGAGTTTTTAATCATATCAAGTAATTCTCTGTCTGAACTTACCTTAGGTCCACCTGCTATAACAACTGGGATAGGACAGCCGTCAACAACCCTTCTAAAGCTTTCAACACTTCCTGTATAATTCGTTTTAACAACATCAGCCCCTAGTTCTGCGGCTACCCTAGCCACATGCGAGACAAGTTCGGGATCGTGTTGATTTGCTATTTTGGGTCCCCTAGGATATGCCATGACTAGAAGAGGCATTCCCCAATCTTCACAAGACTCTGCAACAGCACCTAGTAAACTCAGCATTTCAGGCTCTCTTTCGCATCCGATGTTTATATGTACGGAGACTCCGTCAGCACCCAATGCCACGGCCTCTTCTACAGAGGCTACCGTCACTTTCCAATCCGGATCAGGCCCAAGCCTTGTACTTGCCGATATATGGAGAATCAGCGACATCCCCCTAGTATCTATCAATCTAGCCCATCCTTTATGGACGAGTACGGCATCGGCACCACCCCTCTTAAGCTTCTCAACAATCTTAGAAATGTTCTCAATACCAGCAATAGGTCCGAGGGTTACACCATGATCCATTGGGACTATTACGGTTTTTCCATCGCTCCTAAATATCCTAGACAATCTTCTAATTTTCCCGATCAATTAAATCACCCCACTTTAACGTCATATAAACCCCCTTTTATAGAGTAGCTCAGCTAAGAGGACTGCGCCCTTCGCAGCCCCCATTTTAGTGTTATGAGATAAAAGTATGTATTTTATACCATTTTCTAGGGCAGGATCTTCTCTAACCCTTCCAACAATAGTAGCCATCCCCCCTTCTAAGTTCCTGTCAAGTCTAGGCTGAGGCCTATAAGGGTCGTCGTGAACTATAATCATTCTTTTAGGAGCTGAAGGTAAATCCATGTTTGAACAGCCTTTAAATTCTCTTAAAGTCTTCTTAAACTCTTCTACACCCGCTTTCTCCCTTAATGAGAGGAAGACGCTTTCAGTATGTCCATCTTTAACGTTAACCCTCGTACACGTACAACTCACTTTGAAGCCTGCTGGTCGAATAGTCTCTCCATCATAATTACCTAGTATCTTTAAAACTTCCGTTTGAACCTTCTCCTCCTCCCTAGGTATATAGGGGATTATGTTGTCTAAAATATCTAACCCTATGACCCCTGGAGACCTACCAGCTCCAGAAAGTGCTTGCATAGACGTCATTAGGACAAGCTTGATTCCAAACCTATCCATAACCGGTTTAAGCGTTATCGCTAAACCCGTCGTAGTACAATTGGGTATCGGAGTTATGAATCCGCTCCATCTCCTCCTACGTCTCTGTTCTTCTATTAGAGAAGAATGACTATCATTCACACCTGGGATCATAAGAGGGACATCTTCCTCATATCTAAACGCAGAGGCTGTACTCACCACAGGTTTTTCTCTAGCCATCTTCGGCTCAATTTCTCTAGCTACATCCGATTCTACGGCTGAAAAAACCAGATCAACATCTTTTAATATATTATCTTCAAAAGCTTCAACGATCATGCTTTCAAATGGCTCCGGTAGAGGCTCATCACAATACCATCTAATGGAACCTGTAGATTCGTCTCTAATTGCTTCTATGTACCTTTTACCAGCTGACCTCTGCGAAGCTATGAGTTTAACTACGTTAAACCAAGGATGATTTGCTAAAGCCACTAGAAACTGCTGACCTACTACTCCAGTCGCTCCTAAAACCATCACGTTAATCATTTCCGTTCACCGTGCTTAAAACATCCGTTACGAGTTTATAGACTTGTTCAACATCATTCTGAGTTACAATGAGATTTATAGTAGAAGTTATCGTGAAAATACCGTGAATATTTATCCCCTTTCTCCCAAGGGGTTCTGTTATCTTTCCAATAATACCGGGGGTCTCCTCTAAACCAATACCTTTAATACTAATTAGGGCTAGGTTCCTCCTCAAAGCAACTGCTATGAGGGTATCCGGGTTTTTTAAGACGATGGAGTGAATTTTCTTAGCTGTATCTAGACTCTTAGACTCAGAAATATAAAGTATTATAGATTCTGAGTCTGTTGTAACACCTATTGGCTGTGCACCAGCTTCTCTGATCGATTTGAAGACTTCAGCTAAAACTTCAGGCCTACTTGAAATGCCTTTACCTACTGCAGTTAAAGCGGCTATAGGTTCCTTATAGACTTCAACCTCAAACCTTGAGTTCGAATTTGGATTTGGAAAAGAGCCTTTGATAACGGTGCCCTCAACATCCACTCTCCCACTTCTAAAGTTTATGAGTTTAATGTTAACATCGGAAGGTTTGTACTTTAAAGTCTTCCTCTTAATGAACTTTACATCAGAATCGGCTAAGCCTATGAGCGTCTTCACTTCGATTTCCTTAAGCACTCTAGGATCTTCTATGATCTTAGGATCGCCAGTCATTATACCATCTACGTCAGAGACAAATACAACTTCCTTTAAATCTAAGGCTCCACCTATAAGTAGAGCGGTTAAATCGCTTCCCCCTCTTCCTAGAGTTATTATTCGCCCATCCAGAGTTTTACCTATAAATCCGGGTATGATCGGCACAATACCCTTTTCTACCAGAGGTGTTAAAACTCTTTTGAGTTTCGCATAGGTCTCCGGTATAAGGGGATCGGCATTTCCAAACTTATTATTCGCAATTATAGGCCAATCTTCCATATAAGGATCTAAGTATACAGATTCTAAACCTAGAGATTTAAGAGCTGAGGTAAATATTCTAGCACTTGTTCTTTCACCCATGGAAACAATATCGTCCAGAATATCGTTTGAGACAATACCACCTGTAGCCTCTTTAACTGTGCTCAGTAGATCGTCTGTTGTACTACCCATAGCTGAAACTACTACTATGGGTTTAATCCCCCTCTTATAGGCGTCCGCGACCATTTCAGCGGCTTTCCTAATGCTCAAACCATTGGAAAGGGTTTTCCCGCCAAATTTCACAACAATGGTGCGTTCGGAAACCATAACGACCCCCAGCGCCACCTCCAATTCAGCTAGAGGTTTGGGCTTAAAAACTATAACCTACAGTAATATAAAACCTCTTAAAAAGAGTGGTGGTTTTCTTCATATTGGAAGGTGGCATTTGAAAACGTATGATAGGGGTCTACTTATAAATTTTTCTATAAAACTATTCCTAAATAACACTCTCACGCATTTTTTAAAGATTGTTTTTCTACTTGAAGTGTTTCGCCATTTCTACATTCTCCGGTAGCAATAATATGTCATTTATCGCTTCCTCAATCTGCTCATTCGACTTAGTCCTCGGATCTACTATCAGCCATTCAAATAAAAGGTCTCTGCCTCCTTCTAGGAATGCTTCAAGCGCCCACTCCATCCTTGTAATCCTAAGATTTATAACGTGCTTCATTATACGTTTAGACAGCTCTCCTGAGTACGTTCTATGAACTCCCTTTCCATCTATCTCAATAGGTACTTCTACAGCCACGTCATCTGGAATACCTTTCACCATTCCTTTGTTCAGAATATTAACTTGGTATATTCTCCTATTGCCAGTAACAATAGATTCCATTATAGGTACAACCGATTCTTCACTTCTACGCGGTGGGAACACTTTGGTCAAAGGAGTAGACTGGTCTTTGATACGTCTGGCTATGTTTTCAATACCCCTCCTCTGCCATTCTAAGTATATCGCCCAGCCAGTTTCAGAGTCCGGACCGCCTGTGGGTCCGAACCACTTCTTCTTAGTTTCTAGATTCCAGTGGTATTTCCATGTTCCCCCCCTCACGGAGTCTCCTATTGGAAATAGCCCATATCTTTTATACATGTCCACCGCTGCAGGAGACATCTGCAGGTCGAATGGGTTTCTCTGGGTTCGCCTCCATACTTTCCAATAATCCTCTGCCTTCTCATCAATCCATTCGTCTAAGAGTGGATATCCATTTTTCTCCCTGTAGCGGAATTTCGTCATCCAGATCACATGGTTTAGGCCTATGGATTCAACCTCTGTCTCCTTCAAATCAAGCCCCATTACTCCAGCCATTTCCTTATATCCTAAATGCCCATGGCAGAGCCCTATGACCTTCAGCTTCGTTTCTCTTGATAGTAGAGTGGTGCCTTCAAAAACCGGGTTTGCGAGTAGGAGAAGCCATGCGTCTGGACACAGCTCTTCCATATCTCTGCCTATATCAATCATTAATTTGAGTTGGTAGTATCCCCAAATTGTATGGTAGTCTGAAACCATATTCCACTCTACGCTGTTTATCCCCCTATAGTAGCCATGCTTCTCAGATATCTCTCTCATCTTCTCATAGTATTGATGTCCTCCAGCCATAGCGGTATTTATGACGAAATCTGCATCCTTAACCGCTTCTCTTCTATCCATAGTCTTCTTAAATTCTAAATCTGCTTTAACTTCAGATGCGTATCTTTTAGCAGCACTATAGCATAGGTTTAAACGCTCTTCATTTATATCCATCAATGAAACAGTACTCTTCCATAGGCTTGGAGTAACACATAAATCTCGAATTAAAGTCATAGACCACGCTATGCTACCAGCACCTATAACAGCTACTTTAACCAAAAAACCGCCTCAATATTCAAGTCTATCTATCAGGTAAAAAGTTTTATCTCTAAATAAGGTGTCTTTTCTAGACTATGCCGTTTAGAGGAGGATATGTCGGTCGAATATTAAGGGTAAATTTAAGCAGTAGATCAGCATTCATAGAGCCTTTAAATGAAAGCGTAGCTGAGAAGTTTATAGGTGGAAGCGGATATGCGGCTTGGTTGATCTACAGGGAAACGCCGATGGATATAGACCCCTTAGACCCATCCAATAAGTTGATTTTCATGACTGGGCCTTTAACTGGTACAATAACACCTTCAGCCGGTAGATATACTGTCTGCGCCATCTCACCTTTAACTGGTATATGGGCTGAATCTCATGCAGCAGGGTATTGGGGGCCTGAACTTAAATTCGCTGGCTTTGACGGGGTGGTAGTTGAAGGTAGGTCTGAGAAGCCGGTCTACTTATGGATACATGAATCTGGTTGTGAGATAAGAGATGCTAAACACTTATGGGGTTTAGATACGTATAGTTGTGAAGACGCTTTAAAGAAGGAGCTGAGCCCAGAAGTTAAAGTAGCTTCAATTGGCCCAGCTGGTGAAAACCTTGTCAAGTATGCAAACATCATAAACGATAGGGGTAGGGCTGCTGGCAGATGTGGCATTGGAGCTGTTATGGGTTCGAAAAATCTCAAGGCCGTAGCTGTCAAAGGCTCTGTTAGAATTATTCCAGCAGCTGAAGAGGATAAGCTTGCATCATACGTGAAAAAGCTCTACATAACTATTAGAAGCCACCCCACCGTCCAGATATACTCATCATACGGTACCGATGGAATTATGAGCATGATGTACGAGTACGGAGACGTACCTATAAAACACTTCACGGAAGGTATTTGGAGTAGGATTGAAAACATTTCCGGAGAAGCTATGGCAAAAAAGGTTCTAAAGAGGAATTGGGCTTGCTTCAGATGTCCGATAGCATGCGGCAGGATAGTTGAAGTGAAAAACGGTCCATATAAGACGGAGGAGGGAATGGGTCCTGAATATGAGACAACGGCTTCGCTTGGGGCTCTATGCTTAAACGATAACATTGAAGCCATAGTTAAGGCTAACGAACTATGTAACAGGTATGGAATAGATACTATAACAACTGGTGTTTCCATAGCGTTCTTAATGGAGTGTTGCGACAGGGGGTTAGTATCTAGGGAGGTCGACGGCTTAAGAATAGAATGGGGAAAACCCGATTTAATTCTACAACTTATAAGGAAGATAGCTTTACGTGAAGGTATTGGAGCCTTTCTGGCGGAAGGCGTTAAGAAGATGTCCGAGGAGATGGGGGAAGAAGCTAAGCAGATAGCTATGCATGTTAAAGGGTTGGAGATTCCCATGCATGATCCCAGGGCTTTCAAAGGCATGGGTCTTCAATATGCAACCTCTCATAGGGGTGCATGTCACCTTAGAGGTGAAGTATTCATAATAGAGCAGGGTGAGCGTATACCGGACTTAGGTATACACGAGCGGATTTACCGATTCGATTTGGAAACAAAGCCTAGAGTGGTTAAGATTATGCAAGATTGGCATGACGTTTTAGATTCGCTCATATTGTGTAAATTCGCATTCATCCCCCCAGCTGCTGTATCAGCAATACTATCAATGGTTACTGGTCAATATAAGACTGTTAAGGAGCTTGCTGAAGCCGGTGAGAGAATCTACAACCTCAAACGAGTAATCAACGTGAAGAGGGGTGTGACTGCTAGAGACGACACCCTTCCATATAGGCTTCTTAAAGAGCCTCTTAAAAATGGTGGTGCTGCAGGTCAGGTGGTTGAACTAGAGAAAATGTTGCCGAAGTATTATGAGCTTAGAGGATGGGGGGAAGATGGTGTGCCAAGTCAAGAACGGCTTATACAACTAGGTTTAACAGACGTTGCTGAAGAACTCAGGCTTTTAAAGAAGACTTAGTTCACTTTTAATGTTTCCCAATATCTATCTCTTCCTGTTCTTCCTCCTTACCCATTCTCAGTATGAGGATTGATGATAGCGACATAGCTACTAAAAGTAGGATGGATACTAGAATTATCGTATTTCTAATAGCTTCATAGTAGTACGTATACGTGTAATATGGAAGGGCAATAAACCAAAGATAGTAGAGAAGTATTGTGAAAAGCGTTAAGTTTATAGTTAAAAATATGTGTCTGGCTTCAAGTTTCAAAACGGTTCACCTTTACAGTAAACCACCCCTTTCACCCTTGTAATGAAATTGCTACATATGAAACACTCCAAGAACGGTATAGCGGTTTTCTTCACAGGGCATTCCACAGCCTCCTTCTTCATCCTCCCTAAGAGTTTTGGACTGATCCCCTTCACGTTATCCAGAAGATTTGGGTTAACCTTCATAGACTTTTTTAGAGATTTAACTTCAACCCTATACTTCTCGCCACTCAACGGCGTCCTCGATACATATTGCGTTCTTCTTTTAGATAAATTTATCCGTTATCTTCTTCTCTTAAATAGAGATGGAATGTTAAATCCAATCGAGCACATAAAAGTTAAACCGAAAATGGCTGTTTCAACGCTTTTGAAAGAGTTTGGAAACGGTTCCTTTACAGCTAGAAGACTTTACGAAGCGTATCAGATACTCAATATGATGTCAAAGGATTACGGATGCTTAAAGTTTCTGACAGTTGCCGGAGCAACTGTTCCTGGAGGTTTAAGGTTTACCCTATCTACGATGATTAAAGCGAGGCTATTTGACGTTGTAATTACTACAGGTGCCAATTTGACGCACGATCTGCTTGAAGCGTTTGGCGAGAGGCATTTTAAAGGAAGCGCTTACATTGATGATTTGGAGCTTAAAAAGATGAGTTTAAGCCGGATATACGACGTCTACATTAAGACTGAGAGTTTTCTGGTACTGGAGAAAAAGCTTAAGGAGATTCTAGAGAATCTTCCGAGAAAAACTATGAGTAGTAGAGAATTTTTGAGCACCTTAGGTAGCAGTATTTCAGACGAAAACTCCATTCTCAAATCATGCAACGACATGAACGTACCGATATTTTGTCCAACGTTGAATGACAGCATACTCGGGTTACACATCAGCATGTACAGCCGCGGCTCTAATTTTAAAGTAGATCTTTTCCAAGATCAAATAGAATTGCTTGATTTAATATGGAATTCTGAAAAAACCGGAGCGCTTATACTCGGTGGAGGGGTTCCTAAAAATTACCTTAACCAGGCGATTATGACAGCTGGAAAACCTCTGACATATGTAGTCAGTATAACTACAGATAGACCTGAGTATGGAGGTTTATCCGGTGCAACTCCAGATGAGGCTATAAGCTGGGGTAAAGTTAAACCAGAGTCTTACAGAGTTGTTGTTCCATGTGATTTCACAATAGCTTTACCCATTTTAGCAGTAGCCCTCATTGAAAATGGGAGGTGTAATATTGCCTAGGCTTATCGTTCAACCCCTCGGACTGAGAATACAGACTGAAACGGATGAGACAGTTCTAGGCTCTCTTAGAAGAAACGGTATAGCGCTTCAAAGTATATGTGGCGGTTTAGGTATATGCGGTAAATGTGTTATAAGAGTGGTTAAAGGAAAGCTTTCGTCTCCATCTGAACAAGAACTCAAACTACTTGGTGGAAAACTTTCAAATGGTTTTAGACTGGCATGTCAAGCGAAAGTCCTAGAAGACACTGAAATAGAAATCCCAGCGGAGGACACTATCCGCTTTTACAAAGTCGCCGTGGAAGGTGTAGAATCACCAGTACTGGTTAATCCGGCCGTTAAAGAAGTCATAGTTAAGGTTAAAAAACCGACACTATCAGATCTTAAATCGGACTATGATAGAGTTTTAGATGCATTAAAGGTTGAATCATACACGGCTCCACAGCTTGCGGTTCTGAAAAAGCTTCCATCTGTTTTAAGGGAAAGCGGATGGAATATAAGAGTGATATATCATAGGGATTTCGGCATATTAGACGTTTTACCCGTTAATGGAGTTAAAAGGATCTACGGTCTTGCTGTGGACATTGGAACCACTAAATTAGTTGCGTACCTCATAAACTTGAAAACTGGTGAGACAGAAGCTGTCAAATCCATGTTAAATCCTCAGATAAGTTTCGGAGAAGATGTGATATCGCGAATAACTTATGCTTCAGACTATGGGAGAGCTGTTGAACTTCAGAAGGCCGCTGTTGGAGGTGTTAACCAACTGATAGAGGAGCTTTGTAAAGCCGTCAGTATACCTCCTCAAGATATATATGAAGTTGTGGCTGTTGGAAACACGGCTATGCATCACATATTCCTTGGAATACCTCCCAAAACCCTTGGATTGGCCCCCTTCACCCCAGTCGTACGGAACTCCATAAACTTGAAAGCATCTGAAATAGGTTTAAACATAAATGAGTCTGGAAATCTATTCCTCCCACCCGTTGTAGCCGGGTTTGTAGGAGCAGATGCTATTGCGGATGCTCTTGCAACTAGAATCTACGAATTCGACGAGCCGAGCGCCGTGATAGATATCGGGACAAATACAGAAATAATCCTAAACAACGGTAAAGACCTTTATGCATGTAGTTGCGCCTCAGGACCTGCCTTCGAAGGAGCCCGTATAAAACACGGTATGAGAGCTGGTCTAGGAGCCATAGAGACAATCTACATAGATTCTGAAACCGTGAAGTATGAGGTGATAGGTGGCGTAAAACCAATGGGGATATGTGGTTCAGGTGTTGTAGATGCTTTAGCATCGCTTTTAGATACTGGTCTTCTAAATAGAAACGGTAGATTCAACGTTTCAAAATCTCCAAACCTCTTTATAAACTCCGGTAAAGATTACGAATTCATAGTGGTGGATTCCAAAGAAAGCGGTACTGGAAATGCTATAACTATAACTCAGAGAGATGTTAGAGAAATTCAATTAGCGAAATCAGCTATAGCTACAGGTTTAACCTTACTGATGCGGGATGCGGGGGTTCGGGTTGAAGAATTATCCACCATTTACTTAGCCGGGTCATTCGGTTCTTACATAAGCCCTAGGAGCGCTGTTAGAATAGGTCTACTCCCCAATGTAGATCTAAGTAGGATTAAAAGCGTAGGCAATACGGCTGGCATCGGCGCGAAAATGTGTCTGATATCATATGAAGAAAGAATTAAAGCTGAAGATTTGGCTAAACGTATAAAATTTATTGAATTCTACATTAAACCTGACTTTAACAAGATTTTCCTGGAAAACTTAAACTTTCCAATGAAAACTTAACATTTATTAGTGAACTTTAACTTTAGTAACTTAGAGTATGATATGAAAGTAAACGTAGATTTTCTGCGCAACCATAGATTAATACACCGCAGTAATTATGTGAAGATTTGATGCGACGTTGAAAACATGGAATCGATGAAAAATCTTACGATGAAATTATAAACAAATTGATATATGGAAGGCTCAACTATCGTATAAATTCAGGTCCCATCGTTAAAGAGAAAGCCGAGGTTCCAATTTCAAGATATCAGTCTATTAATTTAAGTCTTCTGGTGATTTTGTCTACAAGCTCTTTAGGAGCAGGACCTATGGCTAAACATGTTATTGTCCCAGGTGGTAGCTCTGTTAACCCCCTGTCTTCAATTAAAGCATTCGGTATATTCAACCTATCTGCCTCCCTCTTCAAGTTGATGAGCTCATCAAGAGAATTTGCTTTTAAAACTACTTTTCTCTGCCCTTCTTTAAGCCACTCTCTAAGCCACTTTTCATGGCTTTTCCTAGATTCTTCGCAAGCTGTTACGGCGGCATGGGCTACTTGTGCACACATTTTACCGCAACTCATAAATATGTCAGTTCGGATCACGATATTTTGCGTGTATCTGAACTTCTCCTCATTAGTCATTCTAGGTTTTCTCTACGCTTTACAGTAAAATAAGCTTAATATTAAATGGTTTTTCCCAACTCGAAAAAACTGTAATCAGATAAGTTTTTAATAATAATGTTCCGTTATTGAAGTCGGGGCTTGACCTTTGGTTAAGTGTCAGGAGTGTGGGATAGAAGTCGCTATACCTTTTAAATGTTCATACTGTGGAAAGTTATTCTGCTACGAGCATAGGCTTCCGGAAAACCATAGGTGTGATTTAACGTCTAGAGCTTATATCCCTAGATTAGCTCCAACAGCTCCTAGGAGGTCAACAACACATGTGGATATGGCTAGATTTAAAGCTGGAAGCATTTTCCAAATGACTAGTCTTAAAGAGCTTAAACATTTAGCTGTTGGATTATCTGTTTTCACTCTCATAGGGTTTTCCATGCTTATCAACAATATACCATTCCTCCTACTAAACATTGGATTATTGACCATAACTGTCCTTGGAATGGTATCTTCCTTCTTGACGCATGAACTTGCTCATAAAATTGTAGCGCAGAAAATGGGATATTGGGCTGAGTTTAGACTAAGCATACCAGGTTTGCTGTTAACACTTCTATCCGTGATTTTTCCGATTAAAATCATAGCCCCTGGTGCCGTTAGGGTTGTAGGGCTATTCATTAGTAAAGATGGTGTAGGTAAGATAGCTTTCGCGGGGCCGTTAACCAATATAATTCAAGCAATAGTTTACGTATTCCTAATTGAATTCTACGCTAGCAACGATTTAACCGCCATATCGCTTTACGTATTGGCTAGTTTAAATTTGAGCCTTGCTTTATTCAATCTAATACCTTTAGATCCAATGGATGGCGCTAAGGTCTTTAAGTGGAGCAGAAGCGTATGGGTATCTTCAATCATAGCGGTTGTAGCATTATGGCTAAGTCTCATAACGGTTATGTTCTAATTTTAATGTAAACTTTTATGAGACTACATATGTGAAATTCTTCTAGAAATAATGAGAGCGATTTTTAAAAATCTATGTCCAAATTGTAACGGCGATATCGATGATGATAGAGCATTTGCGGGTTTACTGTGTAGGCAATGCCTTCCAGTTGAGCATACAATCGATTCAAATCTGCAAACTTTACCCGTTAAGCCTAGTAGAAGTTATATTGAACTCATATCAATGAATAAGCAGTTAGATAAATTCGCCAGTTTTTTTGAAAAAGCTACGGATAGCCAGCCTTGGGCTGCGCAGAGGGTTTGGGCTAGGCGAATATTTTCAGGTAAAAGTTTTGCACTTATAGCTCCAACCGGTATGGGGAAAACTGTTTTTGGATCTATAATGGCCTTATTTCTAGCATGTGAAAGAAATAAGAAAAGCTACATATTGATTCCTACAGCCCTCTTAGCTAAGCAGGTTTCTGAGAGGATTTTAAAGTATTCTGAAAGAACCGGTTTAAACGTTAGAATAGCTTACTACCATTCCCTTCTAACACGTAGAGAGGCTAATTCTCAGCTTGAAAGGATAAAGAATGGAGATTACGACATTCTCGTAACAACTTTAAATTTTCTAAACATGAGGTTTAACCTCCTAGAGAACATAAAGTTTGACTTCATATTTGTAGACGATGTAGATTCGCTGTTGAGGGCTTCTAGAAACATCGATAAGGTTTTAATTCTCCTTGGCTTCGGTCATGAGGATTTAGAAAATGCTTTGACGATCATAAACCTTAGAAGAGAGCTGGGTAGAGAGCTTAGGAGAAGAAGTTTCTCAGAAGTTTACAGGCTCTATGATGAGATTTCTAAACTTATGGGTGAGATTGAAGCTAAGAGGGAGAAGGTTGGGGTTTTAGTCGTATCCGGAGCGTCCATTAGAGCTAGAAGGACTAGACACGTTCTACTATTTAGAGAGCTGCTCGGCTTTGAAATATCCTCTAGGATAGATGTCGGGCGTAACGTCGCCGACCTATACATTGAATCTAAAAACTTGGAAGAAGATGCTTACAAGCTCATAGAGAAGCTGGGGCCGGGAGGTTTAATATACATTCCCATGAACCTTGGAGCAGAATACGCTGATAAATTTAAAAACTTCCTCACTGAACGGAATATTAAAGCAGAAGCCCTTACCAGAGTTAGAAAGAGGGTTTTGGAAAAGTTCTCAGAAGGTGTTTACGACGTCTTAATAGGTGTTGCCTCTTATAGGAGTCCCCTTGTCCGTGGCATAGATCTACCGTACAGAGTTAGGTATGCAGTCTTTCTAGGGGTTCCTAAGATGCATATAGACCTCGATGTGAAACAGAAGTTTAGAATATCTAAGGCGATAATTTTACTAGCCAACATAATGGAGCTTCTTCCGGAGAGAGAGCAGGCAGAAGCCTTAAGGCTTCTAAATGAGCTTAGAGTGGTAAGCCGTATAATGCCTGCAGATGTACAGGATAATATAGCTCAAGCGGTAGCTAAAGACGAGCCTCTGCCGCTGATACCTGAGCGGGCTAGAATAGCAATAGAGGAAGCTTTGAAGTTTCTAAGCGATGTTCTTTCTAGAGAAGAATTGCTTAAAGCATTAGAGGAAAGCCCATACATTGGCTTGGAGAGGGAGGGCGACGTTTTCTACCTAGTGGTACCCGATCCGGTGGCCTATATTCAAGCTTCAGGTAGAACGTCGAGGATGTATGCTGGAGGTATATCTAGAGGGCTGTCAATCGTTCTTGTGGACAATAGTAAGGCTTTTAACGGCCTGATGAGGGAAACGCGCTGGTTCATAGAAGATATAAACTGGCGTGCTCTTTCAGAAACTAACTTAGACGATATTGTAAAAGGTGTTGATGAGGATAGGAGAGCTATAAAAGACCTCATGGATGGAAGAGTCAGAGCCGAGTTCAAAGACCTAGTGAAAGCAGCCCTCTTCATAGTCGAGTCTCCAAATAAGGCTAGAACGATAGCTAGGCTCTTCGGTAGACCGAGTAAGAGGCGTATAGGGAATCTAACGGCTTTCGAAGTCAATACTGGAGATTACATCTTAACAATAGCGGCAACAGGGGGACATATTATGGATTTGACTATTGAGGATATTGGGCTCTATGGTGTTCTCGACGTCGATGGATTATACGTTCCAGTCTACTCGACTATAAAGAGGTGTTTAAAATGCAGTTATACGTTTGTTAGCAGCTCTGTCAAATGCCCAGTATGCGGCTCAGAGAATATCCACGATAAAAGATCTGTAATAGAGAGTTTGAGAAGTTTGGCCAAAGAAGTAGACCTAGTAATACTTGGAACCGATGCTGACGCTGAAGGGGAGAAGATCTCTTGGGATCTATGTGTAGCAATTAAACCATTCACACGTGAAGTTAAACGAGCTGAATTTCATGAAGTTACTAGAAGGGCGCTTCGAGAGTCATTTAAAAACCTTAGGGAGATAGATCTGAACCTCGTAGAAGCTCAAATAACTAGGCGGATTGAAGATAGGTGGATAGGTTTTGAGTTGAGTCAGAAGCTTTGGAAGGTCTTTGGAAGTAGAAGGCTTTCAGCTGGAAGAGTGCAAACTCCAGTCTTAGGATGGATTATAAGTAGAATGCACGAGTCGAAGCGCTCCGTAAGAGAGTTTTTCGAGTTAAAACTTGAAAACGGTCTTAAAATCGTAATATCTGAAGATCGCATGCATAGAAAGGAGCTTAGACATTACATGGAGAATTTGAAGAACGTTCAAGCCGAAATTACAGACCTTAGAGCGGAAGTTGTCGAGGTTAATCCCCCTCCCCCCTTCACCACAGACTCTATGCTTAAAGATGCCTCAACCTATATGGGTCTAGGCGCTACTGAGACAATGACTTTAGCCCAGGACCTCTTCGAACTGGGTTTGATAACCTACCATAGAACTGACAGCCACAGAGTGTCGCAGGTGGGTATAGAGATAGCTAGGGACTATATTACGAGTAAATTCGGCTCCGACTTTGTAGCGCCTAGAGTTTGGCATGCTGAGGGTGCGCATGAATGTATAAGGCCGACTAGGAGTCTAGATGCCACTAGAATCAAAGAGCTTATGACGCTGGGGCTTATGAAGTTTGCGAAAAGGCTCACCCATAAACATCTATCTCTATACGAGCTTATATTCCAAAGGTTTATAGCGAGTCAAATGAAACACGTTAAAGTTGAAAAATCATCTTTTAAAGTTAAGATTCAGAATAAAGTTACCGATGTGGAAGGATATTCAAATATTATCGAAAACGGCTTCAACCTCGTTAGACCGATCAGAACAATACCTCCAGTTAAAGAGGGTGTTGTAAGGATAGTTAACGTTAGACATTGGAGGGCTCCCAGCGTACCGCTCTACACTCAAGGCGATATAATAGCTTTAATGAAGGAGAGGGGTATAGGAAGACCCTCAACATACGCTAAGATAGTAGAGACGATTTTCGAACGGGGATATATCTTAGCCTCTAAAAATAGAAAGTCTCTCATACCTACTAGAATGGGTATAAAAGTCTTCGATTACTTGAATGATAGATTTGGTCCATTCATTTCTGAAGAAACCACTAGGAAGCTTGAGGAAGCCATGTGGCTTATAGAAAACGGGAAACTAAACTATCAAGATGTCATGAGGACACTAAAGATTGAAATAGATAGTATAAGAAGCATGTCATAGCAGAAAGCATAATGAAAAATTAGGGATAGGTGGAGATGTACTCTAAAAGCACATCTCTAACCAACGCGATGTGTCTGAGGTGTACAAACTCATCTACGCCGTGGAAATTGGTATCTGGTCCTATGCATCCAAATGAAACCACGGGTATTCCCTTATTTGCAAAGAACTTTCCATCGTTTCCTCCAAGTTCAGCGGCAATTGGAACCTCGCGTCCGTAGATTTTTGAAACGGCTCTTCTAAACCTTGCAATAAAATCATGGTTTGGTTCTGTATAGTAGCCTGAACCTACCCTGATTCCGTAAATTTCAGTATTCAACCCGAGGTTTTTAGCCAACGAAACGAGGTAGGCTTTAAGTTCTTCTACCGCACACATAGAGTCTTCATCCGGTAGTGTTCTCATATCGAAACAGGCCTCAGCTTCGGCTGGTATAACGTTACTCTTAACACCAGACCTGACCATTGTTATGCTAAACCTACCCCAAACTTTTTTAATAGGTGAATTTGGTGGCGAATCTATTTTTGAAAGTCTTGTAGCTCTTAAATTTGAAAAACCCTCTAATCCTTCTAATAGGCGAACCATGCCATATATAGGATTCACGGCTTTATGTGGATAACCAGCATGGCCTTGAACCCCTTTAACCCTAATCCAACCGTTTACAACACCCGATGCTCCGATCGATACAAACTCTGGGCTTGCGTCTAAAACCACGGCCTCATCGCATTTGATACCGATATGATTCACGAGATATCCTACTCCGAGCTCACCGCCAACCTCTTCATCCGGAGAAGCTATTAGAATCACGTTCATCTTAGCCTTTTCACCTACTAGTTTTAAAGCTCCTAATGCTGCTGCTATAGCGCCTTTATCATCAGCTGCTCCTCTACCATAGGCTTTCCCATTTACAACCCTTAACTTAAACGGGTCACTGCTCCATCCTACACCAGCGGGTACAACATCATAGTGTGTAACTAGTGAGACTGTATGATCTGAATCCACGTTAAGTCTAGCTACGATGTTGGGTCTATGTTTATTATCATCTGCTAACCCCACCGAATCGTATATAGAAACGCTTAACCCAAGTTTTTTTGCTTCTTCAGCTATAACTTCTGCGCATTCACGGTATCCAAGCTTGGATTCAGCATCCGTATTTATAGATACTGTTCTGCTTAAAACATCAACTTCATAGTCGAGATTACGGCTCATAATATCGGCCAGTAAAATCTTCAAATAGACGTTTATTATAACAGTTTCCTATGAAACCTAGAGTCTTCTTAGCAGGACCAATACAGGGTTTTGAAGACGTACAAGAATATAGAGCTACGTTAACAAGTGTACTTGAAAAAGCTGGATGTGAAGTTTTAGACCCTTGGCTGAGGGAAAAGCTGATTTACCGTGGAGATGTTGAGTCGGATAAACTTAAGGTGCTAGTTGAAAAAGACCTTAGAGACATAGATGGATGCGACATTTTCCTAGCTTATATGCCTATTCTAAGCGCGGGTGTTTGCATGGAACTCTTCTATGCTAAAAGATCCGGGAAGAAAACAGTAGTCATATGTGAAATAGAAAATCCAAGTCCTTGGATAGTTGTACACGCAGATTACATTTTTAAGTCCATTGAGGAATTCAGGAAATCGCTGGAACAAGTCTTTCGCAGTGGAAATGCTAATAAGTAATTTCCCAGAATTATTAGAAGGGTTCTGTATGTCCATATCTGAAGCCAAGTACATCTGGATGGACGGTGAATTCATAGAATGGTCTGAGGCTAAAGTCCACGTAATGACGCACGCCCTCCACTACGGTACAGCCGTGTTTGAAGGTATCAGAGGCTATTGGGATGGAGGTGTTTTGAAAGTATTCAGGCTTGGAGACCATATAACAAGGCTTTTCAACTCAGCTAAAATCTTCTACATGAACATACCATATACCCGTGCTCAGATCGAAGAGGCCATAGTGGAGACTATTAAAGCGAATTCCATAAGGGATAACTGCTATATTAGACCAATAGTCTATAGGGGTTACGGTGTTATAGGGTTAAACCCCCTCAAAGCACCCGTGAAACTCGCTATAGCTGTCTTTCCATTTGGAAAATACTTGGAGGAGATGGGTGTTAAATGTTGTGTTTCTTCATGGCGTAGAATAGCTATAGATAGTCAGCCCCCGTCTGCTAAAGTGTGCGGAAACTATGTAAACTCATGTCTAGCTAAAGTAGAAGCTGTTTTAAGTGGTTTTGATGAGGCTATATTCCTCGACGGTCACGGCTACGTTTGCGAGGGGACTGGTGAAAACATATTCCTTGTAAAGAGGGATGTTATTTCAACTCCGTCAATAGTTTCAGGTATACTTGAAGGTGTAACCCGAGACGTAGTCATGAAAATAGCTGAAGACCTAGGGTTTAAAGTCCAAGAGAGGCTTATAGCTAGAAGCGAATTGTACACGTGTGACGAGGCCTTCTTCACAGGGACAGCCGCTGAGATAACGCCCATATTAAGCATAGACAATCGAATTATTGGAGATGGGTCTCCAGGGCCTGTAACGAGAAAAATAAGAGACCAATACTTTAAAGTAGTCCTAGGCAAGGTCGATAAGTATAAAAATTGGATTACAGAGATCAAGGTTTAAATAGTCCAGTAGTTTGAGACCATCCTCCTTACATCTTCTAAAACTCTGAAAGCTGCTTTCTTCAAATTCTCAGGCATTGTTTGGCATGGGTCGTCGACTTCAATGTTCAGACCTGCCATAGTAGCTACAACTGATGAGGCTGCTTTTTCAAGAGCTTCCTGGTCATAGCCTCCCTCTAGAACTGCCGAAAATCTTCCGCCTGTAAGCTTTTCAGCTATTTTTCCAATCCATTTGTAAATTTCAACGTAGCCTGAACTAGATAGGCCTAAACCAGTTAATGGATCAAGGTGATGTGCGTCAAATCCCGCAGAAACTAATATGTAAGCTGGTTTAAATTGATCCAAGATAGGACCTACTATTCCGTTTAAAGCCTTTAAGTAGACCTCTTCATTAGAATAAGGCGGAAGTGGAAAGTTTATTTTAAACCCTTCACCCTCTCCTCTACCTACATCTTCGATTGCCCCAGTCCCTGGAAATATCCTATCCTGGTGGAAACTTACATATAAGACTTTAGAGGTGTCTTCGAAAACCTCCTGAGTACCGTTACCGTGGTGAGCATCTATATCCAATATTGCAACCCTAGTGACCCCCCTCGCATCTATGAGATACTTAGCGGCTATAGCTACATTATTAAATATGCAGAAGCCATAGGGTAGCTCTATTGAAGCATGGTGCCCCGGAGGTCTAACAAGAGCAATAGAATTCTGAAACCTCCCATTTAAGACTTCATCTACCGCTTTTAAAGCACCTCCAGCAGCATAACATGCTACCTTAAAGCTCTCTCTACTACATACGACTCCGCCACCCCAAGTCCCTAAAATCCCCCCTCCATTACGACAAAAACCCTCTATGAAGTCTACATAGTTCCTACTGTGTATAAGACATAGCTCATCTATAGTGGCTTTTCGAGGCTTTTCAACTTTAACCTTAGGATTTTCAAGCAGTTTGAAGTTTTTAAGCCCTTTCAGTATCGCTTTAAGTCTATCCGGGTTCTCAGGGTGCCCTGGACCAGTTAAATGGTCTAGAAATACATCATCGTAGATTATAAGCGTTCTTCCCTCCACTTAAACCACCTTAAGTTTTGACTTTCTGCATAGCCTCTATTGTTTTAATGTGTGAAAGCTTCAGCTCAATCAATGGATTTATAAAGTTCTTTACAAAGCTTATGAAGAGCTTCACTGGTAAACCTATTTTAGGACTTGTTTCAGCTAGATATTCCTTAGCTAAAACGGATATCCATTTCATATCGTGACGCCATACACTATGGTATAATTGCCAATACGCATCGTCAGCGTCTTCTAAAAGTCTTCTAGCTCTATGCCTAGAAGAATCGGTCATTGGAACATAGAGTAGTGGAACTATTAAACTCTTATAGGGTTTAAGCCTATCGACTAAATCAGCTGTCGCCAAAACATCCTCAGGTTCCTCGCCGGGAAGGTTGAGCATTAGTGTAGCAGCTGGAACCCAGTTAAACTCTGAGCTTACCTTAAAAGCCTCTTCAACAACATTAGGCCAATCTTTAGCTGTAAATGGATAAGGCTTCATGTGCATAAGCTTATCTATAAGCTTAACGCTGCCAGTTTCGATACCCGTCTGGTATCCAAGCCACCTACCTTTGGTTAAGCCTAAGACTTCACTTATATCTGATATTAACCTCGGGTTTTCAGCTATAGAGCTTAAAGCCGCATGGCTTACTGAGACGAATTTGACCCCATCAACGCTCATAATCATGTTGAAGAGTTTAAGCACTAAATCCGGCCTCTTCTTGAAGGGTGTTCCACCGTATTGTAAGACATCTTCAGCATGAAGGCAGATAGTCCTCTGACCAGCTTCAACATTCACCTTAACATCACTTAGAACATCCTCCAGGGGTTTATGTCTTAAAATCCTCAGAGTAGGTGTGCAGAATCTACATCCTCTTCCACACCCTCTAGATATCTCGATCAAGCCGCATATGGTTGCACCCTTAATCTTAGGTATATTGCGGCTTGGATTAGCCGTAATAATTACGGGTTTTTCAGGTCTCCCTTCTTCTATGAGTTTCTTGAAGAGCTTCGGAGCCTCCTCTTCAGCCTCACCTATGAATAGTACATCTATTCCCAACTTTTCCATATCATCTACGTTAAGTTGCCATGCTCCAGAGCCGCCTACTACGAGTGAAGCCCACTTCCTAGCCTTCTGCACAGCTTCACTTCTAACCAGTTTCTTAAACATGTATGCTGAATACGGTTCACTGTGTACGAGTCCATATGGTCCTGAGAAGGTCGATGATGCCGGTCCTAAACCTTTAGGATCCATCGTGCTCACACCTATAATCCTAGTATCTTCCGAGATCGCCTTCGGTAGAGCCGTCGGGTTGGTTATCATTATTTCATCAGGCTTCACAACGTTTGAATCGATTAATACGCTTTCAATTATTCTAAGAGATAAAGGTGCTATGAGAGCCCTCCCCTTCGAATCAGCGGGTACTGGCTTCAGTAAAAAGTTCATGGCTATGTTAAACGGTTTAAACCCTGAAACTGGGCCAGTAGCCATAAATCCTAAGAACACGTTACCGCCATAGCTACACATTAGAGTTTCATCGGCGGTCAGCACTATTTTATAGCTACACATACGTGTTTAACAGAATTTTAAATAATCACTTATTACTTTTACGGTTTATAGTTAGGTGGTCTCCGTATGCCAGTGCACCCGGTAGAATATAGATATGGGACATCTGAGATGAGGCGAATATGGGATAGAGGCGAATGGCTTAAGCGGATGATGCTTGTTGAAGCGGCTCTTTTAAAGGCTTTATCTGAGGTTGGATTAGTCCCCGTGGAGGCGGTTGACAAGATATATGACCTTATCGAAAGTGGCGCTGTGACGATTGAAGAAGTCAATCGCTGGGAGCGTGTAACAGACCATGAAGTTATGGCTGTTGTAAAAGCCTTAGCTGAAGTGAGCGGCGTATATGGGGGATACGTACATATCGGTGCTACCTCCAACGATATAACGGATACTGTTTTAGCCACTCAGTTGAGAGACTCCATAGCCATAATAGAATCTAAGCTGAGGGAAGTCGCTCTCACCTTGGCAGACCTATCTGAAAAATACAAGGATCTTGTTTGCCTCGGTAGAACACATGGGGTTGCAGCGCTACCGACAACTATGGGCTTTAAATTCGCGGTCTACGCTTCGGAAATCACCCGTCACATAGATAGACTTGAGGAAGCTAAACCGAGGATATGTGTAGGTAAGATGAGCGGTGCTGTGGGAACCATGGCGAGCTTTGGGGATAAAGGTTTTCAGATTCAAAAGAGGGTTATGGAAATTATGGAGGTTTACGAGCCCACGATCGCAACTCAAGTTGTTCCCAGAGACGGTTTAGCGGAGTTTGTAACGCTGGCGGCTATAATATCTTCAACTTTAGATAAGATTGCCAATGAGATTCGGAACCTTCAGAGGAGTGAAATAAGAGAGCTTGAAGAACCCTTTAGAGAAGATTCTCAAGTCGGCTCAAGTACTATGCCTCATAAACGCAACCCAATTAAATGTGAGAAGGTTTGCGGTTTAGCTAGGATTGTGAGGTCTATGGCTCTAGCAGCTTTGGAGAATATAGTGTTGGAGCATGAGAGAGACTTAACGAATAGTAGCTGTGAGAGGGTTATGCTGCCTGAAGTCTGTCTACTTTTAGATGAGCAACTTAAAACTATGGTGGACGTTTTAAAAGGATTAAAAGTCTACCCGGAGAATATAAAGAGGAATCTCGAGTCTCAGAAAGACCTCATAATGTCTGAAGCCGTTATGATCGCCATGGTTTCTAAGGGAGCTGATAGACAGTGGTCTCACGAGGTGATCAGAAGATGTTCTATGGAAGCTTGGAAAACCAACAAACGTCTCAGAGACGTCTTAGTAGAAAACCCCGATGTAAGAAGATATTTAACAGTTGAAGAAGTCGAGAAATTTATGATGCCCGAGAATTATATAGGTACTGCCCAAGAACAGGTTGAAAAAGTCGTAGCGTATGTTAGAGGAAAACTTAAAGCTTAGAGTATGTTAAAGTGGGTAGTCGATGAAGGTGTTGCCATGCCTCTCCTCATGATACCCGGGCCTACAACCCCAGCTCAAAGAGTAATGTTGGCTATGAGTAAACCTCTAATCAACCATAGAGGACCGGAGTTTAAGCTACTTCTCGAGGAAATTCAAACAGGTCTTAAGTATGTCTTCCAGACCGAAAATCCAATAGTGATTTTAACGTCTTCAGGAACCGGAGGAATGGAATTTGCAGTAAGTAACGTCATCGGTAAGGGTGACACGGTGATCGTGCCTACGATGGGGTTCTTCTGCGACAGGTTTGCTGAAATGGTGGAAGCTTACGGCGGCAGAGTCCTAAGAATACCTGTTGAATGGGGCTCTTCCGTTAAACCAGCTGTCGTTGAAGAAGCCTTCGCTGAAGGGCGTAATGTGAAAGCTATTTTAATAGTTCACAATGAGACATCTACGGGCGTTTTTATTAGAGATCTTGCTGAAATATCTCGCATAGCTCACGATCATGATGCATTAGTCATACTTGATGCCGTTTCAAGTTTAGGTGGTGTTGAACTTCCAGTCGATAAGTGGGGCATTGATGTATGTGTCACAGGTAGTCAGAAGTGTATAGCAGCTCCCCCAGGGTTAGCATTAATTTCGGTTAGCGAACGTTTCATAGAGGAGGCTAAACGGGTAAATAGAGGTGTTTACTTTAATCTTAAAGCCTACCTTGATTATATGGAGAGAGGGCAAACCCCCTATACACCCAGCATCCCCCTCTTCTACGCGCTCGATGAAGCGTTGAAAATGATTAAAGAGGAGGGGCTTGAAGCTAGAATAGCCAGACATAGAAAGTGTGCTAAAGCATTTTATAGAGCTGTTGAAGCATTGGGTTTAGAACCGTATCCTTTTGAACATGAATACCGTTCGAACACGGTAATAGCCGTTAAAACGCCTAAAGGCATCGATTCGGAAGAACTCATAAAAACCATGCGTTTAAAACAAGCTGTGATTATCGGAGGAGGTCAGGGTAAGCTGAAGGGTTTAATCTTTCGGATAGGATGTATGGGTAATATTTCAGCTCATGAGGTCTTGGCCACTGTAAACGCTCTAGAGCATTCTTTAGCACACCTAGGCTATGGTGTAGAGAAGATCGGCGTAGGTTTGGCAGAGGCTGGTAAAGTATTATGGTCAAGCTGAGGATTCACGTATTCATTCAAGGTATTGTTCAAGGAGTGGGCTTTAGATACCATCTAAGGAGGATGGCTCTTTCAAATGGCGTTAACGGGTGGGTTAGAAATCTCCCAGATGGGAGAGTTGAAGCCGTACTGGAAGGGGAAGAGGATTCTGTTAGAAAGGTTTTAGCATGGTGTCGAAGAGGCCCCTCTTCAGCTAAAGTGGATAGTGTCGTGTTTTTTGAAGAGTCATATAAAGGTGAATTTAAAACATTCGAAATAAGATGGTGGTAAATTGAAGATCATAGTTCTAAGCGACATACACGGCAATTTTAAAGCAGCCTACAGTATTTCAAGAGAAGCATTAAGACTTAAGCCAGATTTAGTGGTGATATGCGGCGATATTACACATTTTGGAAGTTTAAATGAAGTTGAAAAAATGCTGAGCTTCTTCAGAGACTTTCAAACGTTTTTCGTTCCGGGGAATTGCGACCCACCAGCTCTATTAACCATGAGAATTGTAGATAAAGCTTTAAACATACATGATAAACTTCACGTATTAGATTCGATGGCCTTCCTAGGCATAGGAGGGTCCACTAAAACACCGTTTACTACTCAAATAGAGTTTGAAGAAGAGGAGATATGTCAGATGGCTAGAGAGGCTTTGAACGATTTCAGAGGACGTCTGATAGTAGTCTCCCATAGTCCTCCGGCAAACACTTTAACCGATCTAACATCGCTTGGTTTACATGCCGGAAGTAGAGCATTAAGAGCTTTTATAGAAGAGTATAAGCCTTTTACCGTTCTACATGGGCATATACATGAAGCCAGGGGTTTAGATCACTTAGGTGAAACTTTAATTGTAAACCCTGGACCAGCTAGACAAAACTTTTACGCTATTCTAGAATTAAACGGTTCACCTGAAGTATTTCTAACGAGGGCAACTTAACTTAATCTACCTTGTAGAATTTTTCCCCATTAGGTCAAGTTTCCCACAGCCGTCGCCTCTTCCTATGGAGAACCGTAAACCTTAAAAGCCTTATAATACTCCATCTGGAAGAGGTGAATTAATGCCATTTCAAAAAGGAGACTTCATACTCATAGATTATATTGCTAGAATTAAAGATACAGATGAGGTCTTCGATACAACGATCGAGGCTGAGGCTAAAAAGTTTAACATTTACCGTTCAGACGTGATTTATGAGTCAATGTTGGTCGTTTTAGGAGAGGGATGGGTTGTGAGCGGCTTAGAGGAGAAGCTCTACGAGATGAGTGTTGGTGAAAAAAGAGAGATTGAGGTCCCCCCTGAGAAGGGCTTTGGCGTCAGAGACCCATCTAAAGTCAGACTTATCCCCCTTAGAATGTTCAAAGGCGAGCCTAACCTAAGGCCTGGTGCCAGAGTAAGATTTAGAGATACACTGGCTACTGTGAGAAGTATATCCTCAGGTCGAGTTCAACTTGACTTCAACCACCCCTTAGCAGGTAAGACTCTCAAATATGAGGTTGAAGTGAAAGACGAAGTTAAAGAACCAATTAATAAAATTAAAGCATTGCTACATAGGCGGCTCCCCACAATACCCACTGATAACTTTTCACTATCTTTAGCTTCAAACATTTTAACTATAAATATGCCTGTTGAAAGCTTCATGGTTGATGGAATACAGCTTATAAAACGAGGCCTGGCAAACGATATCATGAGGTTCATACCGGAGATTTCGAAAATAGTGTTCACGGAAGAGTACGTTAAACGAATTGAGGCTAAAACAGAATCTAAAAAAGTTGAAGAGATTAAAGAACCCGCCTCAGAATAACACTTCTAAGCTTTAACCCAGCTAAACAGTTCAACTTTTCTCCTATTTTAATCACTTGACATTTATCGTTTTCTTTAAGCCCTTCTGGAATACACAGTCCTTTATTGTTACATTCGATTCTACATATTATTGGACTGAATATAAGTAATGCCCCTTCAACTATAAGCCTGTCTTCCATAGCTACTTCTACGGGGCTTTCTTCAACAGTAACCAATTTAACACCATCTTTATGAATTCGACATTGGAAAGTTTTCTCTCTAACCTCCAGAACCCGGTAGAGTCTTAAAGGCTCTAATTTACCCACACACACCTTGTAAAGCCTACAGTTAATGCATTGCCTTGACGGTTTCCCCGCTAGAAAGGTAAAGCCTACTTTAGCTTGACTAACGCCGCATAGAGTAAGGATTTTCATGGATCTCTCTCCTTAAAATTCTAGAAGGTGTTACCACAATATCAACTTTTGAATCGTGGGGCTCTGTAGGCATATAGTCTATCATCTGAAGGTCGTGGATTGTGGTTAGAACACGTATGTCCAATCCATACTTACCCTTTACCATAGATATCTCCATATCCCCATAGCCTCCGCCTTTGCCGAGTCTGTTAAACTCTCTATCTACAGCTACACAACCGGTTACGATCAAATCTGGCTTGTAGACAACCGTTTCACGCAGTTTTCCATATTTGAAAGCTCCACTAATTGTTGAAGCCTCATTTTCAACCCCTCTAACTTTTGAAGGATCTATTTCTAAGAATCCATTTTTAAGTTTTGGAGTAGCCATGATCAATAACTTTTCCTGTTTTAACGCAATCATCCTTAAGTGTTTTTGAGGGCTATCCGGATTTGCAAATATGACTTTAGCCTTTTTCCATTCCGGCGTTTTGGAAGCTTTTAAAGCAGCGTCATAAGCGCCTTTAAAATTTGGTATTCGCCCGTAGCATGGTTTTGGAGGAAGGGTGACATTAGCCTCTTCAAGTCTTCTCCAGACCAGTAAACGTAGTTCTTCCTTTATCTTCTTAATGTCGTATCTACCGGAATTCAAACCTCTCATGTTTTACTATGAGGAGAATTCGTTGATAATGTTTTCTCGTTGAATTCATAGTTAGATTGTATTTAAACGGCAGTATTGAGAAGCGTATGTCCAGAAGGACACTAAATCTTCAAGCCTCGATTACAAAACATTTTCTTCGTCATACTAGGCTCAAGCTAAGCCTTTTAAACTGAGAATGAAGTATTTAGTTTTCGGTGAGTTTTTACATGGGTGGGAGAGTGCGTGTAGCTACAGTTTGTCAGGCAAATCGCTTCTATGATACTGTCGAAGGGAATTTGAAGCATGTTATGAAGCTTTTAGATGTCGCCTTCAGCTATCAGCCTGATTTAGTCTGTCTACCCGAAGCGTTTGCAACTGTCTCAGTCGAAAAGCCTCTAGAAGAGTTGGCTGAAACATTACCCGGGTCTACTTTAAAAGCAGTTGCCGCTAAGGCTGGGAAGCATGGCTCCTACGTTATATGTCCCCTCTATACGAAGAGGGGTGGAAGAGTTTACAATTCGGCTGCTGTCGTAGATAGATCTGGAGACGTTGTAGGGGTTTATGATAAAATCCACCCTGTTACAACGTCGCATGACTACACGGTTTTTGAAGATGGTGTAACACCTGGAGAGGAGGCTAAAGTCTTCGACTTAGACTTCGGCCGCATCGGCATCCAGATATGCTTCGACATAGGCTTCCCTGAAACATGGCAGGTTTTAGCCGATAAAGGCGCTAAAATGGTTGTCTGGTGTTCTGCATACAATGGAGGGTTTGCCCTACAGGTTTACGCATACCTCCACCACTACTACGTCGTATCTTCAGTGAGGTCGGATAAGTCTAAGATAATAGACCCTTTGGGCAACATCCTAGCCGAAACGGATGCTCTTAAAAACGTAGCAGTCCGCGAAGTAAACCTAGACTTTACAGTTGCACATTACGACTTCAACTACATTATCCCAGATAAAATAATGAGGAACTATTCAAACCGTGTAGAGGTGCGCTCAAGCCTAGATGACGGCCTATTCCTCGTAGAACCGATAGATCCAAACATAACAGTTGAACAGCTTCAGAAAGAATTCGGCTTCGAACCATCACACAGATACTATCAGAGGCATAGGGAAGCCTACGAATACATCCACAGAGGTGAAAAGCCTCCGCCTCAAACCGCAGCACACGGAAAGCGGGCTCAATACGCTAAGGAAGAATAGTTGAAAACTTCAAGTTAAGTCGCCGCACTCGCATAAGGCTTCATGTATCGTATCATATAGTTCTTCTAAGCCTTCTCCTGTTAAAGCAGATGTTTTCACGGGCTTTTGAACTTTCATGAAGTTTTTATAGACTCTTAAGAGATGTAGGGTAAAGTCTTTATTCAATCCCCCTCCAGTTTCAGTTTTAACGCTTGATAGTAGGAAATTGTAGTCTACTAGAAGCTTTTCTAAACCGCTTAGAGTGGCTTTATCGGTCTTACTTAAGGCTACTACGACTGGTATTCCAAGTCTTATCTGAGAAGCTATAGATATTGAGAAACAGGCCACCAAATCCGATGGTTTATTTATAGTGGAAGCATCTATGAGGAAAACGCCTGTAGATGGACCTAGTTTTGTAAAAGCCTCAACTACTCTAGGGCCAGTCGGTCTAAAAGAGAACACTTCGTTCTGCCCTGGAGTATCTATTAGAGCTATGTCGTAGTTTGCTTCAGCTAGAGCTCTCACAATATCCGGCGTCATTTTCTCTAAAATTTCCATAGAGTATACCATAGCACCGTTTGGTCCAAGTCCCTTTTTCAGCATGAGCTCTTCTAGTGTGAAGAACTTCCTTACGTCTAAGTACGCTTCATAGGGCAGGTTTACGGCACCAGAATCCAAGTTCACCGCTATAGCCTTAAGTCCAACATTTTCTCTTAGCCAAGAAGTGAACTTAGCCGTAAGAGATGTTTTACCGCAACCGGCCATTCCTAGGATAAAGACTTGAATGGGCAAGCTCTACCATCCTCTAAATGAGATTCTACCGCGTTATAGACTAGCCAGTTAAGCGTCTGAGTATTTCATTCCCAACTTAACGTTTTAAGTGCTCTATCGCCAAGCTTTCTCCTAAACTCCTCAAGTATTCTCCTATTTTCAGGTTTTGAAAGAGGTTTACAGTCTTTAAGAGACCTCTCCCCCGATAATACTTTAGCTGCTAAAGCCATACATGTACTTTCACCGCATTCTCCACAGTTGGTTTTTGGAAGATACCTATATAGATCCAACGGTGTGAGTTTGCTCCATGATTCAACATCTTCAATTTTAGGAGTACCTTTATTTAAAATGTCGCTGGAGGCTGTCTCAATTAAGCCTTTAACATAATCCAAGATGCTCTCGATTTCTTCATTGCTTGAGGCGCAGAACGTAATCTTGCCAGACCCATAAATTCCTATCAATCTATTAAATGCCTTAATTGTTACGGCGTTCCAATCTCTAAAGTAGGTCGCTTTAGATGGGGGGAAGCTCAAGGCTAAAGTTTCTATAACACCTTTCTCAAAGCCTCCAGGTTTATAGGCCTCAACTGTGACGTTGGATGGATTTATTAGGCACTTCCCCCTTGAGAAGGCTACATTAAACCCCTTAACTACTGTAGGTTCCATTAAGTATTATTTTAATGCGGTGTGATAATAAGTTTTTGCCTCTAAAATAGTCATGGTTTATATTCAAAACGCTTATACGATATTAGGTTGCATTAAGAATGGGGTAATACTTTGTCTAGTCGAGCATCCGGCTTCTTCCATGTTGAGAAGATCAGTGGAAGGTTCTGGTTTATCGACCCAGAAGGCAGTCTATTCCTATCTAAGGGGGTGAACCATGTGAACTATTTGGGTGATTATGCGCCGTCTTTAGGATATAGCCCCTACAATAGATACATCATGGAAAAGTATGGCTCTGTTGAGAAGTGGGTTAAAGAGACAATTGCTAGGCTCAGAAGCTGGGGATTTAACACCATAGGTGCATGGTCAAGTGAAGAAACCTTTTGCGAAGAAATGCCCTATACGATTATCCTTGATATGGCTCTTAAGGCTGGTGCAAACTGGCAGAGTGGAATGATTGCGGACTACTTCTCGAAGAAGTTTGAACAAGTTGCGGAAGATATAGCGTCTAAGATATGTGCATCTAAAAGAAACGACAAGTATCTTCTTGGATACTTCACAGATAACGAGTTGAGGTGGGCGCCAGATTGGAGGTCGAAGAGGGATCTTTTTGACGACTACATGCTTCTTCCACCTGAAGCCGAAGGTAAGAATGCGCTTGTAAATTTCCTAAGGGAAAAGTACGGAGAGATACATCTATTGAATGAGGCTTGGGGCTCATCCTTCTCCTCATTTGACGAAATACTTTCAACTACATATGTTCCAAAAACGCCAGATATGGAAGCCGACAGATCAGATTTCCTCAAGCAAATTGCCAGACGATACTTCAAGGTAACTTACGATGCTATTAAAAAGTATGATCCAAACCATTTAGTTTTAGGCTGTCGTTTTGCCTACAAGCCTCCGAATGAAGTGCTTGAAGGTTGCATAGGATACGCCGACGTCGTATCGATCAATTGCTATACAAACCCCTACAGTAACGATCTCACGATGAGATTAGCTGATTTTAAGAGAATGCATGATGTGACTGGGCTTCCAATAATGATAACGGAGTTCTCCTTTAAGGCTATGGATTCTGGATTGCCAAACACGAAGGGGGCTGGCATACCGGTTAAAACCCAATCTGAAAGGGCTAAATACTATGAGGAGTATGTTAAAGCGATTATGAAGCAGCCGTTTATAATCGGCTACCATTGGTTCCAGTACTTTGACCAACCTTACGAAGGAAGGTTTGATGGAGAGAATAGCAACTATGGACTTGTAACGATCCGGGATGAACCATGGGAAATGCTGACTCAGAGGGCAACTTCAGTAAACTTGAAAGCCGAGACTTTGCATTTAAGCCCTGAATAAAACTGGTAGGCGATGAGGCTTTATTTAAAGCGAACTTGCTTTAGATATGGTAGAAGAGTTAATATTCCGCTTTCTGTTCAAAGTGGTTGGGGGGATGAAGAGGCCATCCCAGCCGTTCAGATGGATGACGATGGCTGCAGTAGCAGACCCCCTATTAAATTCAACGGTTTTATACTTCACAATGGATAGGCTATGGTTTTAACCTCTTGGTGGTTAATTATGCAAAAAGATGTTTTAAACGTTAGAAATCTGATATTTGACTTAGATGAAACCTTAGTTCTCCTTCCAGTAGACTGGAATCTAGTTTATAGAGAGGTTGGGAGACTTTTAGGTAGAGAGGTTTCATCGTTTACCGCCGTTTTATCTATGCTCTGGGGCTCGGAGCTGTATGGAGAGGTTTCTAGGCTTGTTGAAAAGTATGAGTTTGAATCTCTGGGTAGTCTAATAGTGTTGGATAATTCTCCATATGTACTCAGAAGGCTTGGGGAAAATTACACGCTGAATTTGACAAGTCTCCAGTCAAGAAGGGTTATTGAAAGCGTTCTAGACCTCATGGGGGTTAGAAGATTATTTGGGATGGTTGTTTCTAGAGATGAGCGGCCGACGAGGAGGGAGCAGATAAAACTCGTGCTCTCTGAAGGTGGTTATGAGGCGTCTGAAACCATGATGGTTGGTGATAGAGTCAATGATGTTGTATCCGCCTTAGACAATAATTGCAGAGCGGTGTTAGTGGTTAGACGGCTGGATGATTTAAAAGACTTGAGAAAGCTGGGATTGGAGTCGAAGACTTTAACGTTAAATAGCCTAGTGGAGCTTTGTAATATTTTAGATGGAAAAATTGGAGGAGTCTAAGCTGATATAATGGGTTTAATGCAGTTCGTCAACGATCGTCTGTTTGCTCAGCTCATCGACCGATTCGCCTGGTGAGATTGGCCTCAGTCTTACAGCGAAATGGATGTGCTCTGGTTTTACGAGATACTGTGGAAGGGTGTCTGGTCCACAGCTTCCCCCTCCGAGCCCAGATTGCTTGTAATCGATGTTTAACATTACGTCGTCGCGTCTTTTAAGCTCATATGTGTGTTTTGCTTTTTCAAAGTCTTCAATCGTATAATGGTGTACGCTGAACTCCATTAACGGCATACCGACGATTAGGAGTCCAAAGTCTAAGTCATTCGTGAGGAGAGCCCACCTCACATCTGTCTTATTCCCGTTTTCCTGGGGCTTAATGTAGGGTACGTACTGCTCATCAACAGTCCCACTGTAAACTCCAACAGCTGCCCCCTCCCTTCGGTCGCAGTAGTTTTCATGTGGCCCCCGTCCAAACCATGTGAGTTTTTCAAACCCTCCCGGGATCGTCATTTTTAAGCCTATACGTGGTATTGAGGGAGGGAGGTCTGCGACGGGCTCTACGTCTGCATCTATTATTATGTCGCTACTTCCGTAGACTTTATACGTGTATTTACACTTAAACTTCTCAATGTTCTCAGATGTGTGGAGTGATGCTTCTACGGTTATGCAGACTACTTGATCTGAAACCTTCTCTACTTTAACACCTTTAACGCTTTGTCTTAGACGGTCGAGTTCAGCACTACGCCATATTGGAGCTAACCGGGGGACGTCGTTGTCCGTCGGTGCTCGCCAGACGTTTAAGAAAGGTCCGTCTTTTACTATTTTAAAACCTTTGTAGTTTAGAGAGGTGATGCATCCTATGTTCTTGTTTACTGTAAGCTTAAACTCTCTTCCCAAAATCGTTATTTCTTCACGCTTCTCTTCGAGATTTAACGGAGGCATACCTCCAGTTTTAACCGATGGTTTTGGAGGTACGTCGAAGGGCATTTTAAATTGAGACCAGCCGATTTCATAGCCTTTCTCAGCCCAAATAGTATCTTTCGAAAGCCTGTAGCGTATCATTAGCCAGTATTCTGCTCCAGGTTTAAGCTCTGGGGTCTTAAATGGGATGGTTACAACTTCACTTTCATGAGGTGGGGTATCGATCTTTGGTAGTGTTCCCTGTTGAATTACCCTACCGTCCTCTGAAAGCTCCCAAGATATTTCTAAAATATCTAGGCTTGTGAAATCAAACCCGTTTATTATCCGAACTATGCCCTTAGTTAGGTCTACGGCTTCGGCTTCAACTGGTTGCTGTATCTTCTTACACTCCCAGATTGCCGGATGGGGTTTACGGTCTGGCCACACTAAGCCGTTGATGCAGAAGTTTCCATCATTCGGTTCATCGCCGAAATCTCCGCCGTAAGCCCACCACTCACGTCCATCTTCGGTTAAGCGTTTCAAGCCTTGGTCAACCCAATCCCATATGAAGCCGCCGCATAGACGCTTATATTTACGTATGGTCTCCCAGTACTCCTTTAAATTGCCTGTACTGTTACCCATCGAGTGGGCGTATTCACACATAATTACTGGCCTATCTTCCTCGGGGTCTTCAGCCAGCTGTATCAGCCTTTCAAGGGTTGGATACATTATACTTATTATATCGACGCTTTTTGAAACCTTCCTCTCAGCGGTGTGTATTGTCCCTTCATAGTGTACAGGTCTTGTTGGGTCGTATCCGTGAACCCATCCAGACATTGCATCGTGGTTTGGGCCATATCCAGACTCGTTTCCAAGCGACCATATTATAACGCATGGGTGGTTTTTATCTCTTTCAACCATTCTGACAAACCTCTCCATGAATGCGTGGAGCCATTCTAGGTCGTGTGCCGGCTCGGTGTATCTGGGGAACCTCTTCATGAGCTCATTCATAATGTCTTTCCACGGTCTCTCCTTCGACTTCTCTCGGAGCTCTTTAAGCAATTCTTCCCACGGCTTTCCAAAGGCTTCTTCTATTTGAAACATCGTTCTTAGAAAGCCGACTAGGCCGTGGCATTCAATATTGGCTTCATCGATCACGTAGATGCCGTATTTATCGCAGAGGTCGTACCAGGTTGGATGGTTTGGGTAATGGGACGTACGTACAGCGTTGAAATTGAACCGCTTCATGAGTTCTATGTCTTTTATCATAGATTCTACGGTGATTGCGTGTCCCCGTACATCGTCATGTTCATGTCTATTAACCCCTTTAAGATAAACTGGTACACCGTTTATCAGTATACGTCCGTTTTTAACCTCTACTTGACGGAAGCCGACGTGGCAACTTTCGACTTCAACAATTTCGCCTCTTTCATTTTTTAATATGAGGAGCATCGTGTAAAGGTATGGGTCTTCAGCAGACCACTTCCTGGGTTTTGAAACATTCTTCTCAAATTCTAAAATGGCTTCACTTCCGGGTCGTATTTCCCCAACGTGTCCTCTTACGGGCTCGTTGAATACTTGAACACCTTCACTATCGTAGAGTTTCACTTCTAAAACATGTGGAGCTGTTGTTTTTTCAGAGTAGTTTCGAATGTTAACTCTGACTTTTAAAACGGCGTCTTGGTAGTTTCTGTCGAAAAACGTTCTTACGAAGAAGTCTCTTACATGAATATTCGGCGTACAGTACAAGTAGACGTCACGGTGGATTCCGCTTAAACGCCACATGTCTTGGTCTTCGAGGTAGCTTCCGTCGCTCCAGCGTAAGACTTCTACTGCTATCAGGTTTTCACCCGATTTAACGTACTTTGTGATGTTGAATTCTGCCGGCAGACGGCTGTCTTGACTATACCCTACGATTTCGCCGTTAACCCATACGTAGAACGCCGAGTCGACGCCGTCGAAGACTAGGAATATCTGCCTACCATGCCAATCTTCAGGGATATTAAACGTTCTACGGTATAGTCCCGTCGGATTCCAGTCATGTGGGACCTTTGGTGGGTCGGCGTAGAATGGGTATCTGACGTTGACGTAAATAGGCTTATCGTATCCAAGCATCTGCCAGTTGCTTGGAACAGGTATGATAGCCCAGTCTCCATCGTCATAGTATAGCTTATAGAAGTCTTTAGGCAGTGAATCTGGGTTTTCATAAAGCTTAAACTTCCACTCTCCGTTTAGTGTTAAAAACCATGAAGACTTCTCCCTTTCGCATGATAGGGCTTCCTCTTCGTTTGGATAGGGCATGAGGGTTGCATGGGCAGGCTCCTTATTCCTCCCTACGATCCTCGGGTTCTCCCAATCTGGGACTTTTTCTAAGGGTTTGCAGGTCAAAACGACCACTGCTCTTTAGTCTATGTTGACGTATTAATAAAATATTTGAATGCGGAAATAGTCTGTGCGTTGCCGCCCGTCGCTGTGGATGGTCTTTAATATTTCTTGTTGATGGTTCGGCTTAAATCTACTGGTGGAGTCGGCTATTGGGTTGATGCTGGGTTTGGTGTTGAGGCGTACTGTGGTAGGCTTCTTCAATGAACTCTTCTCAGTCGGTTTAACGGAGGGATTACTACAGTTGAAATCCCTGTGAAAAATATTTCAACTGTAGTAACATGGATGTGACGTTAATCATGGCTTTAACATACTACGATTAGATTGGCGGGTTGGGCTTAACCTGTGAGCCTTCTCAGCTCCTGTTAACGCTGAGCCGCGAGTTCTCAAGTGATATGGGAGTCTTCCAACAGCTTTTTACGAAAAGGCTTTTCTATGCTTGAAACCCGCCATTGCTCGCTTCCGATTGTTCGCTTTTTGACCAATACGTAATGAAGACTTAAGTGGTATTATTCGATTTGAAAAGCTTTAGCAGAATTCTCCACTAGAATCTTGTCGATTAAATTTTGGTCAAAACCATTCTTTTTCATTGAGGGAACAAACTTTTCAATCAAGTATTCATAACCTCTAATGTTGCCGCCGCGGGGCTGACCTACATTATACCATCCTGCATCCTGAGACAGAAGGATCTGCTCCTCAAAACCGTGATCCACCATAAATCTGAGCAGCTTTAATGTTTTCTCAGAGGTATTTTGACTTAAACCGTCATATTCGACCCATGCACCTTGCCTAGCGATCTCCAGATGATATTCGATGTTTTCTTCAGCGTCAGTATGAACAACTATAAATTTATTATTTTCCAAGCCTTCTTCGTTCAAAATTTTAAGTAAATGCATTGCCGCTACACCATTACCTGTATGACAGGCAATAACAGCTCTTGTTGCAAGACTGCAACGGGTAGCAGCCCTTACAATTTTTTGCTGTATAGGCACTATAGTACCAGGATTTACTGCGATCTTTATGAATCCTGCTTTAATATAGGTATCTTCAACCCCTTCCAGAATCTCTTTTGTCCACAATTCAGCAAGCCGATCAGCTGAGTATTCAAAAGCAAATTTTGGAAGATGAGGCGCCTTATAGAGACCTGTGTTGGTTAGAATATGAATGCCTAAAGCCTTGGAAAACCTTACTAGAAGCTCAGCATCCTCCTAACTTCATCTTCATTGAAGCTTCCAACCCAACATGTCCCTAAACCCTCGCTTACAGCGGTTAAAACCATGTTTTGCATGGCAATTGCCACATCGACTCCTCCTACTGAAGCATAAATCCAGCATCATTTCCTCGTTTTTGTAAAAACTCTATCTTTCTATTTCTTCACCTCAATGAATTAAAATATTAAAGTTTTTATTCCAAACCCATAATCTAGAGGTTTAGCTCATCTAAGCTTGTTACTTTCCGCTTCACTTTCTCACTTAACCTCTCGATCAGTCTTTCATCGCCTGTCACCAGTTTAGCGTCTAGTGTTAGTGATGTTGCTATGTATATGGCGTCGTAGACCGCTATTCCCTCTGATATAGATGTTTTAAATGCTCTAAACCATGTTTCAGCTGTAGGCTCTATAACTATCTGCATATCTCTCAGCACCGTGATAATGTTAAGCAACTCTGTTTCAGTTAGCCTATAATATGGGTGAAATCTTAGTGCATTTGCTACTTCATAATAGATTAGTGTCGGAGCAATTAACTCTAAGGCTCCGTTTAGATATAAGTCCTTCAGCCTTAAGGCTTTATCTGTATTCCTTTCGGAAACGAACCACTTAACTGCTACTGATGCATCTATAACCATTCTCTCCATGTCCGTGCATCCCTCCAACACCTAATGGTCTCTGCACTGTCGTAGTTACACTTTCCGTACTTGGCTTCAAGCTTCATTCGCAGTTCATCAGCCTCCTTTCCAGCCCTTCTCACTAAATCCCAATTTTTACTGCCTATTCTTTCCTCGATCACTATCTTCTCTAATATAGCTCTTCTAACAACTTCACTCCAGTTTACACCCTTGATTTGACTCATCCTCCTTCTTAAATCCTCTGGGATCCTAACGCTTATAGTGGGCATATGAACCAGTAATTACAATGTATATACAATTATTTAAGTTTTTCAAGACCAACGATGAAGATGAGGGGAAAACATGGATGATACCGTTGATAAAAACTACAGAGCAAGAGCTGGTATACTTAAGGGGGTTAGAAGCGTAGCGTAGAGAATGTAGTAGGAAATGATATTGTGAAAAACTGGTAAAGAAAGGGGGAGGATTTTATGGATTGATTTCCTTTTTGATGGCTACTGTGATTGCTAAGCCAAGAATCAATAATGGGATTGTAGTTTCTGTTGTTATGCTAGCTGGTGCTAATGTGTCAGCTGGGACAATATAGCCTCCAACTGGCGGTCAAGCATAGACTAGAATTATGGTTTTCGGTCCATCTATGTATAGGCTGTTGGATAGGTTATGAGATTGGGACTCATATTGGTTAACCTTCTGCTGTGGATTGCTTACTGTAACGGTTATGCCTACGATAACCCCTTAATAGTTAACGTAGACTATGATTAATTATTATATTGGAGGCGGAGGCGGCGGGGCTCTCAGGGAAAGGTAGAAGCATACTGCTGAAATCGTGAAGATAGCGTTTAAAAACCAGCTTATTATTGCTCCAATAAATGAGCCGATAATTGGGATGAATGAAAAGCCGTAGGAAAAAATTGCTCCTACAACTATCACGATTACTATGAAGATTATCACTTCGCTGAGATTTTTAATGACAAAGTTGATTGCCCTTCTAGTGCTTTCTATGGCATCTACCCCTTCTATTATCGCTATAACTATAATAAACATAGCTATTGGGAGTAGAATGAGTGTTATGCTACATATAGCTGCGATTATCGCTGCAACAATTAATGTACCAATCTTACTAGTCACAAGGTTCATGCTTTTTCTCAAATCT
>CAZMSC010000003.1:0-87191 GCA_964568845.1 uncultured Candidatus Bathyarchaeia archaeon | reverse complement strand
CGGAGTACCCATAATCATAGATGACCCAGCGCAGTTCTTCGAGTTGAGGTATAGATCAATACTCCAACTCCTAGACCTGGAGGAAGATATAAACAGGCATGTTTAAGCCGTTCTGGTCTAGTGTTAGCTTTCATCCCCTCAGCCTCACCATTATGGGTTCATAGGCTGCTTTCAGGGTGAACGGTGCTCCCTTCATCCTGAGCATGTTCAGGCATGCGATTATATCGTGGTGGTTTAAGTGGCTAAGAAGAAGCTTACTTTAAGCGTGGGGGAAGATTTGTTGGATGAGGTTAAGAGGATTGCCGCCATCGAGGGGAGGAGTTTAAGCAACATCATTGAGGAATATTTTGAGTATGTGGTGTTTAGGAGGTGGGCTGAAGCTCTCGGTGGAAAGCTGGGTTTAGGAAGACTGGAGCCCACAACTGAGTCCGAGGTTCCAAGGGCTAGATGCAGCTAAGATAGTGAAGGAGTTGAGGGAGAAGCGGGGCATTCTCGTTGAACAGAGCTGAGGAAATATACTACTTGAATAATAGGGCTAGACGCTAAGAGAGTGGTGAGAGATATGCTGAGAGAGTCCATGGCTCTCTCGAGATTACACAGGCTTGTAGCTGTCAGTGTAAGTCCACCCGTTCTTCGAACCTCCATAGAGCTAGTGTTGAAACACCACATCTACGTGGCAGATGCCCTCCAAATAGCTTCAGCTAGAAAAGTCGATAGCTCCACAGTAGTCACAGGAGATAGGAAGCTGGCTAGCATAGCGGAGGCCGAAGGCTTAAAAACGCTATACGTAGGGTTCTGAGTTGAGTAGAGATGAGTTGTGATCCGTTGCCTCTACTTAACCCTTCCCCCTCGACTGGCTCACTGAGGGCTTTCGGCGGAAACCCAACCCCGCCACATCTGAAGTTCAACCCCAGCCTCCCAGTCCCCATAGGCTACCATGTAGCCAGAGCGGAGGGGATGAGAAAGTTAAACTCGGAAAACTATTTAAATCCATCTATTCTGAAACTGTTTCGATAGGCGTGCAAAGCTAAATTTCGCAGTCAGGGAGGTCTGCCTCAAGACCTCACCGGAAAAATATCAGTGGATCGCTGAACGTTGGCTTTAAACCTTAAGATTTTCATCCGGAAAAGGGGGGTCGCCCAGTCGATTATAGCCATAGCGCTCTTGGTCGCCATAACCTCATCAGCCCAATCGATAACCAACTACATCAATCTTCAGGCTGAAATGCTCGGAAAACTAGTCTATACTGGCGGATCCTACTTAATACTTAGCGGAAACTCAACATCAATAGCGCAAAGCAGAGTCGATGCAAGTTTAGCCTCCAAACTCGCAGGTCTCAGCTGCGTCAGGTGGACCGTCCCCCAGAAAATCTTCGAGGCGGAGCTTGAAACAAAAGCCAGTAGCCGCACAATCAACGTCAGGTGTCTAGAGGATGTCCGAGGCTTCCTTGAAAGGATGGGGTCCTACATAGACGGGACAACTCCCAGAAGCTGGTTTGAAGCGGATGTGGGAGAGGTTCTTGCACGGGCATACAACATAAAACTCGGAGACGAGCTGGAACTAGTCGTCGGTGGAAAGCACGTTAAACTCAAAATAGTAGGCGTATTCAGAAGCCAAACGAAGAGCGACGCCGAACTCCTGGCTTTAATGGAAACAGCCAACATGCTCACAGGAGAAAACGGAACGGTTTCCCTCATTGAAATAGTCCTACAGCAGGGCGTAGATAGCCGGGAAGCCCTCAGCCAAATCGCGCAGCTGCTACCTGAAAACGTTAGGCTAGTCCAAGTCCAGCAGCTACCTGAGTTTCTGCGGCAGATGAGCATGCAAACAATAGCCTTCCTAAACGTCTGGTCCATAGCCGTCTACGCAGCTGTGGCCGCAGCATCCTACATAACTGCTACAAGGCTTATAGTAGAGTCAAGCTATGAACTCGCCATGCTCAGAGCCCTAGGCGCAAAAAGACGCCTCATCTTCACCCTAGTCCTAACCTACACTATAGCTACATCCCTCACAGGCTCAGTATTAGGGATAGCCTTAGGCACAGCTGGAACGCAGACAGCCTCAACAATCCTAAGATGGATCACGCCAAACATAGACATAACACCCTTCCTAGAAGCGGAGCAAGCCCTCCAAACACTCCTACTAACGCTAGTGTCATCAATCCTAGGATGCATATACCCAGCCCTAAAATCGGCGCGGACAAGATACGTGGAGCAGCCACTGCAAATGCCTGCCTGACGCTGCTTCGAAACCACGTCTGGGCATCGCTTTCAGAAACTATCAGAACGGTTGAGTGGCTTAGAGGACGTTGACGATTAGATTCAGTCGTCACACGATGGACAAGCTTGCTACTGAGCTTTCAAGAAAGGGCATAACGGAGGAGATGATTAGAGATGTCGTTAGAAACCCAGATGAAGTCCTTTATGATTCAGCTACCGGAAGGTGGATCGCCTTAAAGATGAATCGAAGATTAGCCATAGTATACGAGAGGAGGGAAGAGGAAATATTTATTATAACCGTAATATACAGCAGTAAGCTTGATGAGGTTGCCCGCAGGAGAAAGAGGTCTGGAAGATGGATCCAATCATAAAGTATGATCCGGAAGCTGACGTTCTAGTGTTTAAGGTTAAGGAGGGCGCCTTAGTAGATGAGGAGCTCCTTAATAACGACGTTATCTTGGGCTACGACGGCGAGGGGAAAATAGTCTCAGTGGAGATAATAGATGCCTCAAAGAAGGGGCTTCTAAACGCTCTAATAGAGCTGGCAAAGTCGCGAAAGGACACAGTAAAACTCCTGCTATCTAAAATAGGCTGAAACCAAAATACATACGCAACTCACAACTGAAAAGAAAGTTTGACGTTGCTAAGCTTTGAAGATATGAAAACACATACCGCATTAGAGTTGGAGGCCTGAGAATCGTCTATGAAGTAAAAACTGGGACGAGAAAAGAACACTAATCCATTTCATCGGACCGAGAGAAAGAGCATATGAGTAACGGTTTCGGCTTTGAGGCTTAGAGACTTTAAATATTTAAGGGAAAGATATATCCTAACCCTCGCCGTAATCCTAACCTTATCATCCACGCTCAATGAGTATTTTAAACCCGTGAAATAGTATTTCAGCTTCAACTCTAAATCTAAGAATTTTCTACACAAAAACTGCTATGAGGAAAGGAAGGAAAACCTCGGCAGAGAACACCCCATGTTTTAGTGGTTGACGGGTTGGCGTCGCTTGTTTGTAGTTGTAGATGCGATACGTTTATACCTGGCATTTTTTATGGAATAAATGGCGGTAAACATGGAGGCAACTATTAAGGTGGATAAGCAGGGTTGAACGGTCCTCCCGAAGGATGTTAGAAAAGCCCTCGGGATAGAGGGAGAGGCTGAGATGGTGTGCAGGGTTGTTGGGAATAGAATTATACTAGAGAAGTTCTCCATGGAAGCGATCCACAAAGCCTTCGCCGAGCTGGAGGAAATTGTTCCAAGCCTAGAATTGGATACTGTGAAGGTTGAGGGGGAGGATAAATACGTTGACAGGGAATATGCGCTCCGCAAAATTGGGGTTCGAGGCGTTAGTTGACGTCGGCATCATAGTTCTCGCCCACTTCAGAAACCCTGCACGCAAATATGCAGCCCAACTGCTGCTCGACGCCCTTACGCTTAAAAAGCGCATCCTAATCCCCGTGAGCAACTATCTGGAAGCCTACATTATCATGACGAAATACCTAAAACTTAGAAGTGTTGACGTGGCAAAGGCTCTATTGAAAACCCTATCCGTCGAATCCCCAGCATTCTATGGAAGCCTTCCGAAAGCCATAATCTTAGCATCAGAGCTAGATATTTCCTCATAGGACCGCTACCTAATAGAGCTAGCCAAGGAGCTCAGAATCAACAAAATATACACGATAGACGAAGAACTGGCAAAGAAGGTTAAAGATGTAGAAATTAAAAACCCATTCCCATAAAAGTTATAAAAGAATACCACCAATATATTCAGAAAAATGATGTAATGGCATGCACATATAGAAGAAGTATACACGGGGACAGGCTGAATTTCACGAGGCTTACAAGCTTCAAATACCTCAAGCGACAACGCGTCTTAACCCTTACATTAATAATCACTTTATCCTCCATGCTTTTTTCATTAACCGCCCTAAGCCTTCTAGGCTTCTACAGGGGCTTCACCGCCTACCTGGGCGAGGGGGAGGATGTCGTGGCGGTCTACAGTAGGAGGAGTAGCACACCCTTCACAGGTCTTGTTCCAGCCTACTTGGCTGAAAAAATAAGCGCCTTAAACGGGGTTATAGCCTGTAGCCCCGAAGCCACAGCTCCCTGCATCATAAAAGGCGAACCAATCTTCCTAAGAGGGATTATACCGGAAGACTTCGCAAAGCTGAATCAACTGACCATAGTAGAGGGTAGCATGATTAAGATGGATGATGTGAGCTCTATAATTGTGGGGAAAAACGTTGCTGAAAGACTCCGCATAAAGCTCAACGAAAAAATCCTCGTTTTAGGCGTCTTATCAAACCAATACATAGAGCTGCAAGTCAAGGGAATTTTCATGTCGCGCTCACCCATAGACGACGAGATCCTCGCACCACTCTACACTGGACAGTGGTTGCGGGGAACAGACTACGGGCATGTCACGCTTATAAGGCTCAAAATAGACAGAAGCCTCACAACTCCATCTAAGATCTTCGAGGAGATAGCCAAAGAAGCCTCTGAACAAAGCCCAGATTCAAGCTCAACCCCAAGCCAAGAGCCGCAACCTCCAAGCATCACACCTAGAATAATAACGAGGTTCAGAATCGAAGATATAGGTGTTGAGGAAGCTTACAACTTTATGAGGAGCTATATGGACAGGTATGGCATGACCAGAGAGTCCCTGCTAGTCCTCTCAGTCATGGTTTTCCTCCTCTCAAGCGCAACCATAGTCGAATCGTCAAAAATCGTCACGGCACAACACGCAGGCGAGTTGGAAGTTTTAAGGTCGTTGGGAGCATCAAAGAAGCTTTTGAGGATGGACATTTTAGCTAAACTTTTGCCGTGGTCTATAGTAGCAACAGTAGCGGGAATCGCCATGGCTACTGCAACCTTAACCGTCATCCAAGGGCACGGATACCTGCAGGTCCTATCACACACCGTGCCGATCCAGCTGGACCCGCTCGTCATAGCGCTAAACTTCGCTCTGGTTCTTCTGCTCTTCTTCCTAAGCATCATTAAAAGTGAGATTCGATGAAGAGAGCCATCTACATCCTTTTCGTCTTCTCTGTCGCCTCAATCTTAAGGCTTTACCCAACCCTCATTACAGGCATGCCGTTTTCCACGGACAGCTGGCCCCCAATCAGAAACACCGAGCTCCTCATCGAGCATACACCAGTAGATCTGGGCGATGACAGCGTCTTCGACGGCTACAACAATTACTGGCCAGCCAACAGCCTCTTCGGGGTCACCTTTTCACAGGCGATTGGTATTGAGCCGAGGGAGACCATGGCTACAATCTTTCCCGTGATCGGTGCATTTACCATACTCATTTTCTACGTGCTCGTTGAAGGTTTTTTCGGATCTGAGACCGCTCTTATGGCATCCTTAATCTTCGCGACAGGCTTCTCCCACGCCATCTTTACAGCCGGCATTACAAAGGAAACCTACGGCAACCCACTATACCTCCTACTGTTACTCATCTTCCTCCGTCTGAAAGGTGGAATGGGGAAAATCCTCCTCTTCACCCTAACATGCATAGCCCTAGTCTTAGCCCACCACTTCACCCCGCTAGTGACGGTGGCCATCCTTTTCTGCATGGCTTTAGCCCGTTTACTCAGCGATTTAAAAAACGGCTCCTCCTCGGATAAGCTCAGCTTCCCCCTCGTAGGAGTCCTTGCTATTGTTACACTCGCATACTACCTTCTCTACGCTCAAAAAGGCTTTAAACTGCAGTTGACACTCAGCGACTGGCTTTCCGCGGCATCCTACCAGCTTGTCGCCTTCGCCTTAGCCGCGTATCTCGCCTTCAAAAAGCCCAGCCAATCTAAGACACGAAGCCTCCTCATGTGTTTCGCCGCCTCAACCATCTCCCTATTATCCATCAGCGTTGCGGTTAAAACACCCATTACGCCAGACGCCCCAGTCCTTCCAAGCCGCTACTTTTTATACGCCGCCCCATTCATTTTAGCCTCACCCTTTACTTATCTAGGATATAGGGGAATGAAGAGTGCCCACAGCAGGCATAAAATCGAGGCGGTTTTCTGGCTTGCTTCGATTTTAGGGCTTGAAGGCTACGCTGTCTTCGGAAACTCATCACTCGGATTAGGACTTGCCTGTAGAACATTAAACTTCCTATGGCCACCTTTGGCACTACTATCCGCGGTTGGACTTCACCAGTTGCACCTAGCTGCTGGAAAACTACGCAGTCGAAAAGTTGTGAGATTTGCTACGGTATTGATCTTGCTGACCCTTACGGCAATAGCTTCGCTGAGCTCCTACAACGTTTACGCCGCAGTTTCTCAGGGTGAACGTTACATGGGATACTTCTGGCTATACACTTATCCAGAATACAAAGCAGGGCTGTGGCTTGCCAACGCGAATAAGAATCAAACAGTTGCCGGCGACGTAAAAGCTTCATATCTGCTTAAAGGCTACTTCAACGTAAAAGTTGACGTTCTCCAGGGGTTCAAATACTTGACGGGCAAAGATGACCAGAGACCCCGCCTCCTCTACATATATGGACAAATGCTTTGGAACGGATACGTCCTCTACGGAGGCTACAGCGTCGATCTGCCTAAAAACTGGACGGAAAAACTATACAAACTCAACATCGTATACTCAAACAAGCCAGTAAACATTTACGCTGGGTAACTGGTTGATAGAGCTCTATAAAGTCTCGAAGAGCTACGGCGCAATCGAAGTATTGAAAGACATAAACCTCACGGTTAGAGAGGGTGAATTCATATCCATCAGGGGTAAATCGGGTGTAGGGAAGACAACCCTACTTAAAATCATAGGCCTACTAGAGCAGCCGGATAAAGGCGAAGTCAAGCTTTTCGGGAGAGCGGTTAACGGGCTGAGAGACGATGAGATATCGGAGCTTAGACTGCGCTACATAGGCTTCGTATTCCAATTCTCCAACCTGATCCCCTCCCTAACGGTCCTGGAAAACATAGAACTGCCTCTGGCTCTGACTGGAATAGGCAGGCATGAGAGAAGGCGGAGGGCACTCGAACTCCTAAAATACTTCGGCTTAACAAACTTGGCTGAAAGGTTCCCCAACACACTGAGCGGCGGCGAAAGGCAGCGCATAGCCATAATACGTGCATTAGCCAACAGCCCGAAAATAATCCTGGCAGACGAGCCAACTTCAAGCCTAGACGACGAAAACTCCCAACTGCTAATGGATCTGCTAACAAAAATAAACAGGGAAAGAAAGGTGACAATCATACTGACAACGACGGACCTTTACGAGAGACTACCGGCCAATAAAGACTTCATGCTGAAGGAGGGGCGCCTTAGCCAGCAATTCCCACACAGTCAAGTTTAAATAAGCTCCCTATCCTTTTAGGACTGGGAATTCTAATGGGTCGTGTTTGGGTTGACGCAAAACTAATAAATCCCATTACGGGTCAAGATGTTAAGGTCGCGGCTTTGGTCGACACAGGTGCAACGTTCACAGTCGTGCCCTGGGAAATCCATGAAAAATTAAGCTTTAAAATAGTCGGCAAGAAGAGGGTTGAGACCGCTAAGGGCTATGCAGACCTTGATGAGAGTTTTGCATTGCTAGAGGTAGGGGGGAAGAGGGGTGTGACGCCCATTCTCATCTCAAAGGAATTGAGAGACGTCTTAATAGGGGTCTTAACCTTAGAAACTTTAGGCTTAACAGTTGACCCGACAACGGGCGAGCTCAAAGAAACGAGAATATTGTTGCTGTGACCCGCAAACCCACACTTCGTGCTGGAAGAGCTGGCACGATATTTCTTCATTAAGAAATAGGGCAACAGGCCGTGGAACACGTCATCCCAGAAGAAGTCCTCAGACACATTATCAGGAAGCATGGGAGGGATTTCAGTAGAGTGCTTGGAATTAACAGGTTAGATCTGTTGAAGAGGCTTCTTGAAGAAGCTCTCGCCAGTCCAGATGAAGTACATCTAGATGCTCATAACACCAGTATTAAGTATTTCTTGAAGAAAGTAGATGGTCTATGGCTAACCATTATTGTGCTTGAAAATGAAGTTAGGACAGCATATTTAATAGACTCTAAACATATAAAAGATTTGTAGCGGGGAGATGGGTGTGAAGACTTTACTGGATCTAAACGTTAAGTCCCTTCTAAAGGGATTGGAGAGTACCTATGGGGCGAAGCTTCCGGAGGAAGTGATCGAGATTTCGCTAGTTAGAAACGTTTTACATGTGAGGTTCTCCTACCCGAAGGGGGCTGAGGTGGAGGTTGAACCGCTTCAGCTAAAAACACCCGTGTTCCTATTCAGGGATTGTGAAACTGGCGAGGTGACGGCAATCGAGGTCTTAGACGTAGATGAGCTGCTGAAGGAGCTGGATTTATACGCATAGTCGTTGTACGTCCATAGAGATGGAGCTTGAGCGTCTTTAAGCGGGAAGCAGTGTTTTTAACTTCTTCGGCGGGAAGTCCCCATCCGAGAGGGTGGGGTGAGACAGCGGTAGTTCACAGTAGTCCGATCCGTTTATACGGTATGGGCTTCACTTACTTGAACGTTACGAGGCAGAAGAACGTCGAGAGATATTAGGATGCTGGTCGATACGGGGTTTACCTATATTGTCTTAGACTCCAAGACTATTGAGGAGCTGGAATTCATCGAAAGCTCCATTGAATACTGCGTAATTTTAGAAGGAGCATCCATAATTGGAATAGAAAGACTTGAGGAAAGCCTAGTGGGGAGATACGCGAAAGTTGTGAAAGGCAAGAGCAGTAGAAAATTCTTAAAGCTCAACATAGGAGACTGCTCGGAAGTAGCCATCTAAAATAACTAGGAAAAGAGATAAAAACACCCTCAATCACCATTATTCTTGATCAAATTGGAAAAGCTCAAGGCTGAAGTGCTCAGGCTGCTGAAGGAAGACGAGGAGTTCAGGTATGCGGTTGCAGGACTAATAGGCTTAGGGGAGATACTTAAGCGCCTAGACTCTCACGACGCAAAATTCATTGAAATACTTAAGCGCTTAGACGCCCATGACGCAAAATTCGTCGAGATACTCAAACGCCTAGATGCTCATGATGCAAAGTTCATTGAAATACTTAAACGCTTAGACTCTCACGACGCAAAGTTCGTTGAAGTGCTTAAAAGGCTTGATAGGCATGAGGATGAGATCGCTAAGCTTAGAGAGGATATGAACAAGGGGTTTGAGATCGTAAACAGGCATATATCTGCTCTTGGAGCTAGGTGGGGGATAATGGCGGAGGACGCGTTTAGAGATGGCTTGAGGGGGCTCCTCGACAGGGAGCTTGGGCTAAAGGTGGAGAAGTGGAGGGCATACGATGAGGCTGGCGCGGTCTTCGGCTATCCGAGCGACGTAGAAGTTGACATAGCAGTCAAAGATGAGAAGCTGATACTGATCGAAGTTTCATCACACGTAAGGGCTTCAGACATACTTCAGTTCATGAGGAAGGCGGAGCTATACCAAAGAAAGACGGGTAGAAAGCCCGACAGGCTACTTGTCGTAACGCCTTACGCAGATGAGAGAGCGTTGGAGGCATCAAAGAGGCTTAGGGTAGAAGTGTACACAAGTGTTTAACATTTCGAGCAAACCGACATTAAACCGCCCCGGAGCCCCAAAGCCTCGACCTCAGCCATAGGTAACCGACCTTAAAGGTTTAAATATTTTAGATTCAATCTTTATCATCGATTCACAATGGAGACCTTAAAGAGGGAGATTCTAAAGCTCTTAGATAAAGATGTGATCGTATGTTTAAACCTTCTGAAGAGGAATCCGAGATGTGGGGAGTTTCCGTTGCCCCTGAAAGCCATCCATGAAGTCTTAAAGATGGAGGTGAAACGGATAGTTAACATTTTATAACTATCCGATAACCTGCCAGTAGTAATAGTATGTTTTCGTCTGTAGTGTTGCATACTGCATTAGGTATGTTGGCAGTTTATAGGGTGTGAATTCGCCTGTTTTAAGCCTGTTCTTCAGCTCCAGCCACTTCCCAACCGTACGTTTTAAAGCTATTTTTGAAAGCTCTTCAGCCCCTCATCAGGCATCTTTTCAACGGCACTTTTAAGATAGCTGTAGCTGTGCATACTATCCTGGTTTAAGCCGTATTTCTCAAGAAGGCTCGTATATTTTCTGTGAACCTTCATGAGATTTAGACGGCTTCGCTAGGCTCAACTCTCTTCACATCTAGCTTGTCAAAGTCTCTGTCGAGCGAGACTATCTGTGCCTCCACCTTCTTAGCGTAGTAGTACTGGAGCCCGTCGTCGAAGTCCAGGTCTGCTTTACTAGCTAACTCGCTTGCGACGAGCTCCTCTTCTATGGGAAGGTCTACTACTGTTAAACCTTGCCATGATAGTACCTCGGAGAGAAACTTCGAGACGAGCTCTGGTTTTCCTAGGATGGCTGAAACGCCGTGGAGAGTGAAGTGCAGTATGTGAGCTTTGATATAACCAGTTTTAACCTTGTTGAGTAGCTCGTAGCAATTCCTCCATCTGCCTCTCTTATACAGCACCTCTAATAGAATGTTAGCATCTATCAAGTACATCAGCTCTCCTCCTCAACGCTTCAACTAGGTCTTCCCCCTCCCACGTATAGTCGGACTGTAAGCCTAAACCTACTATTTCGTCTACGTTTTTAGAGCCCTGAAACCTCTGAGCACCAAGCTCCTTCTCGATTAAGTCCGCTACAGCTCTGGAGAGAGAGCCCCTCCTTAAACCATATCTCTCAGCAACGTACCTACGGAACCTCTCAGCGAGTAGCCTCGGAATCTCGACTTTGATCACTTCAGTATCTTCTTTACCGTTTCGAGCCATTTATGCGATCCACTAGTACTATAGTACTAAAGTACCTAATAACCTTTGCTGATAACGCTTAAACATTTAGGCTGGAAAGCCGAAAATGCCGTAGATAGCCCACTGGAATAATGCTCTTAGGAGACGGAAGTAGAAATATGAGCCAAAAAACGAAAAGTAACGCTTAAAGGCTTCCAGATTCTAGAGAATAGGGAAACATACATGAACCTTAAATACGTGTATTGGATACGCTTCGGTTTAGCTTTAACAATAGCTTTGCTTTCAGGCCTCCTAAAAATATGGGGCTTCGGAGGATTGCTACTCGCCATATTGGTATACGTATTGACTCAATACGCTTTCAGAAGAATAGTAGATGAAAAAGTAGACTCTAAGAAGCTCCTCCTCGAGGGAATGGGTACGTATTTCCTCGTATGGTTGGCTACATGGACCATCCTATACAATTTCCTCAAGTAGATTTTGCTGAAAAACGTCAGCTTTTATCTAAATACTCTAGAGCCGTCTTCAGAAACTCTATCCAAAACTCGAAAAAGCCCCTATCGTAGTCATCTATCATTGGACTCCCAAGCCTCAGAACCTCCTTAAACTTTAAAGACCTACTCTTAATGAAGTCTCTATCTAAGTACTGCTTAACGTTGGAATCGCCGTCTTTTATAGTTGAAGCGATACCCTTCATAGCGTTCAAACGGCCCAGCTCATACTCTGAAAGACCGAGCCCCTCCAGCTTCTCAATTAAAGACTTAGCTTTAACATAGTCTCCTTTAAGCACGAATTCAAAGAACTCTCTCACAGTCGCCTCATCTAGAGACATAAGCTACTCCTCTTTCACTTCTTCTTCACTATCTTCAACGCCATTTTCCGTGATCTTAAACACAGCCTCCCCTTCTGGGAGGTATGGGCTTGAAATCAACCTAGCTATTCTAACATTCCCCTTCGCAGACTTTTTGAGGTATATCCTCGTGTGGCTTGTATGCCCCACTATGTGTCCTCCAACGGCCTGAACAGACTCTCCAAAGAACACGTCAGGTTTAGCCATGACCTGATTCGTAACAACAGCGACTAAGTTGAAGGCTCTGGCTAGTCTGAAAAGCTTATGCATATGCTTATTAAGCTTCTGCTGCCTTTCAGCCAGCATCTCTCTTCCAAGGTATTCGCTTCTAAAGTGCGCCGTGAGAGAATCTACAACTATAAGTTTAACGTTGTTATCTTTGACAAGCTTATCACATTTATCCAGTAGAAGCATCTGATGGTCTGAGTTAAAGGCCTCAGCATATATTATCCTTTTCACAACTTTCTCAGGGTCAAGCCCCCTAAACCTAGCCATTTGAACAACCCTCTCAGGGCTGAAAGTATGCTCAGTATCTATGTAAAGCGCAGAACCTTCAAGCCCTCCCTTTTCATAGGGGAGCTGAACGTTCACACATAACTGGTGGCATATTTGGCTCTTGCCACTACCATATGCGCCGAAGAACTCCGTGATCGTCTGCGTCTCCAGCCCTCCTCCGATAAGCATGTCAAGAACTTTACTTCCCGTAGTAAGCTTCCTAACGTTAAACCTCTCCTTGAGGAGGAGGTCAGCCGTGACGAACTGTACGGATATAGAGTCTCTGGCTAAGGCTATGATCTTAGCCGCCTGTTTTTCACCCAACCCGGCTAGCATAAGCTCTTTGATAGTAGCCGTAGCAAGCGATTCGATCGTATGGTAGCCCAGTTCTCTAAGCTTAGAAGCTGTAGATGGCCCTATTCCAGGTATGTCTTCAATATTTTCGAAATGTTTCTTAGGTGCCTCTTCTTCAAAATCCATTTCCTATCCGAGATAAATTTTGAAGAATCCTATATTTAAAGGATACACACATCAAGGAAGAAGCGTTTAGAATAAAAAGGTTAAATTTAAACATGAAAAATTTAAGCCTAAGTTTCAATATTCTATAGGGAAGTTGGAATTTGAAGAAGTTCTTCTAGAGGTCGCGATTAAACTTATAGATAAAGCTGTTAAAACAATTCCTGAAGACGTAGAGAAGGCTCTAGTTAAAGCATATGAGACTGAAACGTCTGAAATCGGAGTGAAAATGCTCGAAGCCGTTGTTGAAAACGTCAGAATAGCCAAAGAAGAGGGTAAACTTATATGCCAGGACACCGGCATACCCTTGTTCATCGTTGAAGAGGGATTGGAGACACCTTGGAGAATAGACTACTATAGAGTTTTTACGGAAGCCGTGTCGAAGGCTACCGAGACGGTTCCCCTCAGACCAAACGTAGTCCACCCGTTGACGAGGTTGAATACCGGAGATAACACGGGAGCTAGAGTACCAGTATTACACGTTATGAAGACTAGGGGAGGCAGCATCAAAGTCTCTTTTATGCCGAAAGGTGCAGGTTCCGAGAACGTAAGCAGTCTTCACATGCTTACACCCATTGAGACCGTAAAAGCCATAAAAAGCACCGTTTTAACCAGAGTTGTGGAAGCTGGCGGTATGCCGTGCCCGCCTACTATACTGGGAATCGGTTTAGGCGGTACGGCTGAAGAAGCCATGCTCATGGCTAAGAAAGCATTACTTAGACCCATAGGTGATGAAAATAAAGACCCTGAAATCGCTAAGTTAGAGTCTGAGCTATTTGAAGCCGTCAATAAAACAGGTATAGGTCCGATGGGGCTCGGTGGGAGATGGACATGTTTAGACGTTAAAATCGAATACTCGTATTGCCATACTGCAAGCCTTCCCTTAGCTATAAACTTCCAATGCTGGGCTGCTAGAAGAGCCTCAGCTGTGATCGAGTCCGACGGCTCCTATAAGATTTTGTAGGTGGTGTTTGTGATTTTAGATATCACCGTACCAGTAGAAGACGTTTCCAATCTTAAGATAGGCGACGTAGCTTACATAACGGGTCTAGTAGCTACTATGAGGGATCAAGCTACTAAGAGGATTATTACGTATTTTCAGAGTAAAGCAGAGCTTCCCTTTAAACTTCAAGGTATACCAGTATTCCACTGCGGACCAGTTGTCAGACGTACTTATGCGGCATGGAAGGTAGAATCTCTAGGCCCAACTACGAGCGCTAGAATGGAAGATCTACTGGAGCCTTTCCTAAAGACCTCAGGCGTCAGAATGATCATAGGTAAGGGAGGCTTCTCCGAAAAATCCACCGGCATTTTTAAGCGGTTTAAAGCCGTATACTGTAGCCCTCCTGGAGGTGCTTCAGCACTGCTGTCTAAGTCTGTCGGAAAAGTTTCAGCCGTTTACTGGTTGGACCTCGGACTTCCAGAGGCATTATGGCTTCTAGAAGTTTACAAATTCGGCCCAACAATCGTCACCATAGATTCGCATGGCGGCAACATCTACAGCACGGTTAGAGAAAACGCTTTGAAGAAGATCTCCGAGATCGTTGGAGAGGCTGTCTAGGAAATAGATAAATTCGACTCATTTTCATATCCTTGACTGTGGGAGATTTGCCCCTCCGTTTTCTCGACACTCATACGCATGTAGGTTGCTACGGGGACATATCTAACGTAAACTATCCGTGGTGTAAAGTGGCCGTTGAAACGCTCATCAGCTATCTTGAATCCCACGGGGAGGCAAGCGCCGCACTCCTGCCAGTCTATAGTTGGAATAGCGGGTTTATAATGCCCACGGAATACGTACTAGATATCTCTAGAAAATATCCAGGTAGGCTCATACCGTTCTGCGTAGTCGAAGTCAGAGAGACATGTCTAAGCGAGAGGGTAGTGCGCTATGTAGACATGGGATGTAAGGGCTTTGGAGAGCACACGTCTAAAATACCGGTGGACCACGATTGCAACCTTAGACTTTATAGGGTTTGTGGAAGGCTTGAAATACCCATACTTATGCATATAGCGGCTTCAAGCTCTGAAACCTACGGCGTACTAGATACCCCTGATTTGAAAGGGGTTGAGAGAATAGCTAAACAGTATAGCAACGTCGATTTCATTATGCATGGTCCAGGCTGGTGGAGATGCATGTCTGAAAACTTCAACTTAGAAGACTCATACCCTAAAGGTCTGATAGATCGACCTGGAAGAACTATATACATTCTTGAAAACTATGAAAACGTTTACGGCGATTTATCCGCTTTTTCAGGTTATAATGCGTTAAACAGAGACTTAGCTTTCGCCAAACTTTTCCTTGAAAAATTCAAACGTAGACTTTTATATGGTACGGATATGGAGTGGTTCTTCAATCCGGAGAACTCCCATTTAAAACTTTTAAAAGAATTAAGCTTACCTACAGAAGTGCTGGATAACATATTGTATAAGAATGCTGAGAGTCTCATTATAAGCTAGCGTCCTTCCGAGAAGTACGGAATAACCCTCTCAGCGTACATTTTCAACCCATCAGCTGTATCCTCTAGTGGCATGAAATGTAGTATGAAGTGGCTTACACCAGCCTCAGCATACCGAGATATTACATCAATACAGCGGTCTGGTGAACCTATGGTTGCTCCATAACGCACCGTTATCCCACCTGGAAGTTGGACGGAAGTATCGTACTCAGCTACCTTCTCAGCAGAATCTCCAAACCACCTCTCAACAGGTCTTCTAGCTTTTTCCAAGGCCCTATCCGATGCAACATCTATGCTCGTGTACATCTCCATAGCTATCGTTAAACCCCTATCCCTCATATTGAATGCGTCAACTCTATATTTTAAATCTTCAAGTCTCAACGGTGGAGACAACCATCCATCTGGGTTTATACGCATAAATCCCTCCAACGCCTTTAGTCCAACTCCTCCAAACCATATCGGAGGATTGGGTTTTTGTAGAGGTTTAGGTTTAACCTCACAACCGTCAATATTGTAGTATTTACCTTTAAAGTACACTTTATCCATAGTCCAACACCTCTTAATTATCTCGGTAGCCTCTATGCTCTCCTCCAGCCTCTCTCTAAGAGGCCTCCAAGCATACCCATAGCTTTTAAACTCGTCTTCACGCCATCCAGCTCCCAAGCCAAATAAAAGCCTTCCTTCAGATATCACATCCAACGTAGCAGCCATTTTAGCCGTTAAAGCTGGATTCCTAAATAGGAGACATAACACGGAAAAACCTACCCTAACGTTTCTCGTCGCTTGAGCCAGGGCGGATATAGTCGTAAAGCTTTCAAGCATATCTACACTGGGCTCACCTATCCTTTCAACAGAGTCGAATCCTAGCAGATGATCGGGAGCCCATACAGATGCAAACCCCAGCCTATCAGCTGTTAAAGCTGATTCCAAACAAAGATTCCAAAGCTCTCTTCCAGTTTTAACCCTACTAAACGTTGGAAGATACACACCGAACTCAACATCCATAGGACATCTTAAAAATTAGAGCCTTAAGTTCTTATAAGCTTTTAAAAAGGCTCCTAGAAACGGCATGTCCAAAAACTGCTCTATCGTTTAGAATAGTGCGCGTCTTTACACGCCTCAGGCATAGACGTAGATGGTATAAGACTCTCGACAGAATACTCCGGACTCCAGATCGATACATGTGAGACAAATCATTGGATACGCCTCTATAAACGTAAAGATTTTAAATGTTGAACTACTATAATTTTCGTAAATATTTGAGCTGGATAAACTTGGGAAAGGGTGTCTAGAGTTCTTGAAAATCGCCTTTCTAGGTGGGACATACGCTATAGGTAAGTCTGCAATAGCCGTTAAAGCCGGAGAGACTACGGCTATTTTAGACTACGGTGTAGCTGTAAACGGCGTTCCGAGTTTTCCAATGCACATCTCTCCTAAAACCGTGGACTTTGTAGTTGTAACTCATGCCCATTTAGATCATAGTGGAGCTACACCGTTATTCTACGTAAGTAGACCAATACCGCTCTACGCGACCGCCCCCACTATAGATTTGATGAGGCTTCTAATCAGAGACTTTATCAGGCTTTCAGGATACTACCTCCCCTATGAGTATTTAGATATGAACACCATGTTTGAATATTCTAGGACTCTAAGGTATGGGGAGAGGTTTTCCATTAAAAACCTTCAATTCACACTTTTAAATGCCGGCCACATTCTTGGATCAGCTCAAGTCCTCATAGAGGCAGAGGGTAAGAGAATCCTTTACACGGGTGACATAAATGACGTAGACACGTGTCTCTTGGAAAAAATCTCTAAATTTCACGACCCTTTAGATGCTGTTATAGTCGAGAGCACGTACGCCGACGAGGAGCATCCAGAGAGAGCTGGGCTTGAAAAAGAGTTCATAGAAAGCGTTATAAATGTTGTCGAAGGCGGAGGCAATGTTTTAATCCCAGCATTCAGTGTTGGAAGGTCTCAAGAGATTCTCGCGGTTCTTTCTAAATGGGATTTCCCATATCCCATAGCCGTGGATGGCATGGCGGTTGATGCTACGCAAACCTTCCTTAAGTATGTAGACTGGCTTAGAGACTCCGAATTATTTAAGAAGGCCGTTGAGAAGGCCAATTGGGTTTCAGGATGGAGGGATAGAAGGCTCCTGCTCAAGAAGCATGGTGTCATAATAGCGCCGGCTGGTATGCTTAAAGGTGGAACCGCTGTATTTTACGCCGAGAAACTCGCTAAATCCAGCAACAATGCGATATATCTCGTCAGCTACCAGATACCTGGTACACCTGGAAGTGAGCTTCTTGAGAAAGGCAGGTTTGTCATAGGAGGTAAGGTTAGGAAAGTTAAAGCAGAGGTTAAAAGGTTCGACTTCTCTTCACATATAGGTATGAGCGGGCTGAAAAAGTTTCTGAATGAGCTTGAAGGTAGTCCCGTAGTTTATGCAGTTCACGGAGAAGCTGAGAAGTGTCAAATGCTTTGTAAATATGCTAGGGACTTAGGTTTCGAGGCCCAAGCACCTAAAATAGGAGATGTGTATGAAGTTTAAAGATGAAGTTTCCCTCACAGCCTTAGGCGATGTGGAATTAAACTTTCTAGGGAAGCTTTCCTTAGAGTTGATGGAAACTCTTCCCTTCATTGAATTTAAAGTCTCAACTGAACGCCTTAACATCCCCATGGACGCCTATAACGTTCACAGGAAACAATACAACTCTAACATAATTATGTCATACTATTCTAGATTCATTAAGCGTAGAACTTTGCTTGTCACTAGTGTGGACCTCTATGCGCCAACCCTCAACTTCATATTTGGACAGGCTGAGAGCCCGGGTTTACTTGCAATTATATCCCTAGCCAGGCTAGATCCACGTTTTTACGGAGGTCATTTCAATGAGAGGTTTTTCATTGATAGAGCCGTTAAAGAAGCGGTTCATGAGATATGTCATACTTATGGTCTGCGTCACTGTTCCAACTCTAAATGCGTCATGCATTTTTCAAACAGCATATTAGACACGGACTTTAAATCTAAGCTTCCATGTGGTTTATGCATGAAAAAGCTTGAGGCATTTTTAGAGTAGCTTATATAGTTGAAGAAGCGGTATTGTAATAGAATGTCGTTAGATAAAAAGATGGTGATGGATGTTCTCAGAGAGGTTTACGATCCAGAGTACCCTATTTCCGTCATAGAGATGAATATAGTAGATGAAGATTCCATTGAAATACTAGACTGCGGTAAGATCCGCGTGACGTTTAAACCGACCACGCCCTTCTGTCCAATGGGCGGCTTGATAGGTGTTTTGATGAAGTATGCCTTAGAGAAGGCTTTAAACGTTAAAGCTGAAGTCTTGGTCAAACCTGGGACTCACGTGAGTGAAGATGCAATTAATGCCACCATTAATGATAAAAACCAATATGAAGCCATTATCAAGCAGCTTTCAGATACGGACCTGCTTAAGAGATGCGTTAAAGTTAAATAATAGATTCCTTCCCCTAAAAGAGGGGGCGTAAAAATGAAGGTTAAAATAGATAGAGATGCTTGTATAGGCTGTGGTCTATGTGCTTCACTATGCCCAGAGGTTTTCCAACTGGATGACGAAGGGAAATCCACAGTAGTCAACCCAGATGGATGTGACGGATGCGACTGCAGGGAAGTTGCTGAACAGTGCCCGGCAGCTGCAATAATCATAGAGGAGTGAAAATTCTCCTCCATTTTTTCCATAAATTTTATCAGCACCTAAGCTATCTTAATTTGTAGGATGACGTTAGAAGTTAAGATGAGGGAAAAAGAGCTCGTAGCGAAGTATGCCAGCTCCTTGATAAAAGATGGAGAGGTTGTTGGGCTTGGTAGTGGGACAACAGCGGCCATGTTCGTTAGGGAATTGGCTAAGAGGATTAAAAATGAGGGACTTAAAGTCATAGCGATCCCTTCAAGTATACCCATAAAACTTCTAGCTTTAAGTTTAAACATGCAAGTGGCATCTTTAGACGAGCACCCAGTTGTAGATGTGGATGTAGATGGCGCTGATGAAGTTGATAGAAGGCTTAACCTACTTAAAGGAGGCTCCTATGGCGTTTTCACAAACGAGAAGATACTTGCATCATCATCAAAAAAGTTCTTCATAATAGTCGACCATAGTAAGCTCGTTAAAAGGCTTCACATGAAGTTTCCAATACCCATCGAAGTTTTAAAAGAAGCTAGGGAACTTGTTTTCAGAAAAATTTCTAAGCTTGGAGGAGAGGCTAAGTTCAGGACTTACAGGATAAACGGCGAGGAAATTCCTCTGATAACTGAACGTGGAAACTTCATAGTGGAAGTATTGTTTAGAAACATCAATAGAAGTTTTAAGGAGATCAATCGAGAGCTTAAAGAAATACCCGGCGTCGTTGAAACAGGTCTTTTCCTAGACATGGCAGATATGGTATGCGTAGGCATTGGTGAGAAAGTTAAGATATTCAACCGTGGTGAAGAAATACCTGAACAGTTGATAGGAGTGGAGTGAAGGTTTAATTCAAGGTAGGTCCTCAATATGAAATTTACTGTTGTAGGACATACAACTATAGATCTAATATACGTAGCCTATCATCCAACTCATCCAACCCCCGGTGGCTCCGCAGTCTACTCCTCTATAACGGCTTTAAGGCTCAATTGTGAGGCCATACCCGTGTCAAAGGTGGGATACGACTTTCCCGACGAATTCATGATTTGGCTTTCAAAATCTGGTCTAGACACCAGCTTCTACGTTAGAGATTTAAACTCTAAAACCACGCAGTTTAAACTCATATACAGAACTAACGGTAGAACTCTAAAGCTTTTAAACCTATGTAGCTCTATCACTCCAAGAGAACTTGAAAACCTTCCAAAGGTTGAACTAGCCCATGTTGGTTCTGTAGCAGGTGAAGTCGGGCTGGAGGCTTTGAAGGCGTTGAGGGTTAAAACCCACGTATTATCGATAGATGTTCAAGGCTTTATAAGAAGGTTTAAAGAGGATGGGGAGGTCTATGAAGATGGATATTTAAACCATGAAATACTTTCAAATGCAGACATTGTCAAGTTCAGTATGAGAGAAGCGGAAGCTTTAACTGGGGTTAGTAACCCCATGGAAATGCTTAAGAGGCTTAGAAAGTTGTATAATGGTATAGTACTCTTAACGCTTGGAGAAGCGGGTTCTCTGTGTATGGTTGATCATAAAGTTTTACAAGCTCCATCCTACAAGCCTCCCAAAGTTGTAGACCCAACTGGAGCTGGAGATGGCTTCGCAGCTGGTTTTACCGTTGAATTTTTCCGTAGTGGCGATTTAAAATGGAGTTTAGCAGCAGCCTCAGCGGCCTCATCCTTCGTCACTGAAGGTTATGGTCCTTCAAGATTTGGCTTAAAGGATGAAGTCTATGAGAGGGCTGAAACATTAATCGACAGGATTAAAGAAGTAGCCTTTTAAACGTTAGCTTATTGAAGACTTCCTTTCGAATTGCTTCAAGTATATCCCTCTAACCTTATCGATTGTATCCGCTTCTTCGACGTTTTTATCCCACCGTATCCTAGCTATTCTGGCGAATCTAAGCGCGAAACCGGAGGGATATCTCCGGCTCTTCTGTATTTCATTGTAGATGACTTCGACCACTATTCTAGGCTTCACCCAAACTCTACGCCCCTCTCTTTTAACAACATCATTTTCAAGGATCTTCGTGAGGTTTTCAAATTCAGCATCAGTTAAACCCTTGAAAGTCTTACCTATCACTGTGAAGTTTTCCAGTGCTGGGTCTAAGGCAGCTAAAAAGTAGTCGCTTATCCATTTATATCTACGTCCATATCCATATTCTCCTCCAACTATAACCAGGTCTAAAGCATCTAGAGTCCCCTTAACCTTCAACCACTCTCTACCGCGTACACCCGGATGGTATACGCTATCCAACCTCTTAGCTACGACCCCTTCATGTCCAGCTTCTAAAGCCCTCCTGTAGAAGTCTTCTGCCTCTTCCAAGTTTTGAGTTATTAAACAATCTACTATGGGTATTGACTCCACCCTATGAATTAAGTAATTTCTCCTCGTAATGTATGGTTCATCTATCATTAGAGAGCCCTCAGCCACCAATACGTCAAACAAGTATAGTTTAACAGGAAGTTTTCTAGCCTCTTCTTCAATTCCTCTGAGACGTTTAAATCTATGCATGAGCTCTTGAAATGGGAGGGGTTTGCCGTTAAAGTCTACGGCTATAACCTCACCCTCAACTACGCAGTCCTTCAGCTTAGTCTCTTCTTTGACAATATCTACGATTTCAGGTAAGCTTGAAGTCACGTCTTTAAGCCCTCTTGAGAATACTTTAACCTTCCCGTTAAATACGTGGATTTGAACTCTTGCGCCATCAATCTTATGTTCAAATGCTGCTCTATCTTTAAACTCACCTATAACCTCTTTAATGCTGTAGGCCATGCCTGCAAGCATGGGTTTTATAGGGTTGAACGGGATGTACTTCACGTTCAGAATGCCGTTAAGACCATGTGTTTTAGCTAGTACCGCAGTCTCAGCCAAATCCCCGCTAAGCATTAAAGCTCTCTCTAAAGCTTTGTATGGGATGTGAAAGGCCTCAGATAGAGCCTTAGCGATAATTCCCTCCTTAACACCTATCCTAAGATCACCTAAAATTATCCTGGTCAGGTACTTAGCCTCTAACGGAGAGGCTTTGCTGAACAAGCCTTTTAAGACTTTAAGCTTTTTATATTTAGAGCCCGAGCCTTCGGCTTTAGATATTTCCCGAAGCAGTAGATTTAACTCCTCAAGCGTAAGAGGCTTTGTTAACAGTAGGGTTTGGCGGCTGAGACTTCTGAATTCTAAAATCGATTTAATAGCGCTTCCAATGTCACCAGTTTCGTTGAAAGCCTTATATAAATCTGCATCTGCTAGTTTGTACAGGCCTTTTAATGCCTCCGAAAGCGTAGTCCAACTTACATTTAAAGTTTCTCGAAAGTTTATCGTAGAAAGTTTAACAGCTATTCTAAGGTCTTCCGGGCTCAACTCCTTTAAATATTCAGCCATAGATTCTATAGTTTCATTTCTAGAACTAAGCTTCTCAACTGTTTCATATATCTCACATAGTCTTAGGAAAGACCCCTTCAAACTTCATATTTATGTCTGAAGCTTTTCCGTTAAAGATTATCCAACATGCTCGTGTAAATTCCTTCCATGTAAGCCTCTATTTTTCAAAGGCAAGTGGCAGATTCATTTAAAACATATATAGCTTAGTGCTACGATTAAGCTAACGGTGGGAGAGATTGGTGGAGATCTCAGAATTCCTCTCTAAGAAGCCTTTCGCTGTTGTCGCTCATAGAGGAGCTTCAGGCTACGAACCTGAGAATACGATTAGAGCCATTGAGAAGGCTATAGAAATGAATGCCGACGCCGTAGAATTTGACGTTAGACTTTCTAAGGATAACGTTCCCGTGGTCATACATGATGAAACCTTAAATAGAACTACAGATGGGTCTGGTAGGGTTGACAGCTACACTTCTGAACAACTCAAAAATTTTGACGCCGGTAAGGGTGAGAGGATTCCGCTCCTCTCGGAAGCTTTAGATTTAGTGTATGGGCGGATATGCGTACTGCTAGAACTTAAGGAAACCCGTGCATCTAGGTATGCTTTAAGCCTAGTAGAAAATAAAGACATGTTAAACCAGATCATGTTCGTATCGTTCCATGAAGACGCATTGAAAACCGTTGCTGAGGCCAACCCTAATACGTATAGAGGTTTAATCTATGCAAAGCCTGGAGACCACATCCTTGTAGCCAAACGTATTGGCTGTATAGCTGTAATGCCTCATTACAAGCTTGCATCTCTTAAAACCGTTGAATTCGCCCATAGGCTTAAGCTCAAGGTTAATGTTTGGACCGTAGATGATTTAGAGATCGCTAGAACACTTGTGGAGAGAGGTGTAGATTCTATAACGACGAATAAACCAGATTTGATTGTAAAGCTTAGAGAAACCGTGTAGATTAGGAAAACCGTTATATACTTAATCTTAAGGTAAAGTTTCATTGTTATGTCTAAAGAAGAAATGTTCGAAAAATGGTCGGCGAGCATATGCCCAGTATGCTTCAGAAGAATACCCATGCGAATCTACGAGGAGAATAATGTCATATACCTGGAGAAGACGTGTCCAGAGCATGGTAAATTTGAAGACGTTTACTGGGGTGATGCTGAATACTATAAGTGGTTTGAGAAGAAGTGGAACGTTGCCAGATATATCGGTAATGGCCTTGAAAAACCCCACTCTCAGATAGATAGGGGTTGCCCCTTCGACTGCGGGCTATGCCCCCAACACAAAACTCACACAATACTAGGCATAATAGATGTTACCAATAGATGCAATATGGCTTGCCCGGTATGCTTCGCCTACGCCGGCGCCGTAAACTACGTGTATGAACCCAAGTATGAGCAGATAGTTGGTATGATTAAGCTTTTCAGATCCAATAGTCCGTGGGCGGCAAACGCCTTACAGTTTAGCGGAGGAGAACCTACGCTTAGAAACGACCTTCCGGAATTGATCAGAGAGGCTAAGATGGCTGGAATTAGACACGTAGAGGTTAATACGAATGGGATTAGGCTCGCTGAAGATTTAGACTACTATAAAAGGTTGTTGGATGCTGGTATGAATACGATTTACCTTCAGTTTGATGGATTGAGAGAGGAAATATACTTTAAGCTTAGAGGTAGGGGTGGACTTATTGATATCAAAAATAGAGTTATTGAAAATGCTAGAAGGCTTAGACATAAATCCATAGTGCTGGTGGTTACGCTGGCTAAAGGCGTTAACGACAGCGACCTGGGAGACATCATAAGGTATGCTGTTGACAATAGAGATGTTATAAGATGCGTAAACATACAGCCGATATCTATGGCTGGTAGAGCTAGGAAGGAGGAGATGAGAAATATGAGAATAACGATACCTGATGCTGTAAAACTCATTGAAGAGCAGACTGGCGGAGTAATCTCAAAGTGGAGCTGGAGACCTGTAAACTGGCCTCTTCCCATTGCTAAGGGAATGGAGGTAATAAAAAATAGAACTTATCCAGAATTCACCTTACACCCGCACTGCGGTGCGGCTACGTTTATAGTAGTCAGAGAAGATGGATCTTTCGTACCGATAACTGAGCTTGTAGACGTTGACAGCTTCGCCGACATATTCTGGGAAATGTACTACCTAGGGGTTAAAGGTCATAGTAGAAGGGCTAAACTAGAAATGCTCAAATTTCTCCTGATGGTGAAGAATGAACTCATCAGAAACCTCCTTAAGGATATTATAACTAAGGGAAGCTATGAAGCTTTAGGAAAATTGATGTACAACATTGTTATGGTTGGGATAATGCACTTCCAAGACGTATGGAATCTAGACTTAGATAGAGTAGGCAGATGTGGTATACACTACGCTACTCCAGACGGAAGAATAATATCATTCTGCACCTACAATTCATTTCATAGAGCCCTATTTGAAGAAAAATTCAAACAACCAGTGGAAGATTGGCTTAGGAAAACTGGGAAAAAACTTGCCGATTATGCTTAGCGATCTTACAATCTAGGTCTCATCTTTTAAGTTATTATGCGTCCATGCATCTAACCTAAGATTATGATTAGCTCTAAACATAATCGCTTGGTAATAAGATCATACAACGAATAAACGTGGCCTATCCATCATCAGCTTAGAGCCGTAAGAGCTGATATAACTCATCAACAATTCAAAAATTTACTGGTTTTCACCTGTAAGGTCTTCTGGCCTTATGCCAAGGGCCCTAGCCTTTTTAAGCATTTCTGTAAGCTGAGCCTTCAGCTTCTCCTTTTCTTCCACTTCAGCCTCCCTCCCTCTGAAAGAAATTTTAAAGCTTTCTAAAGGCCTCATCTCCATCACTTCAACCGTCACACATATTGGTTTAAATTCATTGTTTGGACTAGCTTCGTACTCTAAAGTTATCCTCGTCGGTTTTTCTGAAGCGCCTCGCCTATTCATTTCCTCGACAAGTCTCCTCGAAAGCTCAAGCCATTTGTCTCGGTTGTTCTTTTTAATGTCGTCTGGCACATTCTTCGCATAGAATGATAAGTAGAACCACCTCTTTAGTTTAAATATCGCCCCTCTACCTGTCGGTGAGATCTTAAATCTCTGCTGTTTTACACTCATATTAAACCCATTTTGTATACAATATACACGTATATTAATATTTATTGCCTTTTTAACAGATGATTTGTTAACTCAACGTTTTATCTGTTTACTGCTAGGCTAAAGCGAGGTTTCTTGAAGTGTAGAGAGGAATGGAGATGCTAAAAGAGATTTTAAAAAATAGTAAGAGCTTATTAAAGCTTTAAAAATACTACCGTGATTTAACGCCTAAAACCTACATACATACCGTAGGCTTTGAGGATGGTCGGAGTTTTATCTAGCCAGTTGAGAAGTTTGATGAAATGACGAAGGATTGTAAGCTTTTTAAAGTGAATTTATTTTATTATTGCGGCTCTGATATGTTATGAAGGGTGGTCTTATGGTTGAGAGGGAATTGAGAGTTAGTAAAATTAAAGATGGAACCGTCATAGACCACATAACTGCTGGATATGCTTTAGCCGTTCTCAGGATCATAGGGTTAACCGGTAAAGAAGGTAATATAATAAGCATTCTTTTAAATGTTCCAAGTCAGAAGCTCGGTAGGAAAGACATCGTAAAAGTTGAGAACCGTGAACTTAGAGAGGATGAAGTTCATAAGATAGCTCTAATAGCTCCAAATGCCACCATAAATATCATAAGGAATTATGAAGTCGTCGAAAAGAATAAAGTTAAGCTTCCAAAGATAATAAAAGGGGTGATTAAATGTGCAAATTCAACCTGCATCACAAATAGTGGAGAGCCTGTTCAGCCTACGTTTATTGTTGAAAGTGTAGAGCCTTTAAGGCTTAGATGCCACTACTGTAGGATAATTATGACTAGAGAAGATGTAATAGAGCAGTTTTGACATTATGAGCGGAAATCCCACATGCTTTAGCGGTGGAATGGGAGCGAATGTAAAAACTTCATATACCTCGGTATACACCTGTGTGTAAGTCAATAAAAATCAACTAGGAAACCAAGAAGATATTAGATAAGTTGAAGGGGCACTCTGATTAGAAGCCACAACTTAGCTGGAAGAATTCTTGGCACCTTCTGGGGGGACTTCCTCAATTAGAATACAAGGCTGAAAAGCTTATATATTGTTCCCAACCCAATTAGGTTTGTGTTCCTCCTATGGAAGAATATGAAACAGCTTATATTGCAAGATCCTTCGATGGTGAGGGAAGTATTTTTATCTCAAGAAACCCAAGGAAAGAGTATTTTCTTACAGTTAGCATCAGCAACACAGACCTACCCTATTAGAAAAACATTCAAGAAATAATAGGCTTGGTTAGCTCACGCTAGCTTAAGGTTGAGGTTAGAGGTTCAAAGTCTTTAACGCTGTAAATTCTCCTCAAAGGTATATTTGCCCTTTTTTCAAGGGTCCATCTGTACATCGGTTTAACCAGAGAAGGAGTTCTACCATATTGAACTACTGTGGTCACGTTGTGGCATTTCGGGCATCTGTCCCAGTAGCCTTCAAACACTTCAGAGCAACGTCTACAATATGTTATAAACGTTGAATACGTGAAGCATCTAAGTTGCTTATGTTTAGACAGTATGTATAGCGTCGTCTTGAAGAGCATTTCGCAGTCGGTTTCGTCTGAGTTTACCTCTATGACTGGAAGTGTTCCGTAGTTCATAATAGACCCCACTTTCTCCTCTATTTCAAGCCTCTTGGAAAGCGGTACATCATATTCAAGGGGTACTATGCATACATCAGTGTAGTATGGCTCCCTTCTGAAGCCTTGGCTGTTTAAGATGGATTTACCGTAGTTGTTGAGGTCTAAATTTATAAGTCTTGACGCAGCTTCTTCCCCACATATGCTTGTCAATCCTACTTTATCCCTACTCGCATCTAACCACGAACGTATACGCCTTAACGTTTTAATCATAATAGCCTGCGATGATGCATTTGAAAGATCTGCACCCGTGTGTATAATAGTGGCCTCGTTGAGTCCAATTAATCCGAGGGTTGAGAAAATAGCTTTAAACCTTATATATGGATCATCTGGCTGTGAAATTGTCGGTAGTAGCCCCTCTTTAATACGATTCTCTAAAGCCTCCTTCCTGATACGTATGGCCTCAATAGCTCTATCAACTGTTTTCTGCAAATTTTCCCAGAGGCGTTCATCACTTCCCTTAGATATTTGAGCAAGTCTAGGCATGTTTATGGAGACGTCTGCAATCATAGGCACCGCTAAGGTCTCTACTTCCCAATCTGAGAAGGCTTCAAACCTAAATCCGTAGCTTGAAAAGCTGATATTATCGTTTACATCGGTTAAATTGGCTATTATTGTAGGCACACCAAGTCTCATAACGTCGTGTATATCCTTCACCAGTTCAACCCATTCGCCTTTTAGAGACCCCTCCCTAACCTTAACTATTAGATTGATGTTGTATAACGGGGCTCTTGAAAACTCTTTTTTCAAAACATCTATGAAAGCCTGTGCAAACATTAAAGCCTCATCTTGATAGTCTCCATAAACTTCTCCACCTGACGAGGTTTTAAGATTTTCAATAGCCCGATTTAAACCGATTTCCAATCCAAAGTTCACGTTTAGGGTTGAAGAGACCCGTAGAGACTCTATAAATATTTGAACTGCACGTTTGATCTCTACGGGTCTCTTCCCTCTAGCTAAAGGTGCTAGGAAGATGTTAAACATGTCAAATCCTTGATCTACGTTCACTTCGAAACTACTGTTATAAGCAGCGATCCTGAGCCTATTTAAGGCGGATGTTAACGTCGTCGGATATTTACTCGGCAGGTTTGGAAACTTACCTGTTAGGATCAGCCGTATATCGTGCTGGACTATATCCGGTCTGAGAATCCAGGATCCTAAAAGTTCTAAATGTATGTCTCCGCTTAAATACGCGTCAGCGACGTCTCTCGGTAGGACGTTTAAAAGGGTGTATTCTCTTAAAACTGCTTCACCAGCTATTTCTCTAACGTCTTCAACATGCATCTTCATCGCACTGGCTTTTTCAAAAGTTTTGACAACGTCGTAAACTGGAAGGCCGAGTCTCGTAAGTCTATGTCTATACTCTTCAAGTCCCTTCTCTATGAGGACGGCATTAACGATCTCACGTATAAGTGGTGCTGTTAAGTATTTAACTTGCAGATTTACAAGCCTCCTCTCAACTTCAAGCGATATGGATTCTGCCAAGTCTAAAGGAACCTGTGCTTCTTTAACTAGGCTACTAACTATTCTAAATCTATCGAACTCCTCTATGGCCATTCTGGAGCTTCTAACGAGAAGCTTACCAGCCTTCTTCAGAAGGTACTCGTTGAGCTCTTGAGCAAATTCTAAAACTCTAACTCCAAGGTCTGTAAGCCGATAGGTTTTTCCATCGTCTGCTTTTTCAATAAGTCTAGCTTTTATAAGGCTTCTAAGATGATATGCAAACTTGCCAGCGTGTTTGGCCGGCTCTAAACCGAGTTTATCCATAATTTCACTATACGTTAGGGTACGGTTAAGTCTGAGTAGTCTTAAAACTTCAAACCTAATTGGTGAGGAAAGAACTTGAAAAACTTGATTTGAAAAACCTCTCTTAACCCTACTCAAAAACCTCTCCCCTTGACAGTTAACATTTTAAATTATGCTTGAGAAAGTTTAAATAAATTTAGGCGGTGTCTGCTTTGAATATAGTGCTTAGAATAGGTGGCTCTGTCATAGCTTCTCCGTTAAATCCGTGGCTTATACTAGAGTACTCTAAAATTTTAGATAGGCTCTCTCTGGAAGGTTTTAAAGTGCTTGCCGTAACTGGAGGAGGTGGACTGGCTAGAATGTTCATAGATGGTGCAAAAGCCATGAAAATGTCTCAGGAGAGCCAGGATAGAGTGGCTATACAAGCTTCACGGGTTGTCGCTCAACTATTAGCTGAAGCGCTTAAGCCAACAGCCCCGGTGATGATTCCCGGAAGGATATCTGAGGCTTCTAAACTGCTTAAGAAGTATAACGTCGTGGTTATGGGTGGTATTAAACCCGGCATGACTACGGATACTGTAGCCGTCCTCGCGGCTGTTAAATTGGGCTTTGATATGCTTATTAAAGCCACGGATAGAGATGGTATTTACAATAAAGACCCTTCAAAACATTTTGATGCGTCCAAAATTGACAATTTAAGTTTTGAGGAGCTTAAAAACATGTTTGGGCGTATACGCTACAAGGCTGGTTTGAAAACCATAATAGATCCAAAAGCGGCTAAACTGATAGCTAAACATAAGATCAAGACCATAGTATTAAACGGCTTTAAACCCGATAATATTGAATTAGCCGTTAAAGGAGTTAAAATCGGAACGTTAATATACGGTTAAAATGTCTTAATGTCCACCCCTTACTTTCAACAAGATTGTATGATTCTTTTAATCCTTTCATAAGCCTCTTCTAGGGATATAGGCATGACTTTCGTATTTGCTGTTACAGGCATGAAGTTCGTATCGCCAAGCCACCTTGGGACTGCATGGATGTGTATATGACCTTCTACACCCGCTCCAGCGGCTCTGCCAAGGTTTACACCTATGTTAAAACCGTCCGGTTTAAACGCCTTTTTAACCGCCTTGATGGACTCCCTTAAAAGTTTGAAAATTTCCACAGCCTCGTCTTCAGTGAGATCTTCGATATCAGCAACGTGCCTATAGGGGGCTATCATGAGATGACCAGTGTTGTATGGGTAACGGTTAAGCATTATAAAGCTCCTCTGCCCCCTTAAAATTATTAGGTTTTCCTCGTCTTTGTTTTCACGAACTTTCTTACAAAATATACAGTTTTCTCCAGGCTTCTCTACGTAGCTGGCTCTCCAAGGAGCCCAGAGTATTTTCAAATTCATCCGCTCCCGAAAATTTATACTTTGAAGATTCTAAAAAGCTTAAACTTCAGAGTTCATAGTTATAGTCTTGTGGAGCATAAAGAGCCTTTCGCTAAGTTTTTCCCCTATAAGTCTTACAGGATCGGACAGCTTAAAGCCATACGTTTCTTATTTGAAGCTTTTAAAAACGGTAGAATTGCGCTTCTTTCAAGCCCGTGTGGGACGGGTAAAAGCGTATCTGTTTTAACAGCTTATATGGCTATTAGAAGCCTCGGATTATCTAAGAGGCTTCTTGTTCTAACGAGGACTAGAAATCAGCTTGAGATTTACTGTAGAGAGGCTAGGAGAATATCTCAATTCTCATCGGAGAAGGTCACGGTAGTTCCACTGACGAGCCGAAAACACATGTGTCCCAAGGCTTCTTCTGAAGACATTAAAAGTATACCCTACGGAGACTTCCTAAAATACTGTAAAAGCCTCAGAAGCCACTCCCTAAATGAGAAATGTAAATTTTACGAGTCTACTTTCTCCGGTAGACATCCATCGTGGAGTGCTTTAAAAGCCCTAGATAAACTTGAGGAGTTTGGGGCTTCAACTCCACATGAAGTTTTCAAGCTATGTGTGGACTTAGGGTTATGTCCATACGAGGTTTCTAAGCTCCTTTTGAAGAAGTCGGATGTTGTTGTTGGAAGTTACAACTATCTTTTCATGGACGCTGTTAGGGAGAACGTCTTCGCTAAAGCCTCTATACACCTTGAAGACGTTATATGCGTCGTCGATGAAGCTCACTCGCTACCAAACTACCTGACGGAGTTGACTACAGAAACTATTTCAACGATCTCCCTAGAGAGGGCTCTTAGAGAGTGTGAACGTTACGGTTCAAATGCCGCTGAATACTTAAGAAGTTTCTTAACCGCTGTTAAAAGGCTTGGTGAGAGCCTCCAGGTCCAACCAGATGAAGTCAAGCTTCTGGAGGGCTCTTATCTTAAGGGTGTACTAAGCGATGCCTTAAACGCCAGCCGCTACAGTGAGCTTTCAGAGTTTGCTAGATTTTTCCAAGATGAGGGTGAAGCCATAAGGTCTATGAAGATTTCTGAAGGTTTACCGCCCATCTCCTACACGTCTAGAGTCGGCGCATTCTTAGAGCATTTTATTGAATCTGAGTTTTCTAACTTCGTAAAGTATGTTGAAGGTTTTACTTTCAGAGACGGCTCTCTAAACTATAGGATTGGTTTAAGGCTTCTAGATCCATCTCCTGCGGCATCCGTGCTGAACGACGTTTACGCAGCCACGCTTATGTCTGGAACGCTCTGGGATATGGACTACTACGTTGAAGTCTTAGGCTTAGACAAGAACCGTGTTGATAGGCTTGAACTTCCATATCCGTTTCCAGAGGAGAATAGGGCAATTTTCATAGATATAGCTGTGACAACTAAATTTGCTAAGAGGTGTGAAGAAGAGTGGGTTAAGATAGCTGAACATATTAAAGTTTTAAGGAAGTCTGTTGAAGGTGCTATGGCCTTCTTCTTCCCCTCTTATGATGTGATGAATGCGATTAAACAGTACTATGGAGACTTTGAAACTCCAGTCATATATGAAGATGAAGATACGGCTTTTGAAGACGTCTACAGATTCCTAACGGCTAATAGCAATTCGACTATCATGGCTGTTGCAAGGGGAAAGGTTAGTGAAGGCGTAGACTTTTCAGATGAAGTGGGTTCCCTACTGTCGGCGGTCGTAATAGTTGGTTTACCCTATCCTAAGAAGACTGAGCTTCAAGACGCATTAACCAAATACTTTACCGAGAAGTTTGGTAAGAAGGGTTATGAATATGCAAATTTAAATCCATGTGTAAACGCCTTAGCTCAAGCCGCAGGACGCTTAATAAGAAGACCGGAGGATAGGGGGATAATAGTGATCATGGATAGTAGAACTATTGGACGTATAGCTGAAAAGCTTCCTGAAGATTGGCGTAGAAATATGCGAATCTTTAGAAAGGTTGAGAATTTGGCTAAAGCCGTTAGGAGCTTCCAGAGCCTCTGGAAACCAGAGAGTTAACAGTACTTATGAAGTCTTCAACGGCATCCTCTGGGAGTTCGGCGCCACAGGCTTTACTATGGCCTCCCCCTCTTCCTCCGAAGGTTTTTGCTACTCTCCTCACTATAGCGCCCAAGTTTATCATGGGATCTCTAGTCCTTAAACTCAATTCAGCAACCCTATCTTTTAAAGCTACAGCACATCCGACGCTGGCTCCTGACACATATATCGAGTAGATGGCTGCTTTGCCTAGGAACCCCCTATGTGGCAGGTTCATCACAACCGCAACGTTTCCCACTCTACGGGTATACTCTTCAACGTAGCTGTATACTTCATACTCCAGCTTTAATGCTTCAACTGCATAGTCGACTAGTTTAGGTATTTGGCTTGGTTTAACTCCTTTAATTAAATCTTCAATTACAGCTTTTTTGAAACTTTCGTCGTGCTTCACTATCAACGCTTCACTCAATATTCCAGATTCAAGGTAGAGCACTCTCCTATCGATCGCGTTTATAAGCTCTGAAGCAGGAGGTGTATCCTCAGTGTAATCTGCTATCGCTCCGTAAGTGGCTAACACCGCCGCCCACTTTTGCATATGTTCCTCCATTCTGCCACTGTAAACTATGTAGGCTATTTGAGAAGCACACATGTCTTCTCTATGGTAGATTTTAACACCGGATCTAAGTCCTCTCGGAAAATCTACCGGTAGTGGATGGTGGTCTATGTAGACTGCTTCAAAACCCTGGGATATTCTTCTAAGCTCATCTTCTACTAAAGACCACTCGCCTTCGTTTAAGGCTATGTCGCATACGGTAAGCTCATCTGAAGCGTTAAACTTCTTCAAATCTGATAAAAGTCTAGACGGGTTTGTAAAGTAGACTTCTGCACGTGGATATACTATTTTAACTATAGCTGCTGAGCAGACGCCGTCGCAGTCTCCATGCGTTAATATAATCATGGTCCGACCATAAAAGCGAGAATAGTATAAGATAAAGGTTTCCAGCGCGGTCTCTTACATTCAGTTTATTAAGCTAAGGAGAAGAACCGCTATGGAAATGTGTAGTCCACTATGGATATGCAACTCGCAAGGTAACTCTACTACCGTAAGCCTCAAAGCCTTCTTGGAAATCCAATACGGTTCAGACGAACTATTATAGAGTTTTTTCTTACAGTTTATGGACTTTGAGTTTTTAAAGATTTCAAAACGGTCTTCGATATACATTTTTAAGTTAATTTCTTTAAAAAAGTCGATGTAAAATTTTAAATTCCCTGTTAAGCGTCACCTTCATTATAGAGTGGAATTTAACATTACCAGCTGAGGGTGGGGGATATGAGTAGTAGGAGAACTTGCCTTGACTGTAAATGGCTTAGACGTACGGGCATTTACTTGGAATGCTGGTATGGTGGCAAGTTTCGCCTAGTCCTCCCCAAGCATGCGCGTGAAATCGCCTTATGTGAAACCCATCTAGGACTTTTAGAACTGCGCTATTGCAAATGGGAAGGTAAAATTGCTGAAAGCAAAGAGAATGTTCAGAGAAAGGTATATTAGATTTTGATACATTGACTGTTCTCTCTATTCATGACCTTAAATGCATTTTAATAGTATCCATATAGAAGTTATCTTGTTCACTTGAATTTTATTTGTCCTTCATTAAAACCGTGAAAAGATATGTTTATCTATGTAAGTTTTCTACTTTAAAGCAGTAAGCATATAATATAGGTTGGGGTTTAACGTGAAAATCAAATTAAACGCTAAACTCATACTGTCTACGTTAATCTTAACGGTTTTTACAACTTCCCCCTTATATGTCAGATGGGTTCAAGCAGCTCCAGCAGTTCATGGGCGAATACTATACGTCTACGACATAGATGAGGATGGAAATACGTTCATATCAATCAATTTGATTTATAGCGGTTTATCCCATGGCTCCTCATGGATAACAGTACCATCATATTTGAACTGGAGCTACGTTGTATCAGACGCCGTTTTAAATAATGTAGAGGTTAAAAGCATTTCCCGGTATGGGTCTCTAGATCCATTCTGGGAAAACTTCACCTTCAGCTTTACTTCGGCATCTAAATTCATAAATCTAACTATAAGCTACAGTGTTCCACTTTACACCTTCATATTTGAACCCAACGGGCTATTCTACTCATCCCACATAGAGTACGCCAACGATTTAAAGGGAACGGCTGAAATAGTACTTCCACCGAATTCAACAGTAGCTTCAGATGACGTAAGCATAATAGTTGATTCCACCATTAAAAAGCCGTCGAACCTCTTGATAACGCGTTTTCCAAAAAACCGCGTTCTAGTAAGCTGTTCTACGGAATCAAACAGCCGCATCATGATATATTTTACGTTGAAAAATCTTCTTAAAGAGGAAGAATATGATCTAGGGATCTTCAGCTTCCATGCACCTGCAAGGTATGCAGAATACGCTAGAAGAATTCTAAACCTTTACAACAGAAGCCTACCGATCTTCCTAGACGTCTTCGGTGTAAACGTTACCAATATAACTGTAACATTCTTCCTTCCAAGTAGAAGTGAGCTTTTATCAGGCTTAGGTGGATACGTCCCTTTCACCGGAGGACAACCTGGAGATATACATTTGAACATATTCTACATGAGGACGATAAGCGGCTCCATAGAGTTGATAGCTCTACATGAGCTTACCCACCACATGGTCTGGTATGCCGGAGTAGGGCCTACGAGGCTTTGGGTCCACGAGGGTATGGCTGAGTACTTCAGTATGGAGATCGGCTGGATCTTAGGCTACGGGGAGGCTGTTTCTACGCATAGGAGTGAGGTTGAAAGGATCCTTGCTACTATAGGTGATAAGTATGGGTTTGTACAGTCTTGGTCAATGGGTTCAACGCCATCCAACGTGATCGCGTACTACGCGGCATCTTACAAAATCTTTAAGACACTTGGCGATAAATATGGAGGGTTTGAATACTACAAACGATTCTTCGAGGTGGTTAAAGATATGGGTTCTGTTAACGACGACTCGTCGATAATAACAGCCCTTGGACAAGCAGCCAATAATACTACAGAGGTTCTTGAGATGTTTAAAAGGTGGGGCTTCACAGGCGTATCGGCGATTGAAGAGATCGCTATCATTATGGAAAAGGCTAGGAAGACCGTAGAAGATTTAAGCATTCTCCTACAGCCTTTCAAACTTATAGCTCAAATCTTGATATCCATGGCTTTAGAAGCCTACAGTAAGGGATACTACTCAAGAGCTATGCTATACGCGAATAGCGCTGTGACGGTTGCTGCGAATGCACCGATACTGTGCTTAATTACATATGGGTTCGTAATCTTCTTCATAGCCAGGCTAGCGTATAAGCGGAGGGTTAAACCCAAGCCGAGTAAGCCTGAATTGCTCTTCTGCCCATACTGTGGAGCACGGCTACCTAGAGGAGCGTTATACTGCCCATACTGTGGTCAGCGTGTCCAGTACTGAGACCGGGTTTTTAAACGATTTTAGGGCATGAAACGTTTACTGGACACGCATTGCATTTAGCTCTTTTAGGTCTGCAGAATTCTCTACCGAGTTTTATCAGAAGTATATGCGCTTCAAAATAGCGGTTTTCAGGGAAGACTTCTAGGAGACGTTTTCTAAGCTTCTCATATCCATTTCTATCTTTTCTAAGACCCATCCTCTTTGAAACCCTAAATATGTGCGTATCTATTGGAAATGTAGGTTTACCGTAGCTGAATAGCAGTACGATGTCTGCGGTTTTCTCGCCGACGCCCGGCAGATCCATAAGCCTCCTTCTAGCCTCATCTACGTTAAGTTTCGCGATTTCCTCGAAAAACTTCGGCTTTTCCTTTAAAATACTTGATAATTCAATTATTGCCTTGGCTTTATTCCATTGAAGCCCAGCAACCTTTATTGCCTCTGCCACCTCTACAAGTGGTGCTGAAGCTAAAGCCTCAGGTGTAATGCTGAATCTTCTGTTCAGGCGATTGTAGGCTTCGTAGGCTTTAACGTCTGTAGTATGTTGGGATAATATGGTGGCTATAAGGACTTCAAAGGGCTTTCCCCGGATTAAATCAACAGGGCCGAAAAAACCTAGGAGGGCGTTTAAAACGTTTAAACCCCAGCTCTTATCCACTAGCCAATGTTAAGTTTGTAAAGCCAATATAAAACTAACTCTTTCATAGTTTTACTCTACATGAAAGTGTTAACGTTATCTGTATTGGAATCTTCGATATATATGACGATTGTTTAAACTCTGTTAAAAAAACTTATTGAAGTTTTCAATAATCTATCCTCTAGATGAGAGCGCCTATAGTTGTTGTCAAAGGCTTATCGATAGCCTCAGTATGGGAACGCGCTCTTCTAGAGGTTTGGAAGCGTGGTGTCGAGGTTCCGACGGAGTATGGTGAGAAGGCTAGAGAAGCAACCCTCTTAATGGTTGTTGAAGACCCGTTTAAAGAGCCTAGGGTCCATAGGGGAGACGTCTTAGCGGTGGTTGGGTTGAAGAGTTACATGGAAGAGGTCTTAAACGGCTCTAAGGATAGGCTTGTTGAAGAAGGCAAGCTCCCCTACACCTACCATGAGAGGCTTTTCAAATACGGTGTTGAAGGCTTCAACCAGATGGAATACATTATTAGGAAGCTTAAAAAAATCCCCTATACGCGTAGGGCTCAAGCCATAACGTGGGTGCCAGTTAAAGACGTGAATTTAGATTCCCCGCCATGCCTTCAAAGGCTCTGGTTTAAGATATACGATAGTAGGCTCATCATGCAGAGTGAATGGAGAAGCCGCGACTTATTTAGAGCAGCTCACATGAATATGCTAGCTTTGACAGAGCTTATGAAAACTGTAGCATTAGCCGTAGGTGTTGAACCCGGACCCTACGTTGACTTTTCAAATTCAGCTCACATATATGAGAAATCCTACAGCGATGTTAAAAGCTTCCTCAACGTTTGTGAGAAACGCGGCTTAGACAAATCAGTAGAAGTATACTTGGTCTAAGATTAAAACATACCAGTACAATGTACTTCTTCCCGGCTTTCTATGTAAATCCTCATAGAGTTCTGCCATAGTGTTTAAACGCGCCACCATTTGAGTTTGTATAATCAAAAACCTTATTAGAATCTTATGTAGAAATCTACAAATCATTGAAAAATATTGCATAGTGGTGGTTGCACATGAGGCTTTCAACGAAAAATGTGGCTTTAACGGCTATTTTTGCAGCTTTATACTATGTGCTTTCACTCATCAGCCCCTTCATCCCAGCTGTTGCCATTCCGGAGATAAAGATAAGTCTAGAGGCTCTCATAGCATCTGTGTATGGACTTATCTTAGGCCCTTACCTAGGCGCTCTAGCCGCATTTGTAGGTGCATTAGTTTCCTGGTCGCTTCCACCTGGAAGTATGAGCCCTTACGGGATGCCCTTCCTATTGTCGCCACCTTTAAATGCTCTGGTAACTGGTTTGATATTCTATAAGAGGTGGAAGGTTGGCTTTTCTATCTATGCTCTCTTGATCGTAGCGTTCCTATTCACGCCTCCCGTTCAACCTATTGATAAGAACTTCTACGTAGGTGTAGCTGTTTTATGGGATAAGGTTATAGCGTTACTGTTAATACTGCCATGTGTAAAATTCGCCAAACATCTATCAAACTCGAAGTCTCTACCCATATTCTACCTCATACTGGCATTCGTAGGGAATCAGGTCGACAACATGTGGGGCTCGTTAGCATTCGCCACACCGCTGGTTTACAATGGAATTTTTGGGCTACCGGTGGAAACGGTCCGCTTCCTATTCATAGTCAGTCCCTTCATATATCCAGCCATAAGACTACTACAAGCAATTGTCGCTGCGATCATAGCTACGCCTCTAATGAAAGTGGTAGCTGGTACGCCGTGGGTCTTCCAAGAGAAGAACATACTATCCCCCTAGATATTGGGGTACTTTAGTCGTTGCGTATACCGTTAAGGTGGGCATCGAATTACTAAGTTGTTCAGAGCGGGGAAACGAATCAAAAGGTGGTCAAAATAACCCCGTAGTATACGGTTCTGAGTAGACGTATAATCCCGTAAAATATGTGAATTTACCGATAAGGGGAAGACTTTAATAATGGAGTATACATTTAGATTTAATCGACCCTTAGATGAAAGCGGATATAGTTTTTAAAGCCGTTCTCACGAGTAAAGTCCTCACGCAGGATCCAGTTGAAGGTGAATGTGTCAAATTGGATTTCTCAGAGTATAAGCCTATTCCTCCTCCTATAATAACTTCAACCGATGAGGCTGGTATTGTTAGAGAGGTTGCTCCGATAATTCAGCAAGTGATTCAAAGTATGCCTTTTGCTCAGAAGGGTATGGTTAGAACGCCTAGGTTTACGCTTTGGTTGACTAAGGCTGAGTGGGATTCACTTGAGTTTAAGCCTGATATAGGTGATGAGGTTACGGTTGTAATAAGACGTGGGGATGTTTCAATAAGTTTTAAGTAGATGCTTCTGTTAGTTCAAGCAGGTTCCCGATAGTGTTGTCGAAGCATACATATACTCTGCCCTGCTTTTGAATCCAACCGTTAGACTTTAAATCTTCCCTGCACTTATCCAGTTCTCCAACAGTCTCTGAAACCTTAGCTTCATCCCACCCGCTTCTATAGTGGCCTTTAACCAGTTGAACTTTCCCAACTTTAAAGGGACGTTTAAAACTTACCGTTAAGTTTCTACATGGAAACATGTTCTCTATGAGTATTCTTAAAAGCCCACTCTTCCTATCTACATGTATGTCCAGCGTCTTCGAAGCAGCATAGTATAAAGCTATTTCACCAAGTTTCATCCACATAATCTTGCCGCCGAGTAGACTGTTCAACCTTTTTAAGACCACCCTTATAACATCTAAACCGTGCTCAGCTCCATTAGACCATAAACTGTTCCAATGTGTATGGAAAACTACGTAGCTTCCGGAGCTGGCCAATTCTACAAGCCTTCCCCTTCTCCCGTCTTCAGTTATATAGTAGTCTGCATAATTTGACAGTTTACTTCTACACCACGTCCTCCTATTTTCAGGCGTCATGGTTTCCCATATCACGTCGTCGTTGCCGCTTACGATGCTTACCACAGCCTCCCCCTCATACTTATCAAGATATGCAAGCCTCGGATATACCACTTGCGAATTTTGATCGACTTTGAGAAAATACCATGCAAGTTTAAACCCGTAGACCCTCTTAACGGCGTTTAAAACGGCTTTCGCGTATTTGGATTCTACTTCTATTCCGAAGGCTCCTGGGGAGGTTACACCGTTCGTTTCAAAACCTACGTTTTTAAGAGTTTCAAGGGCTTTAGCTATGTATTCTGTCAGGGTTTCAACGGTCTGACTGCTGGCCCAGGTTTGCTCATGCATCGGTAGGAGTTTGCCTGTCTTAAGGTCTAAGGCGTTTGTATGTGTTAGCATTTCAGGTGTTACGTCGAATATGGGTGCTACTTTTTCCCTAACCTTTTCAATCCACCAATTTACACCCTCTTTAGGATACCCCTCAATCCCGCTGTCTATGTATCCCTGGCCTGCCGGGTTTGGAACCACGCTGAACTTACCCTTGACGGTCTGCTCCTCTATGAGCTTTATGAAGTCTTCCAGGAATTCATTCGGTATTGTTTTAAACTCTTCATAGTACTCTGGGTAGTTTGGGTTTAGAAATTTTCTAAGATAGTATAGGTGGTTTACGTAAGGTGCTGGGTCGTCTATTATAAGTGCTATGGGAGTTTTCAGCATCGGCATTTCGACTTTGAAGTCTAACATAAAAGTCATCTCTTAAGGAGGGATTCAGCGTTTCTGTAGAATATCTCCTCCATCTGCTCCCCGGAAACGCCCAATTGTGGGAGCGCCGTCAGCCAGAAGTGTACGTATTTTTGAAATTCACCCGGTTGTGAATCTGAGCCGAAGAGGAGTTTAGATGTTTTAATGTCGAAGAATAGACGGCTTCTAAGGGTTAGAGCAATGTAGAATGTATGCCCCCCGGAGATGTCGAAGTACACGTTTGGGTTGTGGAATGATACTACCGTGGCCTCCTCACACCATGGATGGCCGAGGTGTGCTCCGATAATTTTAAGCTTTGGAAAGCTTCTAGCTATGGTCTCTAAGTAGACTGGGCGCATGTTTCTAGATGAAACCCTTCTGATCTTGTCGCTTTCACTTCTAGCCACTATACCAGTGTGGAATAGTGTGATCATGCCGTATTGCTCAGCCCGCTCATAGTATGGGAAGTATTCGTCTACGTCGTAAGGCTTTGGAGGACCTATAAACTTGAGGCCTGTGAATTCTCTACTATATAAGTTATCTACTATTTGAACCGGCTCTCTCCCCAAGTCTACGTATCCAAATCCTTCGATTAGATCCGGGTACTCTATAAACGCTTTTTCGACGATGTCATTGCTCATTTTTCCAAAGCCTTCCGGGAGACCGCACATGAAGCTTTTTACAATCCCCGCTTTTTCACATGCTTCTACAAACCCTCTTAGGTTTCCGTCAGCTGGAGGATGAACGTGTGCATCTACGACCTTCAGAATGACCACCAGAGCTTACTACTCGCTGTTGAGACTTAAGCTTTAAGTTTCTGGCGATAGTAGATTCATTCAGTCAGTATGAGGGCTGATAGGCTTGTAGCGGTTGTAGACTGCGGCTCTACAAACATTAGAGCCGTCGTTGTAGATTCAAGCGGTGTTTTTACAGCTCAGTCTTCACTGTCGAATAGGCCTTCGCCTCAACCGGATGGAGCTGGATGGCTCATATGGGATATGAGTGAATTATGGGATAGAGTTCGTACGGTTCTTAGAAGTGTACTTTCTAAAGTCGGTAGGGTTGATGCCGTGATCGTTACCACTTGGGGGGCTGATGGTGCTCCAGTTAAGAGGAATGGTGAATTGACCTACCCACCTATATGCTGGCAGTGCCCTAGGACTGTTTCGATCGCTGAGCGATTGCCGTCGATTATGGATCCCTGGGAGATATACAGAATAACAGGCTACCAGATAATATCCTTCAATACACTTTTGAAGCTTATCTGGCTTAGGGAGAATGAGCCTAGGGCCTTGGATGAAGCCTATACTTGGCTTATGATGCCCGGTTTGATAACGCATAGGCTTACAGGCGTATTCCACATAGAGCCTACGGACGCTTCAACCATGATGGCTATGAACCTAGCCAAGAGAGACTGGTCTCCTGAAATGCTTAAGCTGGCCGGTTTAGATGTAGGCTTCTTCCCAGAGTGGTTTGAACCGGGCGACGTAGTAGGATATGTTACAGCTGAAGCCTCGGAGGAAACAGGCTTGGCTGAAGGTACTCCGGTTGTAGTAGGTGGCCATGACACTCAATTCGCAATACTGGGCGCCGGTGTTAAGTATGGTGAAGCCGTATTGTCGAGTGGAACTTGGGAAATTCTAGCCGTTAGAAGTAGCGTTTTCAACCCATCTAGGGAGGGGTTTGAATGGGGCGTTATCACAGAGGCTGATGTTGAACCAGGTCTATGGAACCCTCAGCTTTTGATGATAGCCTCAGCTGTCTTAGAGTGGGTGAGGGAAAGGCTTTACCCTGAGCTTTCAGAAGGCGATTACGACCCACTGGTTAGAGACGCCTCTAATGTACAGCCGGGTTCAGGTGGACTACTCTTCATACCGAGCTTCGTTAAAGACTCTGGACCGACTAGAAGGTTCAAAACCGAGGGTACACTGCTCGGTTTAACGCTCGGGACTTCCAGAGCTCAAGTGTACCGTGCTGCATTAGAAGGGCTGAGTTGCCAGCTTAAGCTCGCTGTAAATGCTCTAATAAAATCTACAGCCTTCCAGATAGATGCCATTAGAGTCGTAGGTGGGGGTTCTAAGAACAGGCTTTGGAATCAGCTGAGGGCAGACGTAACGGGGATGCCTATATCCGTAAACACTATAAGAGAGGCTACAGTATTCGGAGCAGCTTTAACCGCCTTCAAAGGAATAGGCGTCTACAGTAGTTTCGAGGAGGCCTTATCGACAGTACGCGTAAGCGAAACGTACACGCCAAGCCAAAACAGGGAAGCCTACATAAACCTGTACGAGCAGTACGTTAAAGCCTTAGACGCTTTGAAAAGCTACTACAGGTAAAGCCTAAACCCAGATAAAAAGCGATTTTAGCCTACGAAAACCTGAACGTATAAGTACGTGAAGGGAGGCGGAATAAAAACACATATATTTTTGCGAAATTTTCTTTTGGTAGGGGAATCTCAAAGGAGATTGTTGAGGAGAAGGTTACGTGGTTTAAATCTGCCATCTCTACTCTTCTTCTGGGGATTAGAGGCATGCTATACTACTGCCGATGGTATTACGGTAGGCTGAATTATTCAGCCAGTTATAAATATTTAAGTTGATTTCTACGACATATCGTACGGTTTCAATATGATGACGCGGAGAGAAAGGGTTACGGCTGTAATGGACTTTAGAAAGCCGGATGTACTACCTTGGTGTGAGAGGTTCTACGATGAGACTTTAGTTAAGTGGCTTAATGAAGGGCTCCCTGCAGACAAGGTTCTAGTTATAGACTGGGAGGTTAGGGTCGGCGGGGTTTCACTACTGAACTGGCCTATTGTTAAAGGCTTCAACCCCTACTCCTATTTTGGATGCTACAACTTTCTGAGCTTAACTGTTCCATTAGACCTCGGCCCAATTCCAAGATATAGACAGAGAATTTTAAGGGAAGATGAAAGGTATGTTGACGTTTTAACACAGACTGGTGCTGTTGTAAGGAGGTTCAGAGCCGCGGAGTACCTGTGGTACAGCATGCCTATGTTTTTAGAGTTCCCAGTTAAAGATAGAGAAAGCTGGGAAGATTATAAAAAGCGTTTAAACCCTCACGACCCTTGTAGACAGCCTAAAGATTGAGATAAGGAATCCTACATTGGGTTGTTTGAAGAACATCAGGATGGACCTACGGCGCTATGCTTGAACGGCTTTTACGGTTTTGGGGCGGAGCTGATGGGTATTCCAAATTTTTTAAAAATCTTTTACAGGAATCCGGAGCTTGTAGAAGATATGTTGGATCATTGGGAGTACTTTACCATCGAGGCTATTAGAAATTCTGTTGAAACGTTGAAGGATAGGATTGACCTAGTCTTCTGGTGGGAAGATTTGGCTGAAAAGAATGGCCCATGCATCTCTCCGAAACTGTATAGGGAATTCCTGCTTCCACATTACAAGAACGTTGCAGGGTTCTTAAACAAGAACGGGATTCGCCGGATCTTAATTGACAGTGATGGAAACCTCAACCCTATTTTAGACCTTATCGTTGAAGCGGGGATAACAGGCTTATGGCCTCTCGAAGTAAACGCCGGGATGAATGCGATAAATGTGAAAAAGAAGTATGGTGACAGGTTCTTTTTAATAGGTAACTTAGACAAGAGAGAGCTTTCCCTAGGCGGTGAAAGGATGAGGAGAGAGGTCGATTCAAAGGTACTAATATTGAAGGAGATTGGGGGGTATATTCCGGGATGCGACCACTTGGTTCACGTTGAATTCTCCTATGAGAATTTTCTAGAATATGCAGATTATATAAAGAAGGCTTTATCCTACTAGGGTTTTCTACAGTGAATCAACGTTCGTCGTGGTTAAAAATCTAAATCTTCTCCCAAATCTCTACAGTAGATTTTGAGAAATGGTTTTAAGGATTTATGCTGTGAAAGTTATTTGGAGGTCTGTTTGAGGAAGATAAGTCCTAGGGAAGCTAGGAGGCTTATGAACCGTATGGGTGTTAAAATGGAGGCTCTCGACGGCGTTGATAAGGTCGTCATATATATGGTTGGGAAGGAGCTTCTCATAGAAGAACCTAATGTGATGGTTATGGAGGTTGGCGGTCAGAAAGTCTTTCAAATAACTGGCAAGGTTTCCGAGAGAACTGTTGAGAAGGCCGAGGAAATCTTGGAGAAGCCTGAGATATCCGAGGAAGATGCGATGCTTCTAGCTTCTCAAACAGGGGTATCTGTTGAAGAGGCTAGGAAGGCTTTGGAGGAATCTGGCGGAAACCTTGCAAGCGCACTCATACTTCTTAGAAGCCGTAGAGGCTGACCGGTCTAATGGATTACCTTAAAGTGCTACTCGAGGTTTTAGAGGAGTCGAAGTCTAAAATAGTCGAATCTCTTAAAAACCCGGCGGTCTTCAAACCGGTCTATGGGAAACCCCTACTCGTCGACAAACTTGCCGAGAAGGTGGTTGTAGACTCGCTCTCTGAGAGAATCGGAGGATTCACGCTAATATCTGAAGAAGCCGGGATGGTTAAAGTCAACGGAGGGGGAAACCTAGTGGCTGTATTAGACCCTATAGATGGCTCTACAAACGCTTCAAGGGGTTTCCCCATATACTCGACGTCGCTAGCATTGGCTGAAGGTTATAGCTTGAGCGACGTAGTAGCCGGAGGTGTCATAGATTTCCCTAAAGGAGACGTTTACTATGCCGCTAGAGGTGTCGGCGCCTTCCTAAACGGTAGGCGAATAACTGTTTCAAAGATCAAAGTCCTAAGTGAGAGCGTTATAACGTTAGACGTGAGCGCTAAAGGTAAAGCCTTCAAATACCTGTCCTTATTATCGCCGATTGTAGAGAAGGCTTATAGTGTAAGGTCTTTAGGCTCCAATGCTATACACCTATGTATGGTTGCCTCCGGAGTTTTCGACGCATTCATAGACTTGAGAAGCGTCTTGAGGGCGATAGATGCTTCGGCTGGAATTCTGATTGTTAAAGAAGCCGGAGGGGTTGTAATCGACGGGTTTGGAGCTGAATTAAACTTCAAACTGGCAGTTGATACGAGGATATCTCTGATAGCGGCATCTACAGCGGAACTAGCGTCTGAAATAGTTAACCTCTTAGAGTTTAAACCGAAAAGTTAAAAGCAGTAGAATACTCCTCTACGTAGAGGGGAAGATTCCTTGAGTAGGAAGAATGAGCTTATTCCACAGCCTAGAAGCGCCTTCATTAGAGTTAAATGTCCATCATGTGGCGACGAGCAGGTTGTCTTCAGCCATCCGGCAATGCTGGTAAAATGCCACATATGTGGTGAAGTTTTAGTTGAACCTACTGGTGGTAAAGGCAAGTTTAACTGTGAGGTTCTGGAGGTTTTAGGTTGAGTGGGGAGGAGTGGCCTGAGGTGGGTGAGCTCGTAATAGGCACGGTTGAAACAATAATGGAGTATGGGGCTTACATTAGACTGGATGAGTATGATGGTAAAAGAGGCTTCGTACACGTGTCTGAAATATCTTCGAGCTGGGTTAGAAACATAAGAGAACATATAAAAGAAGATATGAAGCTTGTCTTGAGGGTTCTCAGAGTAAACCCATCTAAAAACCAGGTAGACCTGTCTCTTAGAAGGGTTTCGGAGAGGGAGAAGGAGGATGAGCTATACTACTGGAAGAGGAGGGTTAAAGGGAGAAGTATGCTGAAGCTTGTAGCAGATAGAATCGGTAAGCCGTACGAGGAGCTCTACGCCGACTACGGTAGGAGGCTTGAAGTGCATTTCGGAGACCTATATGAAGTCTTCCGTAGGCTTTCTGCTAGAGGGCCTAAACTTCTAACAGCTATTGGGATTCCGGAGGATTTGGCGAAAGCCTTCTATGAGGTTGCTTCTGAGAAAATCAAGCAGAAACCGGTTAAAGTCCGTGGAGTAGTTGAAATTACCACTAATAGGCCAGATGGGATTGAAGATATTAAGGAGGCTTTAATGAAAGCTGAAAGGCTGAGTGATGAAGAAGTTTCAGTTGAAGCATATTCCATAGGTGCTCCCAGATACGTGATAGAAGTCTCAGCTGAAAACTATAAGAAGGCTTCAAGCACTCTTAGAGAGGCCTTTGAAGCGGTTGAGAAGACTTTGAAGAGTAGAGGTGGAACTGTTTCATTTAAGGAGGGGCATTAATGGTTTGGCTTTTAAGGAAGTGTGTAAAGTGTTCAGCTTACACCCTTAGGCAAGATGCATGTCCCTATTGTGGGGGAGAAGTTAGAGTACCTCACCCTGCGAAGTTTTCTCTCCACAATAAGTTTGAAGTTTACAGGGTAAAGGCTAGGGGTTCCTCTTGAGAAAGGTTGAAATCAGAGAGCTTAGGAAAATACAGCCTAGAAACCCCGTACTCATAGCTGGTTTTCCAGGCTTAGGCTACATCGGTAAATTAGCCGTCATCCACATGGTTAACGTTTTAAAGGCTGAGAAAATCGCAGAGTTTTATTCGCCGTACTTCCCATACCATGTTTTGTCTGATGAAAATGGTATTGTTAGGCTTCTGAGGCTTGAACTATACTACTGGGGTAGCCCGAAGGAAAACGGTAGAGATCTTCTACTTTTAACCGGAGATGCTCAGCCTCAAAGTATTGAAGGCGGTTATATAATTGTCTCCGAGCTTTTAAACTACGTCAAAGAGAAGGGTGTTGACACGGTTATAGCTTTGGGAGGCTACCAGAGCATTTCAAAAAACCCGACTCCAATGGTAATAGGTGCTTCAACGAAACGTGAAACACTTGAACAGCTTAAAAATGCAGGTGTTAGGGTGGGTGGATGGGGTAACCCGATAGTCGGATTGGCTGGGATAATCGTGGGTTTAGCTGAATTCTACGATTTGACTGGTATATGTCTTCTCGGAGAGACGTCGGGCTACGTTGTTGATATTAGGTCAGCCGGAGAGGTTCTCAAAGTTTTAAGTAAGCTTTTCAACGTGGAAATACCCTTGGAAGGTCTTAAAAGAGACATACTCGGCGAAATAGGTGAAGCGATTTCAGAAGTTGAAGCCGAGATGAAAAGTCTTGAGAAGACGATAGATAGGATGAAGGGGGAGAGTATAACATACATAAGCTAATCAGAGGAGCCTTTAAACCTCCCCGCGTTCTCAGCCGTAATATTCAAGTATAATCCTCCATACTCTAAACTCGGCTCTACTTCACTGCCTTCATGCCACTCATTCCATGAGCATATAAGCGCCCAATTCGCGTTAGATTCGTAAACGGCCTCCCAAGTCTCCCTGTAGGTGTCGCCGCCCCTCCGGGGGTATGTGAGTCCAGGCTGTCTTATATGGGTATCATCGTATCCCGGTAATGCTGTGGCTGAGAATATGACACCATACTTATCGGCTACGGTCTTAGCGTTAAAGTATACGTCTTTCAAGTTTCCACCTCCATGTAGTATTCCAACTGGGTTGTACGTGTGCAATCCATCGAATACTTCAGCCGCATCTTCGTCGAAACTATCGGCTATTAGTAGGACTTTAAACCCATCGTAACGTACTTTTCTGATCACGTAATCCCAATCCCTATAACTTAACTGGTGTAGGGCTCTAGAGTATATGAAGACCACAGGGTGCTCTTGAACTTTGAGGAAGGCTTCTTGGCTTCCGTAATCTCGGAGGATCCGCTCAATATCTTTAACGGCTTCATCTCTACCTCCGTGGATAATCTCATAGTATACGGTCAATTTTACGGAGGTATTAGCTTCCTCGGCGGCCTTCAACATTATGCGGAAAACCTCATCTTCAAACGTTTCAAAACCCCACCAGCTAACTATGAAACCGTCTATGCCGGCCTCTTCTGCAAGCTTGAAGTGCCAGGCTATAACATGTTCATCTTTAGAATCGTAGGGTCCATTAATAGGGTAGTCGGTTGCACCTAAGTCTCTCCTACCATCTAGAAACAAGTCGGGGTTATGTCCACCTTCATCCCAGTGTCTCCAAAATCCCGTAGGCCCCTCGGGTGTACCGTACCATGGGTAGTAGAATGCGAGTACGAGTTTTGGAATATGCTCTAAGTTCAGCGTTGGCTTCTTAATGCCTCTGAGCTCGGGGTGCAGTATAAGCGGGTCTCTTAGGAGCATGAGGGTCGATATTAAAGTTGTTGTTGAGAAAGCTATAAGTATAACTAGTAGGATTCTCCGTTTAAACACAACGCCCACTTAACATTGAAATCTTAATCAGCAGTTTAATAGATTTATCCTAAAGCTCGATGGGGAAGTCTTTGTGAAATAATGGGGGGAGCCGCATACATCCATAAACGGCCATGCAATCCTACTATGTCATGTTCTGGGGGAGGAATACTAAAGCCGCTACGACTGAGCCGTAAAACCCCTTGGGAACGTTTAAGCTTTCAACTCTATACTTAACGTTTTTAAGTTTGATGCCTCTCATGACGGCCATTTCGTTAAGCCTATCGTTTAAAGCTGTTTTAAGCCTCTCATGATCCATATTATCGTGGGCTTCAACGACTATGCCGAATCTTCCGTTCTCCTCCCAGGCCCATGCTATTCCCGCGCCCAACGTTTCACCCTCAGACCCATCCATCTTAGCCATAACGACGAAAACTATAGACCCAGCTGGGATATCGCATAATCCGCACTCTTCAGCTCCACCAGGTAGAATAGAGCTTACTGGTACTAGGTTGCAATTTCCAATACCTGCGTCTATTAAAGCCCTGTCGAAGGCGTTAAGCTTAGATACTTTACTTAAACCTCTACCTGCTGTGACAAAGAACTTTTTCGGAGTCAATGTTAAACCGGAAAGTTTCATCTAGAAAACAGTTATATAACCTTTTTTCTCGGAAAAGCTTAGAGAAAGGGGTTTTCGTCGCATTTAATTCCTGTTTTATTTTTCTCCTTTAGAGTGGTTATGGTGTGTTTTGCCTGAGGCTGGGAGTCGGTTTATGTTGTAGCTTAAAAGCGGCATCATGACGGATGATTTGAGGGGGTGGAGGCGTTGAGATTTCCGCTGCTGAAATCTGCGGAGAAAATATTTCCGCTGCGGAAATCCGGGTGATCACTACCGTAGTGGTTTCCATGAAGAATATTTCAACCGTAGTAGCTGGGATGGATAATAGATGGGTCTTTGAGTGCTGTTGCAGGCTTCAACGACCCAAGGCTTCTGAAGATAAGGGATGCCTGGTAGTTGGGTATTGGGAGGCGGTGGGGTGTCATGAGATTGGGATTATAGATGTCAAAGAAATGTTTGGATATGGAACATACGGGGCGCGATGGTTTGCATGAACATGGAGAGGGCGTTTTTTCAATACGAGGACGGCGGATTCTATGCTAAGATGGCTTCATCTATAGAGGAGGCTTTAAAGCTCATAGGAGCAGGGTTCGAATATGTGACTGCATTTAACGGAATGGTGCTGTTCAGAAAATGCGTGTAGGCAACTGTTTTCGACGTTTAAACTTTTCTTGGGAAAAGTTTAAACTGTCGGTGGGTAGTTAATATACGGGTATGGATCGTTTCAAGCTCGTCGTTTTCGACTTGGATGGGACTCTGGTAAACGTAGACAGTGTATGGCGTTTTCTACACGTGAAATTGGGCACTTGGGGTAAAGCCAAGCTGTACGCTGAAATGTTCTACAGAGGTGAAGTGGACTATGCGACTTGGGCCCGTTTAGACGTGTCGCTGTGGAGGGGTGTGCCGTTTAAACTGATCGAAGAGCTTACCTCAGAGATAGGGTATGTTGAAGATGCTTATGAAACCGTCAACTGGTTTAAGAGATCAGGCTGTAAAGTGGGCGTCATAAGTGCTGGTTTATCGGTTTTAGCTGATAAAGCGATGTTAGACCTCGATTTGGATTTTGCAGAAGCGAATAGGCTCATAGTTAGAAACGGGTTGTTAACTGGTGAAGTGGATGTTACAGTAGCTCATGGTGAGAAAGATAAGGTGCTCGATAACGTTATACGTAGGTTTGGAGTTGGAAGAGAAGAGTGCATAGCCGTCGGAGACGATGAGTCGAACATAAGCCTCTTTAAAGTCGTAGGGCTGAGTATAGCCTTCAACCCTAAATCTAAAGATGTTGCTGAAAACGCGGACATAGTCGTATTTGGAAGCCTTTCAAACACTGTCTCTAAACTGGTAGAGCTTCTCTCTAGATCGCGTAGCAAGCCCCTCTGATCGGTACGATAACTTCGAAAAACCTGTTAAACATGCTTCTAAAGGCTTCAGGGTATTCCGTATGTACGGGGAATAGTTTTAATCCAGGTAGCTCTCTAAGCGTCATCAAGCCTCTTCTGAGCTCCCATGGATATGCGTGGCCTGAAGAATGTATATGGTAGGCTTCTGCGCCCAGTAGGTTGAGCCAGTTCTGTAGTCTTTTGAAGGCTATGAAAGTCTCCTCTTCAAACGGCTCAGAAGAACTCAACACGTATATGCTTCCGGGGGGAGGAGACAGGTCTACAACTTCTCTAAGATTGTAGAATGAAGTGCATAGAATGTACTCTGAAGGCCTCTTACGTAGCTCTTCACCAGCATCCTCATAGTCTAAAACATCCTTGCCGACTTCTGGAGCATTTAAACCCTCAACTCCCTGTAGGGCTTCTAGAACGGCTCTATGGCGTTTAGTAACAACCATGTTTCTGTTTAAAGTAGAGGCGACTTTACATACAGTCCTCAACCTATCTACATCTCCCGGAGACATGTCAACTATCGCTAGACTGTTGCATTCAGATAGGATCCTCACCATGCCGTTTTCAACATCCTTCTCCGACAATGGTGAGCAGAGCTGGCCTACATTCGTGCCTTCGCAGATGACCGCTTTAACCTGTCGGTCTAAAGCCAATTTGAAAACGTCAACCTTGGGTTTAAAAACCCCGTGTGTTCTAAAATCCCCCATGTACAGCAACGAGCCGGAGGACGTTTCAACTATTAGAGAGTAGGATCCCGGAATACTGTGGTCTACTGCTTGAAACTCCACGGTTATAGAGCCTACGTTCACCCTATAGCCCGAATGTACGGCTTTAAAATCCAAGTGTTCAATCTTCTCAAACCTCCTCTTACGCCGCGTCTTAAGCTTAGACTCTATTATACGCCGTGAAACTTCACCAGTGTATACTTGGACGTTTTCATCGGGTAGAGTTGTCATCATACCGTAGTGGTCACCGTGGGGGTGCGTTATGAAGCACGCGTCTAAACCTCTTAAAACCTCCACCTGTGGGATAAGCCCCACCATTTCAAGCTCCTTCACGCTCCCAGGCTCTGCAAACACGTATTCAAAGTAGTCTCTCCAAAGTGAATAGTTCAACCCGTAGTCGAGGAGTATCCTAGTAGATCCGTCCTCTAGCAGGATTTGATTTCCACCTATGACTCCTCCAACACCACCGTAAAAGAACAGTTTAATCAATTCAAGCAAGTCTCTATAAGATTAGAGACTTAAAATTTGCTAAAAAATAAATGGGAGTATTTTACCTGTCGAGTTTACCGAGCAATTGGTATAGAAGTGAGGCTATTCTAACAGCTCCAGTTGAATCCCTCTGGTCGAAGCCGGCTCTTTTAAGGCTCCTCATCTCCGGTGAGAACAGTGAGTATGGTGACTCACGTTTGATGATGTCTACGTTACCCTTGTAGAGCTTAACCCAAACGGTGCCGTTAACGTATCGCTCACATGAGTCTATGAAAGCATCTAAGTCTCTTCTAAGAGGATGATACCACATGGCGTGGTAAACCATGTCAGCCCAAAGCCTATCAACTTCACGCTTGGTTCTAAGCTCCTCTTTAGTCAAAGTTAAATGCTCCAAGTCTAGGTGCGTCTTAAGGAGTATCGTAGCGGCTGGAGCCTCATAAAGTTCTCTAGACTTTAAACCTATCATTCCATCTTCAAGTATATCTATACGTCCAACGCCGTTTTCTCCGCCGACCCTGTTAAGGTATAGTATTATTTCAACTGGGTCTTTAATGTCATCCACTCTAACTGGGACTCCGCCCTTAAACTCTATAACGACTTCTCTAGGCTTTTCTGGGGCCTCCTCGGGTGGAACAGTCCATATGTAATCTTCAGGATACTGGGACTCTAAGTCCTCAACCTGTCCACTCCCTATCGAGTGGCTCCATAAGTTTATATCGCCGCCGAGCTTCCCCTTCCTAGGCTTAGGCGTTATCCCATACTTCTTAAGATACTCTTCTTCTACTGCTCTTGTGAGGTTAAGCTCTCTAACAGGCGCCACTACCGATATATCAGGGTTTAAGTACTTAGCCGTTATCTCCATTCTGAACTGATCGTTACCCTTACCGGTACATCCGTGAGCCATATACTTGGCGCCGTACTTCTTCGCGACTTCTATGCATTTTGAAGCTATGAGAACCCTGCTCATAGAAGTGCCTATTGGGTATCCCTCGTAGCTTCCATTAGCCTTAATACACTTGAAAACGTACTCTTTTACAAATTCTTCTTTAGCGTCGAAGAATATCGGGTTTAGGTTAAGCTTCTCAGCTCTCTCAAAAGCCACTTGAATTTCTTCTCCGCCTTGACCTACGTCTACAAGCACTGGTATGACTTCTTTAAAACCGTAGACTTCTTTTAAAAGTATTGTTACGAGCGTTGAATCGAGACCGCCGCTGTACGCTGAAACCACCGTTTCTCCATCATATCTTGCAGGAGGTTTTAACTCCAAAAAGCCCTCTCTCTTCTTTGAGAAAGAAGAATATAAAAGTTTCGATATAAAGAGTGTGGAAAATACATTTGGCTAGGCCAACGTTCTCCAATGTTTTTTAAACTGAGCTTGAAGCTATTATTTATAAACGGCAGAGTATGCTGAATAGATTCTGATGAGTCAAGACATCTTAAGAAGAGGACGGTTAAAAGGACTTAAACCTCCGGAAGTAGATGCCTATACGAGCTCTCTTGAGGCAGATAGATGGCTATTCAAATCGGACGTAATGGTTGATAAAGCCCACGTAATAATGCTTGCTGAACAGGGTGTGATTAAACCTGAAGAGGGTTTAGCGATCCTCAAAGCGCTTGAGGAAATCGAGCGTCTAGGCTATGAAGAGCTTGTAAAGGGTCCATTTGAAGACATCCACGTGGCTATAGAATCTAGAGTTATAGAGAAGCTCGGTGAAAGCGTCGGAGGTAGAATGCATACAGCCAGGTCTAGAAACGATGAGGTTGCAACGTGTCTAAGGTTGACTGTTAGAAGCCAAGTTGTAGAAATACTTAAAGAGCTTTTAAACCTGTTGAGAGTATTACACACCAGGAGCCTGGAAGAATTGAATACGATTATGCCGGGCTATACGCACACTCAGCATGCTCAACCAGTTACCCTAGCCCACCACCTCACGGCCCACTTTGATGCCCTCACCAGAGACTTTGAGAGGTTGCTAGACGTCTATAAGAGGGTTAACAGGTCACCCCTCGGTGCATGCGCTCTAGCTACGACGGGTTTTCCAATAAACCGTTTTAGGACTGCTGAGCTTCTAGGCTTCGATGGGCTCGTTGAAAACTCTATGGATGCTGTTGCGAGCAGAGATTTCATTCTTGAAGCACTATCCAGCATAGCTATATTGGCGACGAATTTAAGCCGTATAGCTGAGGAGTTAGTCTTATGGAGTAGTTCGGAGTTTAAATTTGTAGAGCTTCCAGATGAATACTCGTCAACTAGTAGCATAATGCCTCAGAAGAAGAACCCGGATACGATGGAGATAACTAGAGCTAAAGCCGGTAGAATCTACGGAAACCTCATGGGGGCTTTAACCATGCTTAAAGCCCTACCTCTAACCTACAATAGAGATATGCAGGAGGTTACTCCAAGACTGTGGGATTCCATTGAAACCGTTAAATACATGCTTAAAATAATATCTGGAGCCTTGGAGAAGGCCGTATTCAATAGGGAAGTTATGAGGAAAAGTGTACTCGAAGGCTTTTCAACAGCAACAGAGCTTGCAGACCTCCTGGTGAGGAAAAAGGGGTTGGCCTTTAGAACTGCACATACGGTAGTTGGAGCATTGGTGCTTGAAGCTCTAAAAAGAAGGCTTAAACCGGATGAAATAGACAGTAGGCTTCTGAACGAGGTTTCAATGAAAGTCTACGGTAAGCCATTAGAATTGACAGATGAAGAAGTTAAGAATGCATTAGACCCAGAAAAGTTCGTGGATGTTAGGAGGGTTATAGGAGGCCCCAGTCCAAGTATAGTTAAAGAAGCTCTCGAATATAGAGAGAATACGTTAAAGATGTTGGAAAACGAGATCAAGCGTTTAGAAGATAGGGAAGCAGGGGTTGAAAAAAGTCTGAAAAACGCTATGGAGATTGTGGGGAAAATGGCTATGGAGAGATCTTAGAAATGGTTCTTAAACTTAAGTCGTAAAGCATAAATACATAGAGCATGAGAATGTGAGAACTTGTTAAGTTTTGAAAATATCAGTATTCATAACTTTCCAGCTGTTCCTGCGTCGTGCAGGTTCTGCCTCTACTGGCAGACGAACGGCGAATTACAACATGAGGCGTCTAAAAATCATGTGGAAAAAGAGAAGCTAAGATGGCTCAGCGTCGTAGAGAAGGCTTTTGGAAACTGCGTTAAAATAGCCTGTCTTAATGGTGTTGCGATAGGTTTTATGCAGTATGCACCAGCAAAGTATTTTCCACGTGTAAATAGCTATGTTTCAGGTCCTCCAAGTGAAGACGCCGTATTCATCGCATGTCTCTACATAACGGAGAAAGACCAGCGGAGGAAAGGACGTGGAACAGTCATGCTTGAAGAGCTCTTAAAAGAAATCAGCAAGAGAGGCTTTAAAGCCGTGGAAACCTTCGCGCGGACAGACTCTGAAAACAACCCGTCTGGTCCATTAGCCTTCTACCTGAGACATGGCTTTAAAATTTTACGTCAGAAAGACAACTTCCCCCTTATACGTCTGACACTTTGATTAACTGATCGTTAAAAGACTAGAGGAACGCCTTAAGCTTAAGAGTTAAAAATTAATAAACCTCTCCTTCTATTCTAAACTTAGTAGAGGTTGCGGCTGTGGTCTAGTCTGGTTAGGATTGGGGCCCCCCAAGCCCCAGATCGCGGGTTCAAATCCCGCCAGCCGCACTACACCATCAATCTACGCTTTCCTCACTTCCAAGGAAACTCTACTGAGTTCTTAACGGTAAATGTTCCAGTTAGCCGTATGTCTTCTGAAGAGGAGCCAACCATGACTTTGAACAGTCCCGGTTCTACGACGCGCTTCATCTCATGGTTTAGAAACGACAGCATCTCCAGTGTTAACGTGAATTCTGCGGTTCTTTCTTCGCCGGGTTTTAACGTGATGCGTTTAAACCCTTTAAGTTCTTTAACTGGTCTAGTTACGCTTGCAACAGGATCGCTTATATACAGTTGTACAACTTCATCACCTTCACGGTGACCGACATTCTTCACCTTAAGTTTGATTTTAACAGCATCCTTAGACGTCACTTCTCTTGGTGAAATATCCAATTCGCTGTATTCGAACTTTGTATAGCTTAAGCCGTGTCCAAATGGGAAAAGCGGTGTGTATGGGATATCTAAGTACTTCGACGTCCATCTATCTGAGGATGGAGGCCTTCCAGTGTTCTTATGGTTGTAGTATATGGGTACTTGCCCAACGGTTCGTGGAAACGTCACCGGAAGCTTACCACCGGGGTTATAGTTTCCGAAGAGTACATCTGCTATAGCGTAGCCTGCTTGAATACCTGGGAACCATGCCTCCACAATGGCGGGTATGTGTTCAGCAGACCACGGTATCGATAAGGGTCTACCGTTCATCAAAACCTCAACTGTTGGGACTCCTGTCTCGTATACTGCTTTAACAAGCTCCTCTTGAACCCCGGGGAGGTTTAGAAAGGCTCTACAGGCCGCTTCACCGCTCATATCTCTACTCTCACCGACGACTACGATCGCCACTTTACACTTCTTAGCCGCTTCGACGGCTTCTTTAAAGCCTTCGGTAGATGCGCCGTCTACGTCACAGCCCTTAGCATATAGGATTCTGGTTTCAGATGAAACCCTACTTTTAATCCCTTCGAGTACCGTAACAACGTCCCTCGGGTCGCCTAAGCAAGACCATGGTCCTAGTGGCGCCTCTTTATCATCGGCTAAAGGACCTACGACTGCGATAGACTCTATACTTCTACTTAGCGGTAGAACAGCTCCATCGTTCTTCAGTAAGACAATGGATTTTCTAGCTGTTTCAAGAGCGGCTTCAACATGCTCTCTACACTTTACTACGCGCTTTGCGCGTTCTACGTCAACATACGGGTGTTCGAATAGACCGAGTCTAAATTTGATTTTAAGTATACGTCCAACTGCTTCATTTATCATATCTTCAGACACCCTGCCGTCTTTAACTAGCTGGAGGAGAGCTCTACGGTAGACATCTCCCTGCATATCCATATCTACACCGGCCTTCAAAGCCTTCTCCGCAGCTTCAAATACGTCTCCGGCCACTCCATGGTTTATGAGCTCGCCTATAGCATTCCAATCGCTTACGACAAACCCTTCAAAGCCCCACTCGCCGCGGAGGATCGTTCTAAGTGTAAATGGGTTGGCTGAAGCAGGTATTCCGTTTAAATCGTTAAACGCGCTCATTATCGTTCCAGCGCCAGCTTTAACAGCCGCTTTGAAAGGAGGCAGGTATACCTCTCTAAGCGTCCGCTCAGATACGTCTACAGTATTGTAGTCTCTCCCTCCTTCAGCACCACCATAAGCCACGTAATGCTTCGGACATGCAACTATATTATTTAAACCTGAAAAATCTCTTCCCTGAAAACCCTCTACGAGGGCTTTAGCCATGACGGATCCCAGGTGTGGGTCTTCACCGGCTCCTTCAGCTATCCTACCCCACCTTGGGTCTCTCGCAATATCAACCATGGGTGCGAAGGTCCAATGAATCCCTCCAGCAGCAGCTTCGGCAGCTGATATTGAAGCCGCTTTCTTGACGGCGTCTGGATCCCACGTGCTCGCCAATCCTAAAGGTATTGGGAATATCGTTTTATAACCGTGTAAGACATCTAAACCGAACATCAAAGGTATGCCGAGCCTCGTCTCCTCAACAGCTATCTTCTGAATTCTATTGGTTTCTTCAGCCCCGAAAACGTTTAGAAGAGACCCAATCCTTCCTTCAATGATCATCTTCTCATATTCGCCCGTAAAACCGCTATACTGGCATAACTGTCCAATTTTTTCTTCAACTGTCATCCTGCTGAGGAGGTCTTCAACTCTCTTATCAATTGGTTGACTTGGATCCAAATAGACGGGTCTTACACTTTCAGGTATCCGCAAAGACACATCCCCAATCTACATTTGATCTGTCTCTATCTATAAGGTTAATTGTTTAAACGTCTACGATGAAGATCGAAGTAATGTTAAACGCCGTCTAAAAATAGCCTAAAGGTTTAAACGTGCAATGTCTGTCCGGATGTTATATTAGTAGGAGTAGGGCGTAGTAGGTGGGTTTTTCATCGCGGTTGCGAAGCACGTGGATATTGAAGCCGGCTCTTCTAGCGGTTGAGTAGACGTCTATCCCACAGGCCTCCATAGATGGTCTAGCCAACTCAGGGTTACGGCAATAGTCTAAGCTACACTCATCGCATAACGGACATGGACCTGCAACCATGGCGAAGGCCGAGTAGTATCCTGATAGGAAGGCCTCCCTTTCGAGTTTAGCCATAGCTCTGTGAATTTCTGAATCCGGTGGAAAACGCACTAGGATCGCGTACTTATAGCATGAAAGTATTTTCCTCGTTTGATCAGGTGTTGGAGAGTATGGTGGACATGTGAGGCTTTTACCATATCCATCGCAGCCATACTGGCATTTGAGACGGACCCAGTCTGCCACCACAACATCCTCAGCTTTAATGATTCTAGCCTCTTCAGCTCCAAGCTCTAAAGCAATACCACAGAGTCTTTTCAAATCTTCTTGAAGATTGCTCATATTGGTCGCTGTTAATTTAATTACTCATAAATTTAAGCTTATTTTAATCTAGGGGAGACTATATATTTAGGTTACTACTAGCCTTTAACTGAAGGTTGATGGTTCAGGTTAAAGTGAGGTTTTACGCTAGTTTAAGAGAAGATATTGGTGTTGGAGAGGTTACCGTGCATTTAAACGACCAATCGTTCAACGCGCTTAAAAACAGTCTTAAAGCGGTACTTGGTGGGAAAGCTGATAGGATATTTTTAGAAGATGGAACTTTAAGACGCGGTTTAATAGTAGCCGTCAATAACACTATTATCCACCAGTCGAGCATCCAGGAACTTAAATTACGTGAAAACGATGTGGTGGATTTCATGCCAGCCCCCTCAGGTGGTTAAATTGAAGGTTAAAGTAGACCGTAAGCTAGACCCACTTCCATCTCTAGTAGAGTATTTAAAAGGGTCTTCGGATGAAGTGGGAGCCGTAGCCATATTCATAGGGGTTGTCCGAGCTGTCAGCGACGATGGGAAGGTGTTGAAGCTCTGTTACGAGGCGCATGAGACTTTAGCCCATAAGGTTCTGGAGGAGGTCGTGGAAGACGTTAAGAAGAAATACGGGCTGATAGATGTCGTTGCTGAGCATAGGCTTGGAGACGTTCTAGCCGGAGAAGACATAATGTATGTCCTAGTTGCATCTAAGCATCGGGATGAAGCGTATAAAGCTCTAACTGAACTAGTCGATAGGATAAAACGTGAAGTCCCAATCTGGAAGAAGGAGTATACTGAGAAAAGTGTTAAATGGGTAATAGGATAATACATACATGGGTTGAATAGAAGTTTTAAACGTGGTCCTAATCTTTCTAGAAGGATGAGAACCATTTACAACTGAAACATCGAGTAGGTAAAACGCAAATCGCCGATGTGATAGACTAGCGGCTATGGAAATTATACATATTCGTTAATGTGGGAATAGATCACTTTGAAAGTTTCAGCATTCTTTCTATTGCAATCCTCGATTTCTCAGCGATGGGATCTGGGACTCTGACGATGGGCTTCTTCTTCTCAAGGACGTGGTAGACTTTTTCAAGTGTGTGAAGTTTCATGTTGTGGCATACGGCGTTTTTGACTGCAGGGATATACTCCTTACCTGGTAGTTCTCTTTTCAAGCGGTCTACCAAGCCGATTTCAGTCGCAATTATAAACTTCTTCGAAGCCGATTCGAGACACCTCTTACACATCTGCTCTGTACTGCCGACGAAGTCTGCTAAATCTTGAACCTCTGGGTCGCATTCTGGATGCGCCAGTAGTTCGGCGTCTGGATATTCTCTCTTAATATTGAGAATATCTTCTACCCGGAACATTTTATGTACAATACAATAGCCGTCTTCAGGTATTGGAATTATCTCTTTACCAGGGCAGTGTTTAGCCGTATACAGTGCTAAATTACGGTCAGGTCCGAATAGGATTCTAGTGGAGCTGAGTTTACCCGCTATATTTGAAGCGTTCGAAGATGTACATATGACATCTGCCTCAGCTTTAGCCTCAGCCAACGTGTTAACATAAAGCATGACCTCTGCATCCGGATAACTCCTTCTAGCCTCCACCACCAGCTCTGCCGGAAGCTGAGCAGCCATAGGACATTTAGCCTCAACATCAGGTATTATAACCAACTTATCCGGGTTTAAAATAGACGCCGTTTCAGCCATAAAATCAACACCGCAGAAAACTATATACTTAACATCTTCAACCTTAGCCGCCGTAAGGCAAAGCTGTAGAGAATCTCCAACAAAATCCGCCACCTCCTGAACCTCCGGACGCTGATAATTATGAGCTAAAATCAAAGCCTTCTCCCTCTCCTTCAACTGAAGAACCTTCTTCTGAAGCTCAGAGAGCGACATTGTTTACCGCCTCTCAATAACACCGTTATTAGTTTTCATTCTAAAAAACGGCTTATAAAGGTTTCTCCAAGCGTAATAGAAATCGGCTAAAATAAAAATACCCAGCTATGATCACTTCTAACAGTAAACCGTTCTGTTTAGTCTTCGGAATATGATTTAAAGTCGTCGGCTATCCTCCCTTGGTTTTTTAAATGGTTTATAGTAGCTGTGCATGTTTAAACTCTTCGTTGTATTCTCCATATGCTATTCCCTCTTCTTTTGGAGTCTTATAGATGAGGGTTCCACCAGCCTTTCGCAGGGCGTCTGTTTTGCTGGAAGGACCATTCGTCTTCTCTTCCACCATCGTTTAAAAACGTTCTAAACATGGACGATTGGTATGATCGATATCTCCTCCATATGATTTAAAGGCTCTGCTTGTAGTCTCTAGACTTGTGAAACCTTATAAATTATCTACACGTTAGTAGTATTTGTGGTAAAATGGTAGATTTGCAAAAGAAAGCTGTGGAGAAGGGTAGGTTGATAGGGCTTTCCGTCTTAGTTGTTATACTTGTTGTTTTAAACGTTTTAACATATGTAAATCTGCAAAATCAAATAACCGCTCTTAACTATGAAAAGAATTTTTTGGAAAAACAGGTAGATACGCTTCAAACCAATTACAACAAATTGAATAGTTCTTTTAACATTTTATATGCACGTTACTTTGAGCTTTTAACTCAATATGAGAATTTAAGTAGAAATTACGTTGCATTATACTCAAAATATGAAGATTTAAATGGAAGATATGTTACGCTGCAGGTAAATTATCAAAATCTACAGAGCAGTTTCAACTCTCTCACGAAATCCTATAACAGCCTTCAAAGAGATTTCAAAGTGGAGAAGGCTCTAAAGATAGGTAACAGCCTAGAATCCTACTACGACTACTTGAGGCAGGAATTGGGCTTTATAGGCGTTAAACATTGGCCTTCGACTTATACGGAAAGCTACTGGCAGATGAAAGCCGATTTCGCCGCTAAATTGGCCTTGCACGACTTGGGTCTCCCATACTGGCCTGATTTAGAAAAGAGCTACTATGAAACTGTTGGAGAGCATAGCTACGATACAGCTAAGAGGAAGATAGACCAGGTTGTTGCTTTAATAGACGTCAAAACTTACGACACGCCTACTGAGAAAATTAAGAAGACGTTGGCCTTCGTCAACCAGTATTTTCACTATGAGAACGATGTTAATGATATTTTTCTAGCTCCCGTTGAAACTTTAACATATGGGTCTGGGGATTGCGATGACTTCTCCATCCTAGTAGCGGCTCTTTTTGAGGCTGAAGGTATAGATTCAGCCATAGGTTTTTTCACCAATGAAAACGGCGAATACCATGCTATGGTTCTAGTGTGTTTGGAAGAGTTAACGGGGTTCCCCTACCATTACTTTTCAGATCTAACAAACCTAGGTCTTAAAGAGGGAAAATGGATAGTGATAGAGCCGCAGAGGACTATTGACTATCAGGGCGACGGGTGGATTGAACAGTGGGCTTTGCTCGCCGCGGCTCCGTTAGATTCAAGTTAGCGAAAAGCAGTGTAAAGTAAAATCTTCCCAATTCATCTACCAGACTACTTCAATTTTTAATAGTTGATGGTATTGCTTGGGTTTTCTTAAACAGCGTGTTAAAGCTCTATCTTTAACTCCATCTTAAGGTATTCTCTGACTTCTGTCACCAGTATTTTTGCGGTATTGTAGGCTTCTTCAGCCTCTTTCCACAGCTCCTCATAGTTTAATCTTCTATACCTATGAGCCAATGCATGTCTGACTGGTATAAGCCTTAAAACTCTTTCGGCTACATTCATACTTATGACGTTATTCCTCAAACATATATCGATATAGTCTCTGTAGTAGGATGCTACGCCGAGGCTCAACCCAGCTACTACATGCCTAAGCATATCAATCATAGACTCTATCAAAGTATAAAAAGTCCTCTCAAACGATTTCCTAACATGCTTATCACCTACAACCCTTTCAAAGCCTATATCTAGCAACTCCTTCAAATCCCTAGAATCCTCCAAGATAGCAGCCGCTATATTCCTTACCACCTCTAAATCCACCGGGTTGCCGCGTAGCCATGAGATTGAAGAAAACCTCTCATCTTCAAATACCTCAACGAGCTCAAACGCTCTCGGAAGAAGAACATTTACATCAAATCCTCTGTCTACAAGCTTAATACCATGTGCAATTATCTTAAGCCTCAAAGCCTCATCAAGCAGATCTACATCCACTATCGAAACCTTATCCTCGGGGACACCTAGGGCTTTAGCTATCTCCGCGGCTAACGTTGGAATTACCGCCCTATTCGAAACCACCACTGCTATATCGATGTCGCTTGTAGGTCCTGGACTACCCCAAGCGTAACTACCATATAGGTAAGCCAGTTTAACGTCTCTAAATCCTCTAACGACGTCTCTGACTTTCTCGATAAACTCTTGGTTATGAACCATAAACTCCCCTAATAACGTATTCTTCAACACTCTATGTTTAAGTCTTTCCTAGAATCTCCATCCTTATTCCTTCTAAACCCAACCATATAATAAAGCTATCAACAGCCTCCTCAGAATCTTCTCAAAAAGGCTTGAACCATAGCATCAAAGCCCCATCATACAGTTTTAGAAAAGGACACCTGGAGGAGGGTTAGGACTCTAAGCTATGTGATCTTCGTTGAATACGTAGCTCTTAGGATTCATCAACCTCGTAGCGCTTTAGAAGGCTTAGTGTTCACTTTCTCGAACCTCTCAACCCACTCCCAAAAGTCGTCTTTAAAACCTTACATGCCTCGGATAAAGCTTTAGCAGTCCTTTCAATAAAGTATTTCTCAGCTACATCAAGAGGCATTACTGTGAAGGAGGCTCCATTATCCACTAGCATCTTATCAACCTCTAGCACGCCTCTCCCTCTAAACTTAGCCCTTACGAATACGTGGTCCATGCTTTCAACTTATACTCTTATTAAGAAGGCCCTCCAAGCGCTTAATAAATCTGTGCTTTTATTTACTGAGCAAACCCAACCCCTGCTCTAGAGGGTTTCAAAGGCTCCGGCTGATGAATTATAGAATTGGAGGATTAAGACGGATATTAAGTGCCTTATGTTAAAATTGTCCAATGTAAGCATCCTCCCCCACGATCATTTAGATTCCTATAGGCTTCTCAGCTCATCTATGTGCTTCCGAATAGTCTTGCAGATCTCGCATATATTTAACGCATCTACCTCTGGGCTTTTAGATGTTGCGATTTCTCCTGCGGCTTCCTCTATAATATCTCTAACATCGCCTATATCCATCAGTTTCTCAGAGAGTTTCCATCCGCGTTTAGACCGCATGTAATGGCTTATAGCCGCCTGCGTAGTACCTAAAGCTTTAGCGGCTGAAGTTTGCGTAAACCCATACTTCTCTATAAGCTTCTTAGCTATGAGGAGCCTTACAGCTGGGATAATAAACTTGACGGATGACTCACATGGAGGTTTTAAACCCATAATATCCTATTAAATAGAGATTTATTACTATGTTATAAATTTTTGCAATAGGCCTCATCCAGGTGAAAGCGCTCTTCAAACCGCTCTACGTGCAACCGGTATCTGGAATTACCAAATATAACCCATCCTTCACTACTTTAGTAAGCGTCCTTCTACAGATTCGACCTCAATTGAATGATCATCAAAGGATGCGATGAAAATTGAAATACCTGTTTTTCCTATTGAAAAACTGAAAGATAGTCTTTCTAAATAATTGTGGCATTTTAGAGCCACTTTAGAAGAGGTTAAAATTCAAACTTGGGGGAGGAGACTTGGAGGGTTTTAGGAAAGTCAGATGTAAGATGTGTGGTTGTGTGAAAAGCGGCGTATACCTGCAGAGTTATAATTTGAGGCTTTGCATAGACTGCTTCCAATTATTCTTTGAGAAGAGGGTTCAAAAGACCATTGAGAAGTTTAAAATGTTTTCTAAAAGCGATAGGGTTGTAGTCGCCGTATCCGGGGGGAAGGATAGCATGGCCTTAGCTAAGTCTTTGAAGGAGCTGGGGTATAACATACATCTCTTTCACATCAACTGTCGAATAGAAGAAGAAAACTACTCTGAAAGATGTCGAGAAACTGTTGAGAAGTTTGCTGAAGAGGAAAACCTCCCCGTTTCGATTCTAGACTTTAAAAAGGAGGTTGAAGTTGACGTAAAAGTAGCGGCGAAAATTGTGAATAAGGAGGTATGTGCCGTCTGCGGGATGGTGAAAAGGTATATTTTAAACAGAGAAGCGAAGGATTTCGACGTGGTTGTCACAGGTCATACGTTAGATGACGAAGCGTCAAACCTTCTATCCTCCCTAATGTTCTGGAGCGAATTTTTAGAAAGACAGTGGCCGGTGTTGGAGGAAAAGGGCTCCCTTAGAAAGAGGGCTAAACCCCTCTGCTTAACCTTTGAACAGGAGACCAAACTCTACTGCGACATTCTGAACATTCCCCACGTTAAAGATCCATGTCCTCTTAGAGGTGGAAAATACGTATTCTTCAAAAAGATTATACAGGAAATAGAGGAAGAGATGCCATCTTCAATTATGGGCTTCTACAAAGGCTTCTTGAGGAGGAAGGAGAAGCTTGGATTGGTGGCTAAGAGGGAGGCTCTAGCGCCATGTAAATACTGCGGATACATGACTATAACTGAGGTTTGCGGCTTTTGCAGGTTAAAAGAGAAGGTTAAGCAATACCTCGCTTCTAAGTGTAATGTAGTTTAGCCGCCGACTACCGCAGGCATTATCGTTACTTCATCTCCATCGCTGAGGATGTAGTCTTGCCTCGCGGCTTTACCGTTTACGAGGACGACCTCCTGCGTTAAATCGAACCCTTTAAGCTTTTCAGATAGTTTACTTATAAGGTCTTTTACGGTCGCCTCTTCTCCAAGCTCCAGCTCTAACCTACTGCCGAGTTTTTGAGCTATAAACCCGTATGTTTTAACCCTAACCTTCAAACTCAAACTGTCTATACGAATGGTTTATTATAAGTGTTTTTCTAACCAAGGGGAAGATTTATGAGTAAAACGGTCTATGTTTAATCGATGTCTCTATCGTCTTCTGAACTTGAACGCTACGATAGGCAGATCCGCATACCTGGTTTCGGAGTAGAAGGTCAGAGGAGGCTTAAGAATTCTAAGGTGGCCGTCGTCGGAGTTGGAGGGTTGGGCTGTGCCGCAGCCACGTACCTCGTGGCTGCTGGAGTTGGCAAGGTTATCCTCATAGATAGGGAGAGGTTTGAACTCAGCAATTTAAACAGGCAGATTCTCGGCTATCAATCGGATTTAGGAAGGCTTAAAGTGGAGGTTGCAAAAGCTAAGCTTGAAGCGCTCAACCCTGAAGTTGAAGTTGAAGCGGCTCCGGTTGAACTATCCGAGGATAATATAGAGGACGTTATAGGCAGTGTAGATGTTGTCTTAGACTGTCTAGACAATTGGAAAACCCGTTTCCTCGTAAACGACTACTGTGTTCTGAAGGACATCTCCCTCGTACATGCAGCCGTATCGGAATTTTACGGTCAAATAACGACCATCATACCTGAGAAAGGCCCATGTCTTAAATGCGTCTTCCATAAAATCCCGGTTACACAAGCTGAAGCCATTCCGATAATTGGAGCTGTTCCAGCAACACTGGCATCTCTTGAAGTTGTGGAAACGGTTAAACTGTTAACGGGGATTGGAGAACCTTTAGTTGGGAGAATGCTTTTCCTAGATTTCAGGAGAATGAGCTTCGACACGATCCAGTTATCTAAGAGAAGTGACTGCCCTACTTGCAGCGTCAGATTAAAATAAGACTTTCCCCTCTTCTAAAATTGAGAACATGAAGGTTAAAATCAGGTATTTCGCTCTTCTAAGGGAGCTTACGGGAAAACGTGAGGAATTGGTTGAATTGGAAGAAGATACGTCTGTTGGAAAGCTCTTGGAAACGCTCTCCGCTAAGTATGGTGGAAGGTTTAGAGATTACTTGTATGGTGTTGGCGAATTTGAAGGGCTATCTCTCAACTTTCTACTGAATGGAAGAAATGTTTCCCTTGATAAAGGGTTTGAAACAAAACTTCAAGATGGAGATGTCCTATCGATCCTCCCTCCTGTAGCCGGAGGATAGGTGTAATGTGAGCTACCTATAGCCGTTCAACCCTCCCACCGATAAACCCTATCCCGCACGCCGCCGATAAGGACTGGTCTTTCATGATTCAAGCATCAGACCGAATGGTAGTTCACGAAGTGAACACACATCTAAGACGTTGCGCATCCCCTACGCGTATAATCTGCCACACGAGGCAGCTACATATAGACCCAACCGGTGCTCGATGCGGCTCATTCGAATATTTCTTCAAGAATATGTAAAGCTTCATCTTCATTTGGAGCTTCGATAACAATCCTACCACTTTTCATGAGAAAAGTGAGAAGACCTCTACCTTTAAGACACTTAAATACAGTGCTCTCTAAAACCTTCAAGCCGTCACAGTTTTCCTTAAGCTTATCAGCAACAAGCTCGATAGAGTCGCGCTTAACTCTAGCGATAGCAACATAGTTAGGCCTCGAAGAGCACTCTTCTTGGCTGATGCTTTCAAAATATCGTCTAAGCCTTCCGAGTATGTACAAATGACTGTTCAAGTCTAAGTTAGCTAGTCCAAAACTGTGATATTAAGGTTAACCTTGCGGGAAAGGTTTTATGGAAAACATGGATTACTTAAATTTCCACCTTTAACCGTCGGTATTATATTTACCCTCAATCTTTCTGCGCAGAGGGCAGGCATTATCCTTAATTTCTTTTCATTTCTTGCCTTCCTTGGGTTTCCTCCCGCTTAATTCTTGGCGGGTAGCAATTGGCACATATCCGACCTCTAAGCCCTTAGGTGGCTTAACTATTTGAGCTGGGTCGAGGTCAACGAGTTTACCTATAAGCTGATCGAAGGAATGTCAAAATCCCTTTTGAGAAGAGTAAATAATTACGGCTAACAGCAAACCCAAACCGCTATACTTCAACAGCATTTTGATGGGAATTTTTCTCATACCAATCCTACATACCTGCTAACTCCAATCCATGCGATTAGAGCTAAAATTGAAAGAATGCCTCTTATCTCAAGCAAACCCATTACCTTATTCACTTCTAGAGGTTGAGCAGCATATTCTTTACAAGGCTTAAACCAAGTTCTGCATGAGACTTCATATTGGAATAAAAGAGATTCATAGGTGAACGTAAAGACTAGATAGAGAAGATAAGTGAAAACTATTAAGAATGTAACTAGCTTGAGCTTCCAACGCTTTTCCCTTCTCATTTTGAGGGAAAGTAGCTCGACTCGACATCCTGAGTCTTCATGAAAAAGTACTATTTCTCCAATGCAACTACTCTCTTTCCTCTCGCTAATATATTTAGAATTTAGAGTTTAAATTTTTGGCACTATCGTTAACTTTTTTTTTTACATTAAATGAAGATTAGCGGAAATGAGAGTGAGAGAGAAAACTCAAATCATCCATTTACTTCTTACTTACAGGAACAGCTTGTGCTTGCTTCTCCGCCTCTTTCTCAGCTATTTGTAACGATATCTCGTTTATCATTTCATCCAATTTCTTAACTAATGGGTGCTCCCTATTTATTCTGTATAGAGTAGCTCTCCCTATTTTCCTCGTTGGCTTGACCACTCCCAGCTCTTCCAAATCCTTGAAGTTCTTGTAGAGGGTTTGCTTGCTCATTCCAAGCTCTTCTACCAATTCCTCTTTTGCGAAGTCGAAGTAGGGGCATGTTAAGAATATGTCCAGTATCCTAAGCTTCGGAGAGTAGCCAAAGACCTTTAGTAAAATTGTGTCTCCCATATCCTTGTATCTGACTTCCTTTCTCATAGCGCTCATTTTAGCGTATCAGAAAACTAATATTTATATTTCGCTCTTTACTAAAAATGTTGTGGCTGTTATTATATAAATTGTTTTTATGATTTCTATTGTTGCTTGTATTGGGTTTGCGTTTCTTGATCTTCTGCATGTCTTAAATGCTGCTAGATATGGTTTCAGGTTATCTTTGCATATTCCTCTATGGATGGATAGCCATGGTCTAAGAATCGATGCTCTATTCTCGCAGTTGTTTATGTGGCATTCTCCTTCTGAATGGTTTACGTATTCATGCATATAGCCTAATCCGCTTAAGCCTAAGTATGATTTAAAGTTATCCGTGTATATTGTTGAGTCCTTCCGGATACGTCTACCTACAATCTTGATGGCTGCTTCAGCCTCAACGCTACTTGATGGAACATAGTCTTCACCTCCTCCTCTACCAACGAGGATGAATACTGCTGGCTTATCATAAATCCATGAACCTCTTCCACGCCTCCTAAAAGCTCTACGCCTAGGCTCTCTACCAAGATGCTTAATGCGTATACTATTATTCCTACCCTTCAAGCCGGCATTAACGTATAATTCATCGACCTCTACAGCCCCTCTAAACTCAACCCTCCCATCCTTAAGCTTCAACATAAGCTTCCTTAAAGCCCTGAATACCGTCATGGGGCTTCTATCTAGAAGCCAGCTTAACCCTAGGCCTGAATTATGGAGCCCCAGGAAGAGAAGCATAAGCATGAACCATTCTCTAAGGCTTAGCCTAGAATAGTGGAATATGGTGCCTGTCTTATCGTTAAACGTCCTCCTACAAGACTTACAGAAATAGCGTTTAAGACCACACCTATATCCCCCATGACCCTTAATACTTCTAGAACCACACTTAGGGCAGTAAACGCCACCACGCCACCTAACAGCCCTAAAAAGCCTTGAACAAGCAAACCCACTCGAAAGAAGACCAAGAACATCCATAAAAGAACATAAGGAGCAGCCACAAAAATCTTATTAAAGAGCGTAAAAATTTAGTGGGCCGGGCAGGACTTGAACCTGCGACCACCCGCGCGTCAGGCGGGTATCCTAACCAACTGGACGACCGGCCCTTGGATAAGACTAAGGGCTATACTATCTATTGTTTAAGCTTTAAACGAAGTTATAAGATTTGCGATGTTGACGTTTAAATGGAGGTCTATTGTAGGTAATTTGTAGAGATGGGTTATTCTCAGCTTTAAAAGTAAGGGATGATGGGAGAAAAGTGGCCGTTTTTTTCAAAAGCGCTTGTTTACCTCGATTTAAGCCTCCTAGCGATTATAGGCGCCGTCGTTATTTTCGATACTGGTCCAGGTACTGAGTCTGTTCCTACGACCTCTTCGATCCCCGCCTCTTTTAAGCGTTCCAATGCGTTTTCAGCTAGTAGTGCATGTGTTACACCCACGTATACTCTTCTAGCACCTTGCTTTTTGAGTATTTTAGCGGCGTTGGCAGCTGTTCCACCTGTGCTTATGATGTCATCTATTATCACCACGTCTCTCCCTGAGACGTTTAAGGCTTTTTCAGCCGTCGCTATTTCACCGGTGTATCTGTCCCTCTTCTTCTCAAGCCAATCGTAGTCTGTCCCGGCTATTTTGGCAGCAGCCTCTGCTCTTTTGAGCGCGTCCTCCTCATCGTCTGGTGCGATGACTAAAGGCTTTTCAACACCCTTCGATAGGAAGTATCTTATTATCTCTTCCGCGGCTGTTAAGTTGTAAGCAGGTATACAGTAGTAGTTTAAGACTTTTAAATTATGTATATCGACTGTGTAGAGCTCTGAAGCCCCAGCCCTTTGAATAGTCTCTGCGAGTATTTTAGAGCTTACGGCTTCACCAGGTAGATACCGCTGGTCTTGACGGCTGTAGGCTAGGTATGGTGCGTAGACGATGATGCTTCTGGCTTCGAGTTCTCTGCAAGTTTCAAGCATATATATGAGCTCGACTATGTGCTGGTCTTGAGGCGGAGGTAGGCTTTGGACGAGTAAAATGTCCTCGCCTTCCACATCTTCCAATAGTCTGAAGTAGAACTCACCGTCTGGAAAGCGTTTAAATTGGGCTTTGATCAGAGGTGCTTTAAGCTCTAGAGATATGTTCTCCGCAAGTTTAATGGAGCTCGGTCCACCGACTACACGCATAGACAACACCTGTTTAAATTGACGTGAAACTTAAGATAAACTTGACTAAATTTAACCGTCATACTCCAGCGTCGTCAGTTTAAGGCTCTATACAAGATACATTTATATTTACGACGGTGTTTGGTTGTTTAACAGCTGGAAGGTGGATCCATGGCCGAATCAGACACACCTAGATGCTTCTGGTGTAATAAGCCTATAAAGCCCGGAGACTTAGCCGTAAAATTTCCGTGTCCAAGCTGCGGAAGGATCATAATATGGCGTTGTGAGAAGTGTAGAGTTTTAGCTAAACCTTATAAGTGTCCACTGTGTGGTTTTACGGGTCCATAGAGTGGTGGTCGTATGGCTAGAGTTTTAGTCAAGCTGAGAATTTTCCCTGAAAGCGTAGATTTAGATTTAAAAGAGCTTGCAAAAAACATATCTGAACATCTACCTGAAAACTCTAAAATCGAGGGGGTTGGCGAAGAGCCTATAGCCTTCGGTTTAAACGCCCTCCTACTGTTGGTTTCGATGCCTGATGAAGAAGGCGTTATGAGCAAGGTTGAAGAAGCTATTAGAGCAACCCAAGGTGTTAGTGAAATTCAAATAATATCCGTCAGCAGAGCTAGGTGAGCTTTTGAATATAACCGTCAACCCGCTCTTCATAGACGAGTACAGATTAAACTGGTCTCTAAGGTATCTTAGAGAGGCTAAAGTAGACTACGAGTGTCTAAAACTTCTCACCGGTGAAGAAGTATACGTAAGCTTGGGCTCAACAGCCGTTAGAAAGGCCCAGACGGCTGTACTATACGCTCTCGGAGATCCAACATCGGTCTACAATGCTATAGTGGCCGTTGTCGATGGAAATGCCGAGGCGCATGACGGTTTGATCGCCACTTTAGCCTCCATGGAGAAATCTATAAGAAGCATTATAGATAATGCACGTACATTTCCAAGGGAGATGTTCATCCGATTGGTTGGAGAGCAAATATCCATAGCTGAGAAGCTCTTAGAGAAGATCTTCGAAGTATACGGCAGGTGAATGTTTAAATCTAGCAGTTTAGGTCTATAATTCGGGGATGAAGAAACTGACCTGCACAGACAGCTTTGAATGATGAGCTGTATCTCCTCAGACCCCTATGAATTCTCCAGTTTAAGGTGTAGATGTATGAAGGTTAGAGTTAGATTCCTGGGTTTTCTAGCGAGACTATATGGATCTGGAGAAACAACAGTAGACGTCCCGGAAAACTATACGTTGAGAGACCTTTTGAGAATGATAGTTAAGCGGAAAACCAGGTTTAAAAATGCAGTTCTAAACGATGAAGGTTTTAAGGAAACAGTGTTAACTTTGATCAATCAAAAAGATGTTGGAGTCTTAAACGGTTTAGACACTGAGCTTAAAGATGGAGATGAAGTTGTCTTCGTACCGGTTTCGCATGGAGGTTAAACGCGGCCCTCCTCGCCCATAACCCAAGCTATCCCGCCGAGTATGTGTTTCTGAAAGTAGTCCATCCTCCAAAGTTGTGTGAAGTGTCCGAAGGCTGTGTAGAATACTCTTCCCCGGCCGTAGTTGTGGCACCAGGCTAATGCATAATCGTTGTCTGAACGCGTACCCTTACTTAAATCTACGGAGCTGTTGTCAAGGCTTATGAGTACGTGCGTCTTCTCCCTACTCCAATCTCTAAACGTGTATACTTCTTCAAGGACTTTAAACCTCTTGGAGAGGTGTTTAGTCGAAGGATGGGTGTTATCTTCAACTATTGCGTATACTTCCTGCGTCCATGGATGTCCGTTGAAGTATCCACCCAGCATCTTACCATACTCTGTGAACTTGTAAAAAGTGTCTGTAGCGTTATGCACCCCTATGAATCCTCCACCGTTTTCGACAAAACGTATCAGAGCGCTCTTCTGCTCTTCACTCACGGGAAGTTCACCAGTCGTCATGAATAGGACAGCAGCGCAACTACTAAGCATTTTATCGTTAAGTTCAAAACACTCCTCCGTCGCATATACTTCGAAAAGCCCAGTATTCTCTCCAAGTCTGGTTAAAACTTCAACCGCTGTCGTCAGGTAGCTGTGTCTAAACCCTGCTGAATGCGTTAATACAAACAACCTATTCTTACGGCTCATACGAACCATAATTCCGCTTTGACATAATAAAAACATTATTATAATATAGTAGTAGCTTAGCACTCACTGCGCTCAGGTTTAAGGCCTCCGTTTAGTGGCTTCTATAAACTCTTCTACAGATTTTAGCATCTCGGGTTTAAATCTTCCAGTAATCGAATATACCTTCTCCAGAAACTTCCCGACTTCATCTAAACCAGCTAATACGTTGAGTTCTATGGTGAACCTCCTCTCTTCACCGGGTTGGATGAATTGTAGAGTACTCCATCTCCTCTCTTTATCTCTACCTAAGACTAAACAGTTAGCCGGCTCCAATCCTACTACGTAGGTGCCTTCACCCATCATCTTCCACTCTATGAAACGGTTGAGTTCGCTCTTTCTGTACTTTATATAGACTCCTAAACCGTCCATAAGCTTTTCATTCACTACACCGGCATACGCGTATCCGTCACCATCCACCGCAACGTCGTGGAAGTAGACCTTCTCCCTAAAGCCTTTAGTTGGGCTTTGAAATCTATCGTATTTTTCAGCCCCCTCTTCAGCATCCCTATCTCTTGGAACGTAAAGCCTAGACGTTGAAACCAAGTATGCATATTCATCTACGAGGGGAAAGCCGAAGTTGAAGTGGTATAGAACCATTAAAGGCTGAGCATCCCAACCCTCATTCACCACGAGGTCTTCGACCACCACGGTTCTAGCTCCGAGTTTAGATTCAATCTTACGCTTCAAAACGAGGTTTGGACCGAAGACTCTAGTCTCTCTACAGGACCCTTCGACAACCATGAAGTAATCGTCTCCATACCAGTAACCTTCAACCCTCGTAAGCTCGGCCGGAGTATAGGATATACGGCCGTGTAGGCCGAGCTCTTCACCCATATCAACAGTAGGTGCTCCAAGATACGTCAGACCGCAAGTCGTAAGAAGCCCTCCGAAGAATCCGCGAAGCCAGCCGAAGCCCTTGGGTTCGAAGAATGATGGGGCGGTAAATCCGGTTGGACTTATCCAAGCTAAAGGTACGCCCTTATACTCGGCATTGGCTATATCTAATCCTCTATCCACAACTATACGTAGATCGACCTCGCCAGTCTTCATGGAAACGACTCTAACACCATGCTCCATGCCGTTTTCCGCCTCTAGAAGCTTAATCCCTCCAACCTGGTCAATGCTCCCTACGTGTTTAAGTAATTCTTCCCGCTTAAACGACCTACCGTACAAGTAAACCAAGCGGTAAACACCTCCAATTGAAATAACGTTGAGGAAACATAAAACTAACTAGTCCTTAAACGTACGTAGTCGAGCATGTCTATTCCAGCTTTCTTAAGCAGTTCGTAGAGAGCTTTAACAGGTAAACCTACTACGTTGAAAAAACATCCTTCAATTCTCTCAACAAATAGGCTTGCATATCCTTGAATAGCGTATGCACCGGCTTTATCAAAAGGTTCACCAGTGGAAAGGTAGAACCATACCTCCCTATCCGTTAAAGTTTTAAATTTAACGCTAGTTTCCTCAATTGTTGTAAACTGAAGTCTCTCTGGAATCAATACGACAGCGAGGCCTGTGGCGACTAGATGCCATTTACCGCTCAGCGCCTTAAGCATACGTTTAGCATCATCATAATTCTTAGGCTTTCCTAAAACCCATCCGTCCAATACTACAACGGTATCAGCCGCAACTATACACCCATAGTCAACCATATCTGAAACACTCCAAGCCTTGGAAAGGGCGTTGGAAACAACCAAATGCTTAAAATCCCCATGGGGCTCCTCTAATTCCCTAGGCTCTAATACTGTGAATTCAAAACCAAGTTTCCGGAGAATTTCTATTCTCCTTTCAGATTTTGACGCGAGATAAAGTCTTCTTTTGCAAGTCTTGCTCATAGTAAGCCCTCTACTACTATCATGAAGACATCTATTAAAAAGAGTTCTCCATCTTAAAAGGAAAGGGAATGGGATTAAAGAGTTTGAGTAGAAAATCGGTGTAAATTGAGGAAACCGTTAATAAACAAGTTAAAATAAAGCCTGGAGAGTCTAAAAACATCCATGAGGAGATGGATGCGATTGAGAAATATGACCATAGACTACAGTCTACCTTTCCACCACTTCCCATTTTCTAAAACCCTTCTTTAATAAACTAAAGCGAGAAAGCCCATGTCTAATGAATTGAGTGTGTACTCTTCCTTTTTCAGCTTCATCTATGTATTCGGGTAACATCTTAAATCTTCAATGCAACTCTCAATCTCTCCACAAATGCCTTAACATCTCTAACTGAAAGTTCAACTTCTCTTGCCGGCATCCAGTTTTCGTAGAAGTTCTGGCGGAGGGCATTTGCAGCCCTCCAAAGATGTCTTAGTTCCTTATCACCTAACTTCTCAGCCAGCTCATCAGTAGACTCCCACAATTCCGCGTGGCTTCTGAGCTCTCTACCCTCTCTGGCAACTGAGGCCTTAAGGATTTGGGAGGTAGCACCCCACGCCTTCTCCGACGCCTGAACATAATCCTTCTTCGCTAGGAAATTTTCAGCCTCCTCCAAGTATTTTTCGCATAGTTTTAAGTGGAGTTCAACATTGGCTTCCGGATCCTTTATGTTGAGTTGCTTGAGAAGGGCTTCAGCTATATATTCCTCCAATGATTTGCCCTCGGATTCCGCCCTCCTCTTAATGTCCTCCAAAGCTTTACTGGGTAGCGTTATCGTAACCGTAGACATTACCTCTCACTAGTCTCCTCCAATACTTTCCATTTAAAGTTTTCCCCATCGCGCCAAGCGGCAGATAAACATAGACGGTCTATCCTTAATGGCCTCGGTCTTGTCTCTATTAGTTCTAAGCATACAACATCAAATAAAAAGAGATAAACCAGTATCTATAATTTACCGGTAAACTGGTGCGGGGGGTGGGATTCGAACCCACGTAGGGCCTACGCCCACGAGGTTTCTTCTCCCAATTTTTAAGATCTTGAGCCTCGCGCATTTAACCTAGCTCTGCCACCCCCGCATTAGAATCTTGTAATGATGGGCCTCATAAACTTTAATTCTTTATCATACGGGTTTTAACAACCTAAAACCTTAAAGAGCTCTGTATCGCATAATTATTGTGTAAATGAATGTCTAAATGGGAGAATCTACTCTATAGGCTTGCCGAGGTCGTAGCTGGCGGGGATGGAGTTAAGATAATCAAATGCCTTATGGATAATGGAAGTATGAGAGACGATGAACTGGCGTTAGCTTTAAGCTTAAAACCGAACGTGGTTAGAAGAATCCTATACCAGTTTGCCGAAAACTCCATAGTAACTGTTCAGAGGTTTAGAGATGAGAAAACAGGCTGGTACTACTTTAAGTGGATGATTCAACCTGAGCAGGTTGAACTGTACCTTGAAGATCAAAGGAGAAAACTTCTCAAGCGGCTTAAAGAGAGGCTTCAATATGAGAAAAGCCATGAGTTCTACTCATGTCCAAAGGGCTGTGTAAGATTAACGTTTGAAGAAGCAGTTGAACAGAACTTCACCTGCGGCAACTGCGGAGCATCCCTGCAATACGAGGACAATAAAACGATCGTAAATCGTCTGGAAGCTAAAATAAGAGAGTTGAGCGGAGAGAAGCATTAATAATTCTTATATTTACTCAACAGTTTTATCGGAACCTTTAATGCAACCGTAAAATGTGAAGAGGTTGTGGAAATGCCTCAAAGTGATAGATGTAGTGTTAAGTTGAACCAGAGGATCTACGGCTTATACGGTCCTCAAGGTTTGAAAGCCTTAGAGAAGCTATTAAACTCTTTAATGAAACCCCTCAGAGTACGCATCTTAGAGTATTTTATCGAATCTGATGGATGGGTGGAAGCATCCCTTAAAGGTGAAGATTTAGAAGCCGCTTTAAACCTACTATACACCACAATCGGTATTCTCCCGAAAACCTATCTAGACATCTCGAAAGGCTGTATGTTGAAGTGTAGGGTTTTGGCTCTCAAGGAGAATGGTTTATACGTAGACGCTGGTTTGAAAAACGTAACGATAACCATTCCAATAAATATTTTAAAGTCTCAACTGTTCGATGGATGCTATATGGCAGTCGGAAAACTCGAAACTCTATACATGTTTTACAGGGATTTCCCAGTTGAACTCTACGTTAGAGAGGTTCATGACGATGAGGTCGTTTGCGCGTTATCTTGGAGATGGCTCAACTGGGCTGATGAAATAGCCCTCTCTGGGCTTGGCCGCATATACGTCGCCGGGGTTGACTTAGACACCGTTGAGAGCGTCATCAGCAGAAAACCATACCGAGACTACGTGTTAGACCGCATACATCTCGGGGTTTTAGAAACTCTACTTTTAATAGATCCTCTAGTAAACCCTTACAGTCTTTCCAACAATATTGGAAAGATTTTGAAACCTAGTGTATTGATGTGTTCAAAGCCTTTTAAGAGCTTCCGGAAGCTCTCTTACGCTTTCCAAGACGAGACTTGGTTTAACCCCCCTCCACCTTTCCAAATCCCTTAGACTTGTAGCTCCCGTTAAAACAAGTACTGTTAAAGCATTGATTTTCCAACCAGCTCTCACATCAGTATCCAATCTATCTCCAACAACCACGGTTTCAGAGCCTTCAACCCCAAGCTTTTCAAGAGCGACCCTCATGATTATCCGCGACGGCTTCCCCACCACTAGAGGTCTTCTACCCGTTGCCTTAGATATGGCTGCGACTATTGCGCCAGCACCTGGGATTAATCGGTCTTCAACGGGAACGGTTGGATCTGCGTTTGTAGCGATAAATCTAGCTCCATTGTATATGGCTTGACATGCGTTTTTAAGTTTCTCGTAATTGAAGTCGAAGTCTAAACATGCTACTACAAACTCAGCCTCATAATTTTCTCTAAGATTTAAAACGGTATGCCCTATCCTTCTAAGCTCTTCCTCAAGGGCTCTCCCTCCTACGGGTAATACTTTAACTGAACCATATCTTTCAGCTAGGTATATTGAAGTGGCTAAGCCTGACGTAAGCACTTCCTCTCTCCGACATCTTATACCGATTATGTTTAGCCTATTCGTATATTCTTCTACGGTCTTCGTAGCGTTATTGGTGAGGAACATCATTTTAAACCCCATTCCCCTCAATTCTTCTAAGGCTTTTGAAGCGCCTTCTATAGGAGCATCTCCTCTGTATAGACATCCATCTAAATCGAAGATTGCGGCTTTAAACCCCATAGTTTCACCTCATAAACCTACTAGGGTTAAATTTAACAGTATGTTTTTGAAATAATAACTTTAGGAGTTTGTACTCTTGGAAAAGTTTCGATAACATAATGGTGTTTACACTATACACTAGTGTTAGTGACGTATATGTCCCACTTATACTAGACTTCATCTACGACACTTATGTTCTCCCCCTCGGAAACCGCGTAATGCGCGTTGAAAAGACTAGAGACTTTCTTGGAGAGGGTTTAAGATTCACCATACTATTGGAAAACGGTCTTATCCACGTTGAGGTTAGGGCTTTTAAAATACTGGAGTTTACGATATCCTGGGAAGGCTTAGTTGAAAAGCCTCTAATAGATAGGGTTAAAGAAGACCTTATAATCGCCGTTAGGATGTTTGAAGATAATTTCCGAAGGTCCTCGATCTTCTTTACGTTTGTTGAAAACAGCAGTCCTATACCTGAGAGGTTTAAAGCTAAGACTAGGCTGATTGAACGCATTTTCACAGACAGTATGATACTGTTCTTCGTAGCATTTCTAGTGATAAACATGCTCATATTTGCAATAAGTCCATTCTATGCTCCCATAATAATAGTGCTTTTCCAGTTCTGCATCCTCCTCTGCTCACATAAGATAATAATGAAGCTTGGAGACTGGAAGATAACGAGTTCAAGTCAAAACGTAACGTTGGTTCAGTATCATCTTTTCCCAGACGAATATAGGATCGTTTTAGATATGATTAAAGTTAAAGGTAGGGATTGGCTCTACCAGATTAAACGCGAGATCTATGAGAAGACTCTGGCTCAGAATAGGGGCTTAGACCCAAACGTGATAGGTGATGTCCTGCAGAGGAATGGTATATTCTTTAGACCGGAAGACCTTCAGATCAAAACGATAAACGTCTACAGGCTCATCAAAGAGGCTAGTGAAGAATTCAACCTTCCCATGCCGCGTATAGTCATTTCCAACACCATGATACCGAACGCCGCCGCCTCCGGTATCGGCCCTAGATTCGGAGTAGTCATGGTAACAACCGGTTTATTAACAGCGCTAGAGGAGGGTGAAGTTTATGCTGTGTTAAATCACGAGCTTAGCCATCTTAAAGGTAGAGACCCAGCTATACTATTCGCTTTATCTGCCTTCGAATACCTATTCAGGTTATACGTTTTACTCCCAATAGCACCCGTACTGTTTTTCATACCTTTCCTATACTTCTTCTTAGTAATGAGCGTCATATTTTTCATAGGGAAGTTTCTAGAAGCTAAATCGGATTTAGAAGCAGCTATTAAAACTAGACAGCCTCAGCTGTTGGCAGAGTCTCTTAGAAAGATAGGTTACAACAGGCTTAGGCTTGAAAGGTCTCCAGAGTTTAGATTTGAATCTTGGCTGGGATGGGACCCGCACCCTCCCATTTACTTTAGAATAAACAGGCTTGAAAACCTCAAAGACTTAGACGGCATAAAACATCCGCTTCTGAAATCAATCTCCGATGTTGTTAGAGGATTTATAAGGTCCTTCTAACCGAACTCTTAAATATGACGATTAAACGGTTTATGTTGTATTAAAGGGTGGTAAGAGATGGCTGAAGATAGAGCGAAAAAACTAGTCCTTTGGTTTGAAGAGCTTGGAAAGGGAGATGTTCCATTAGTTGGAGGTAAGTGTGCAAACCTAGGTGAAATGATAAATGCTGGAATACCAGTGCCGCCGGGGTTCGCGGTGTCAGCCTACGCGTATAAGCTCTTCCTAGAAGAAACCGGTATAGCTGAGAAGGTTTATTCGATCATAAGAGAAACCGTTAAAGACCCGAACGACCCGAAACAGTATGAAGAAGCTTCTGCAAAGATTAGAGATCTGATAGAGTCTACGCCGATACCAAGCTCGATAGAGGAAGCCATAAAAGAGTCTTACAGGATGCTTAACAATAGGGTAGGAGCTGTTGAAGCATTCGTAGCTGTAAGGTCCTCTGCTACTGCTGAAGACCTACCTGATGCGTCTTTCGCAGGGCAGCAGGAGACTTTCTTAAACGTTAAGGGCAGTGACGACCTCGTTTACTACGTTCGTAAATGCTGGTCCAGTCTATTCACTCCTAGAGCAATATTCTATAGAACTCAGAAGGGCTTTCCACATGAGAAGGTCTTGATAAGTGTAGCTGTTCAGAAAATGGTAAATAGCAAAGCCGCAGGAGTGATTTTCACTATTCACCCAGTTACAGGCGATAGGAGTAAAATCGTAATCGAAGGCGCATGGGGTTTAGGAGAGGCTGTAGTATCGGGAGCGGTAACACCCGACAGATTCATAGTCGATAAAGCCACACTTAAAATCATCAGTAAAGAGGTTGCGGAGAAAACAGTTGAATATGTAAGAGATCCCAAGACTGGTAAAACACTGCACGTTGAAATACCTCCCGAGCGTAGACGCATACCGTGTTTGACGGACGATGAAATAGTGGAGCTTACTAAGCTTGCTAAACGTATAGAAGAACACTACGGGAAGCCTCAAGACATAGAGTTTGCAATAGATAGAGACATGCCGTTTCCTGAAAACGTGTTCATAGTTCAGTCTAGGCCTGAAACCGTTTGGAGCTTTAAAGTCGAGGAGAAACCCGCCGGAGAGGCGCCAGCGCCAATTGAGAAACTCGTACCAGTTCTCAAAGGTTTGCCTGCCAGTCCAGGGATATACGCGGGTAGAGTTAAAGTGGCTTTAGACCATCAGGAAGCCGCTAAGGTCATGGAGAAAGGAGATATACTGGTTACAAAAATGACGAACCCGGACTGGGTTCCCTACATGAGGATGGCAGGTGCGATAGTAACTGATGATGGAGGTATGACTTGCCACGCTGCCATAGTTTCAAGAGAATTGGGAATACCTTGCATAGTTGGATCTAAAGAGGCTACAAAGGTTCTTAAAACTGGCCTCCACTATACGATTGATGCAGCATCAGGCGTTGTCTATGAAGGCATAGTTGAGTCTTTAATTAAGCCCGCACCTAAAGCCGCTCCAACAGCTGCTGCGGAAGCAGTTATGGCACTACCGCAATGGGCCATATATCCTCCTGTAACGGCTACGAAAATATACGTAAACCTCTCAATACCAGATGTTGCAGATAAGGTTTTCAATGAAAGCCATCCTGATGGTGTTGGACTGCTTAGAGCTGAGCACTTAATGCTCAGTGTAGGTAAACATCCGAGGCTTCTCATAGAGGAGGGTGGAGCTGAAAAAATGGTCGATGCCTTCGCCGAAGGCATTAGAAAAGTTGCACAGGCCTTCTTCCCAAGACCTGTAGTATACAGATTCCTAGACTTTAAACCAGATGAGTTCCTATCGTTACCTGGCGGTGAAAAGTACGAGAAGGAGACTGGGCACGTCGGCCCCAATCCTCTAATAGGTTACAGAGGAGCCTTCAGATACATTAAGGAACCCGACATATTTAGACTTGAATGCCAAGCTATTAGAAAGGTCCGAGAGGAGTATGGTCTTAAAAACGTGTGGGTTATGGTGCCGTTTGTGAGAACGGTTGAAGAGTTTAAGAACTGTCTTAAAATCATGGAGGAGGAGGGGCTGAGGAAGGGACCGGACTTCAAGGTTTGGATAATGGTTGAAGTGCCGAGCACAGTACTACTGATAGATAAATTTATCGAAGCTGGTATCGACGGTGTGAGTTTTGGGACAAACGACCTTACAATGCTTATACTCGGCATAGATAGAGATGATGCATCTGTTCAAGAGATTTACGACGAGAGAAACTTGGCGGTTTTAAGGGCTTTAAGTCACGTAATAAGATTGTGTCGTGAGCATAGCGTGACTACGAGCATCTGTGGACAGGCCCCCTCAAACTATCCAGAGATCGTCGAATTTCTGGTTAAAGAGGGTGCCACAAGCCTATCCGTGAATCCAGATAAAGTCATAGAGACGAGGCTGCTTGTAGCATCTATAGAGAGGAAGATTCTACTGGAGAGACTTGCAGAATCTAGGAAAGACAAACCATTCTTCAAATTCAGCTGGTCTGAGGAATTAGAGTAAACCTCCAAATTTTTAAGCTTCAACCGCCTTCTTTTTATTGGAATAATCTTGCCTAACCGCAGAGGGTTTAAAGAGGAGAGAGAGCTCGTCAATAAGCTTGAAAAGCTAGGCTTTGCCGTTTTAAGAGCGCCGGCTTCAGGCTCTGGAACAAAATCCGACAGACCTGATATAGTAGCCGGGCGAAGAGGGCTCTGCATAGCATTGGAGGTTAAAACAACCAACCGTAAAGTTTTATACGTTGGGTTGGAAAGCTTAGACCAACTCGTCAGATTTTCTAATAAGTTCGGCGCTGATCCTTACCTTGCAGTTAAGTTTAAAAGGTCAGGCTATGGTTGGCTCCTCTTAAAACCCGAAGACTTGAGGAAGAGCTACAAGTACTATAAGATAGCGTTGGAGGAGGCATATAGAAAGGGTTTTCCTCCCGAGGCTATTTTATCGGCTAAACTTGAAGAATTCAGAGAGGTTTGATCCATGCCTCTAATGGATGCTGAAGATATAGCTGAATTCATAGCTCTAAAATGTGGAAATGCCTCTAAAATAGTCGAGATAGGTGTTGGTTTTCAATTTGACGTAGCCATTGCTCTGAAAAAGAGGCTTCCAAACACCTCAATAGTTGTCGTAGACGTAAACCCAGATGCCGTTGAAGAAGCCAAAAAGCTGGGTTTAACAGCCTATGTTGATAATATTTTAACACCTAACATGGAAATATACGAGGGCGCGTCGCTCCTATACTCGATCAGACCGCCGCCTGAGTTGATATCACATATTTGCGAAACTGCTAAGAAGCTTGAATGTCCGCTTATAATACGCCTCCTCTCTGGAGAGTCTATAAGCCTACATCAGCAATCTGGGTGGCGTACAATAGTCTATGGGAAAGCCAGATTACACGTATTCAACGGGCAAGCCCGTGCCTTTAAAGATGGATGAACCGTAGCTAAAGTTTAACCACGTATCTTTCTGTTATTAAATTTACCCCAAACCCACACACATACCCTCCCCATCTGAGTGTTTACTGCTAACTTGGAAAAACCAGCAACATGCTTATCAAGAGGCAGGGTTTCTATAAGCCGGAAGACATTTTTGGGGTTGAAAGAAAAGTCATGAAGCCTCCTCAAGAAATGAAAAATATATTAAGCATTATCAAAAAATAAGAGATGAAACTGTGCTGTGTTTAATGTTTTGTAATGTATGCGTTTATTGATTGTGCCGCTCTTTTCCCCGCTTCTATGGCTTTTATGACTGATGCAGCTCCGCTTACCACATCGCCTCCTGCGAAAATTCCGTTCGCCGCCTCTAGGTTTTCTTGGTTGACGATTATTGTTTTATTCTTTTTTGCAATTTTTATGTTTCTCGTAGTGTTTGCCGCTACGATCGTATTGGGTATGTGCTCCGTTGCAATTATAACCGTTTCAGCGCTGTAGAGGAACTCTGAGCCGGGCTCCGGGATTAGTTTTACTTTACCTGTCCTATCGGGTTGTCCCGGCTTTAACTTCACGAGTTCAACGAGTTTCACCCATCGTTTCTCATCACCTATAAGCCTAATAGGCTTTGTCGATGGGTATAGTTTTACACCTTCTTCTAATCCCCGCCTTATATCGTCGGCTCTTCCCACAACTTTTCTTTGGTAGAATATGCAGGCTTCATCTACTCCCAGCCTGAGAGCGGCCCTCGCAGCGTCCATCCCTCTTGCGCCCAATATTGCAACCCTGCCCCTAACTTTTATCGGAGTTTTACTTTTATACGGGAATAAGTTTGCCTTCATGAGGTTTATTCTTAGTAAGAACTCGTTTAGAGAGTAGACACCACAGAGGCTTTCCCCTGGAATGCCTAAAAGCTTAGGTAAGCCCGCTCCAGTACCTATGAAAACAGCGTTGAAACCTTCATCAAAGAGGTCGTCTATTGTCAGCGTTTTGCCCACGATAATGTTTGTCTTTATTTCAACACCAAGCTTTTTAACATAATCGATTTCTTGCTTAACAACCCTCTTTGGAAGTCGAAACTCCGGTATGCCGTAGATTAAAACGCCGCCCGGCTCATGTAATGCCTCGAAAACAACTGCATGGTGTCCCATCTTCGCCAACTCTGTTGCAACGGTTAAGCCAGCCGGTCCGCTTCCGACGACAGCTACGCTTTTTCCAGTTGATGGCGCAACCTCGGGAACCCTTACTCCAGTTTCTAATTCCCAGTCGGCGACGAACCTTTCAAGGGCTCCTATGTTTATTGGGTCGCCTATTGTGTTTTTGCATCCCATGGCACACAATGCTTCCTGTGGGCATACTCTTCCACAGACTGATGGCATACAGTTCTTCTGCCGGATTTTTTCAGCGGCTTCCGTATAATTGCCTAACCTGATGAGCTTTATAAATTCAGGTATATCAATGTGTAGTGGACACATTTCCACACAAAGGGGACGTGTGCATTGGAGACATCTTGCCGCTTCGGCTAACGCCTGCTCTTCAGAGTATCCTAAAGCCACCTCATTGAAGGTGCGCAGACGCTCTTCCACGGGTAATTCTGGCATGCTAACTTGTTTTAGTCTTACCTCTAGCTTCTGCATCTGCACTCCTCCGCTATTTTGAGGACGAGTTTTTCCTCTTCGTTATACATGTGGATTCTGGCTCTAAACTCGTCAAAGTCCACTAGATGGGCGTCAAAGTCTGGTCCGTCGACACATGTAAACATGGGTTTACCAGCAACTGTTACACGGCAACATCCGCACATCCCTGTCCCATCAACCATTAGAGAGTTGAGGCTGACGATTGTTTTAATCTTATGGGGTTTGGTTGTCTCTGAAATTGACTTCATCAAAGTCGCCGCCCCAACGGCATAGACTAAATCGAATCTTTCTCCAGACTCCAGTAGGCTTCTGAGAAGGTCATTAGCATACCCTTTTACTCCGTCTGAGCCGTCATCCGTGACTATGTAGAGTTTGTCGCTTACCTTTCTAAATTGATCTTTGAAGATTAACTGTTCAGCTGTTCGGGCACTGATTATAGCCGTCACGTTGTTACCTGCCTCTTTCATTTTCTTAGCCCTTTCGTAGGCTGCTGCGATGGCAACTCCTCTACCGATTACACAGACTTTGCTATGTAAGGGGATTTCGCTTGGTTTTCCAAGCGGCCCTACTAAATCGTGGATGACGTCCCCAACTTCTAAATTTCCAAGCTCCTTTGTGGAAGCTCCCGCCTCTTTAAACACCAGAGTTATTGTACCGTCTTTAGGATCCCAATCGATTAGGGTTAAGGGAATTCTTTCACCATCTTCGTTCACCCTTAAAATTACAAACTGTCCTGTTTTTGCCTTTCTCGCGATCAGCGGTGCTCTTACTTTTATGAGCTTAACCTCCGGGGCCAACTCCTCCTTGAAGATTATTTCATTCTCCATAACTAACCAACCTACCCTTTATAAAAGCCCTTAGAAATCTCAACAACAACGTCTTCTGGATTTTTTCCTCCATAGAGTATATCTGAGAAAGCCCTCTTCAAATCTGTTCTTTCGCCAAACAAACCATACCTCTTCAGGGCTGCATCTAGAATTTCCTGGATAACCGGTATTTTTTGCCTATAGACTTTTCTTGCAACGTTCCAACATCTGATAAAGTCGGAGTAGTCTAAGCCTAGACTGAAATATTCGATTAGGACGGCGTATGCCAGTTCTTGAGGTGAAAGCCCCCTTGAAAGCCTCGCTTCCCAGTAAGCCTTACCTTCATCGACCTTGCCGCTACTGTAAAGGTAGCTCCAGTAGATATATGAATAGAAGATGTCGACAGTCCTATCTTGGAACTCTGTACAACTAACCCCAGGGTAATGTCCTCTAGCACAGACAACAACCCCATCAATATCTGTCCTATCCTCGAAATTTTTACATTCGATGCAGAACCTTGTCTTTGACGCCGTAGCTTTTACACCTTCAAATTTGTCTTGAAATTCTGGGCAAGCAACGCCGGGGCGGTGACCTTTGGCACATAGGACAATGCCGTCTATCTCCATTCTATCCTCAAAGTTTTTACATTCAACGCAGAATCTTGAGACCATGCTTATCGCCTACGACAGTATGCTTTCCAGAACGTCGTTGGATGCCTCTTCAGGCAATGGTATACCAGTAACCTTCGAGGCTCTCTCCGACAACGCTACTAGGTCTCTTCTATCTAGCAGATTGAGTTTCCATTTCCTTGTTCCAGCCATCAGTTGCTGGAGGCCAACCTTTATTCTATCCAAATAAGTGTAGAGTCCAACCGCACCCCATGGTACCTCTTTAAATCTGCCGCTCAGCATGGTTTGCAAGTCTGAAGCGCTTATAAAGAATTTCTCGGGCAAGTTGCCGAAGAGTTCTTCAAAGTATTTTGGTAGCCGTCCTCTTTCAGCCAATTCGGCAAAGTAGGATGATTTCATAACTGCGGTTACGGGTGCCCTGCCCATCAGTATTGCCTTCACGTATGGTCCATTGCCAAAGTTGCTCATCGCTATGGCTTTGAATATTTGAGTCTCATCTATGAAGCCTCCTGCCATGACTATGTCAGGAACATGCTTCCCCTTCTTTCTGAGAATTTCTGCGCACTTCAAAACCTGCGCCTCTAAATAAATGGTTGGCGTGCCCATTTCATTCATCATAGGAACTGGACTCATTCCAGTGCCTCCCCCAGCCCCGTCGAAGACCACGTAGTCGATTTTAGCCTCAGAAGCTACTTTCATGGTGAACGCAACTGCTTCTGGACTGTATGCTCCGGTTTTCAGACTCACCTTCTTAGCACCTTGCTCTCTTAGCCACTCGATATCTTCCACAAAACCTTTCTCAGTTGGCATACCGACACGACTATGCCTTTCAAATGTTTTGAAAACTCCTTGTTTGAAAGCCTCCTGAACTTTCGGGTCTTCAGGGTCAGGTATGACTATGTAGCCTCTTTTCTTTAAGAGGATGGCCTTTTGCAGATCACCAACTCTGACTTCACCTCCAATAGCCTTTGCTCCCTGACCCCACTTTCTCTCGATAATGTTTACCTCAAGCTTTGAAATTGCGTAGACATCGACTCCAAGCCTCTGGTCTTCCACGTTTGTCTGTACTGCAATATCCCCGTATTTTCCATCCCAAAACTTTCGGAAAGCCTCAACCCTTCTCTTAAGCTCTTGTGAGAAGACAACTTTCCCACCTTCAATTCTAGCCTCAGAATCCATTCCACAAACGTTCTCCCCAATGGTCACTATTATACCAGATAAAGCTCCACCTACCGCTAATCCATCCCAGTTTAGTCTAGCCACATCTGTCGAACCATAGGCGCCTATCATAACAGGAATCTTAAGGGGTATGCCTCCAACAGACGTCTTAACATCCACGTTTGGAAATATAGCCACATCGGAGTTTTCATCTATGCCATAAGCACCCATAAGTCTCGCCTGAATATTGAAGTGAGACCAGTCCAAGCCATAGTCTTTTAAAGCTCCAGCCGTGCTATTTCCAAACATGTTGGGATCTGGGTAAAGGGCCTCTCTACCTCTAAACGCAGACAACGAAACCTCGCATATAACTGGGCACTCTTTAACACATATTGGGCATAAACCGCTGGTTGGGCAGACATCTTCAACCCTCGTCCTAGTCCTCGTTGTAGACATAGAGTTCAAATACGAAGAGTTTCTATGAACTGGGAACGGCATATGCATCTCCCTCAAACGGCTGTAGGTAACCTATTACCTACATCAATTTAAACGTTTCGTTTTCAATTCCCATAAATTTTGAGCTCTTAAACCAAAAAATTTATGTAAAACTTTAAGTTGGCAGAGTCGATGGACGCAAGACTATTTTGCAAATATTTCCAAATTTAGAGCGGGAAACAGACATATAGTCGGAATCTTCGCACATGAAAATTTTGTTTTTATTCCCCATTCAATATTTGCTGACGGTTTGTGTGTTATGTCGTACTTAAAGATTTAGTTGGTGTTTTACTTTCAATCATCTATGAGTTTTACATTTGTCTACAGTGTGATGGACAGCTATAGAAAAATAGAAAATGACAACACCTCTAACAAACAGTAAAAAATAAAATGGGGATTTTTAGAATGGTGTGAAGAACCTTATTCTGTAAAGTATTATT
>CAZMSC010000002.1:0-95736 GCA_964568845.1 uncultured Candidatus Bathyarchaeia archaeon | reverse complement strand
CATTTAAAATTCTTCCGTTCGACAGCTCAAAATGGAAGAGTTGTTCAAAAGCGAAGATTAAGCCACAAAGCATAAAACATCAGAATAGAAAGTAAAAGGTTGTAGGTGGATTGTAGTGGGCTACCAGGATAACTGTGAAGAAGTCCCAAATAGCGATAGAGAAGTTTTAAGGGAACTTGGAAGACAGATCGCTGAAATCGCCACATCACCTATTAATGAGGAGTATAAGGAACGGCAGATAAGGATAAACAATTTGGAAATGGTTAAGCCGGTAGTGTACATTTATGAGATGCCTTGGCATGAGATGGACGTTTACGGCGAGCTTACCTTGAGGACGAAACATCCCCTATGTCGGAGTTATGAGGCGAGGCTTAGACGTATAATCTACAAGTGGAATCATAGGCTTGGCGTACCAGTGGAGGACCCTAGATTTGAATATCCGGGTTTAGACCCTGTAGTTGTGCAACCTCTACAAGACTATATCCAGGATACTGGTTTTGGGCTATATGTACAGGAGGATGTTTTGAAGATCGATGAGAGAAATCCTGTGGTCTCCCACCGTTTTCACGTACAGATTAAAAGCGAAGAAGACATTGAGAAGATTAAAATGCCGAGGGTAACTTTCAACTATGAGAGAGCTGAAAGGGAATACCAGATGCTATGTGATATATTCGACGGTATAATACCAGTTGAGAAACGCGGCCTCCCCTCATTCTGGTTTGCACCCTGGGATGAACTTGTACAATGGACAGGTGTGAAAGAGATCTTAATCGATATGTACCGTAGGCCAGATTATGTACATAAGCTCATTGATAGAATGGTTGACGCTTGGCTACATAGACTAGACCAGTATGAAAAGCTTGGCCTTTTAAGAGATCACCCGATGAAGCTTTGGGGGGTTGGTGCTGCTCAAGTTTTTGCAGCAACATCTCCAGCTGTGCATGAGGAATTTGCACTAAAGCATGAGAGACGCTGGTATGAGAGATGGGGGTTCAACTACTACGGTTGCTGTGAGCCACTACATCATAAGGTTGAAGTTTTAAGGAAGAATATCCCTCGATTACGTAAAATTTCAATGAGCCCATTTATAGACTTCGATAAAGCCGTTGAAAACGTTCGAGATGAGTTTGTATTCGCTTGGAAGCCAAACCCAGCCGTGCTAGCCACCTCGACTTGGGATCCCGAAATAGTACGAAAAGACATGGAGAGGAAGTTGAAGAAAGCTAGGGGATTTAACTGTATAGTAGAAATCCATTTGAAAGACATAAGTACTGTAAACTACCAACCTCAACGCCTATGGGAATGGGCACAGATAGCTTCTGAAGTAGTAGAGAAATACCTATAGTCTAATTTTTCCATCCTCGCGTCTCAACTATTTTGAGCCATTCTCAGGTACCTACTCATAAAGGTTAGACATAGCTCACCGATGATATGAAAAGCCTGATCGAAGATATCGTGAGAGATGAAGTGAGGAGGTTTTGAAAAACGGGGCAAAACATGGAAAATCACCATAAAAATATAATGGAAAAAACTAGGGGAGGGGTCGAACATCCATAGAAGTTTTAATCTACCTTCTAAGAAGAAAGACTATTACGTGATCGATCTAAACGACAATACGTTTAGGTTAATCAAAGCAGTTTACGATGATGAAATCGTCGGCGTAATCGTCTACACGATGAGTTATTTGAACTGTCGGGTCTTTAGAGGTGATTTAAAAGAGAAGGCCAAGCGTGGTGAAATCCTAAGGATCACTAGAGTTGTAGTCGCACCGAGGTTCCGCGAAACGCTTGAGAGAACGGATGCTGAAATTGTCGAAACCTTGACGGCTATGGCTGCCTACAATCCGTTTTTTGAAAAAGCGGGTATGAAGCTTGGATACGTGTATACTGGAGATGAGAAGCTACTTAGAAAATATGTTGGTCTTCTTGAGAAATACGGCTTCAACCCGGATAGGATGCACAGCTACAGCCATCTCAAAAACGTCGTCGAAAATATGCCTGATGATGAGCTTAAAACCTTTCAGATGGAGCTTTCAAAGACAACGTTAAAACGCACGGTTGGAGGCTGGCTTAAGCTGAAAACAAGCTTAAAACGGGAGATGCCCGAAAAGTAAACTGCCGACATACCTAATGCAGTATGTGACGCTACAGACGAAAACATACTACTGCTGGATTAGGGAAAATGATGGGAGATTAAATGCGGGGGAATTCCTAAATTCCTAACTGTTAATCTTAAACTTTAAAGGTGTACATTTAACTTTGAATGCTTTATATAGTCTTCACAACTGGCCGTTGTAATCTAAAATGTTCTTATTGTGGAGGCAGTTTTCCAAGGCATCTCGTCCCATGGAAAGTTGAATATAGGATTGAACAACTTGTAGATTTTCTATCTCAAGACTCCAACCCAGTAGTAGCATTTTATGGTGGAGAACCATTGCTAAATGAACGTTTCGTAGTCAAACTCATAGACAGTTTGGAAGCGCACTACGTTATCCAAACAAACGGTCTTCTACGTGAGAGGCTCGAGCCAGCTTATTGGAAAAGGTTTAACACAATATTACTTTCAATAGATGGCAATGAAAACTTGACAGATGCATATAGAGGACGAGGTGTTTATAAGAGGGTTTTGAAAACTGCAAAATGGCTTAGAGATATCGGATTTGAAGGAGATATCGTAGCTAGAATGACTATTACAGAGCAGAGTAACATATATAGAGATGTAACCCATTTGATAAGTTTAAACTTGTTCGACCATATACACTGGCAACTCAACGTAGTATGGAGTCCTAGATGGAGGGACTTCAAAGGATGGCTTGATAAGAATTATAAACCAGGTTTAAATGCCTTAGTGAAGCTTTGGATTAAAAACCTCTCTGAAGGCAAGATATTGGGATTGGCACCTCTTCAGGGAATCCTGAAGAGGATTATCTCAAATGGTCCAAGTCCTCCATGCGGCGCAGGTGTAAGTAGTTTCTCCATATTAACTAATGGTACTATACTAGCCTGTCCCATAGCTATAGATGCCCCGTGGGCTAGGCTGGGGGATATCCATAGTTTAACGCCTAAAGACTTACCTGGTAGAGTAACTATAGACGAGCCCTGTATAAGTTGTCGTATTTTCCGAATATGTGGAGGTAGATGTCTATATGCGCATATCGAGAGGCTTTGGGGGATCGATGGATTTAGAGACATATGTGAAGCCACAAACTACCTCGTTGAGAGAATATTAGAAGTTAAGCCATTTGTTGATAAGCTTGTAGTAGATGGATTGATAGATCAAAGCAAGCTTTTATACCCGGCTTTTAACAATACGGTTGAAATAATCCCATGAAGTTTTAATTTGGATTAGGTCTTTTTGACACGAATGGGCTTTAGATCCGCCATTGCAAGTATCTTTTCATCGGATAATATTGTTTTAGAATCTAAGCCGCCGATTGTAACACCATTATTTATAACGTATACGCGGTCGGATACTTCAGCGATAAATTCCGCATCATGCGAAGCCACGACTGTAGCTTTCTTAGACTGTTTAAACTCAAATAGTACAGATTTTATAATTTCTACTATTCTTGAACTCACGTTGGCAGTCGGCTCATCAAGTAATAAAATGTCTGGGTTGTAGACAATTATAGACGCTAGTGTTATTATGCGCTTCTCACCCATGCTCAGCCTATAGGGAGGTCTACTCAACAAATGCGTTATGTTAAATCTATCTGCAACGCTTCTAACGATGCTATCGACTTCCGTAGTGGAGTTGCATATCTGGTTTAAGGCGAAGGCTAATTCATCGTAAACCGTTGGATTGAAAATCTGATCATCAGGATTTTGAAATACTAAACCTATCCTCTCACGAGCCTCTGGCAATTGATCTTTTAAAGGCTTACCGTCTAGGAAAACTGCTCCCCTTTCAGGCTCAAGGAGTCCGGCTGCGATCATCAGAAGCGTAGTTTTACCACTTCCAACTGGGCCTATTAGTGCTACTATCTCACCTCTATCTGCCGATAAGTTTGCTCCCTTTAAAACCTCAACTTCTCCAGGATACTTAAAATAGATGTTCTCCAACTTCAACAACATCGTTACATCCTTCCTATGATCCCCAATAGGAGAATCGTTAAGGCGAGTAAAAATAACGCTACATCTCTAACCCTTATCGAGGTGTGAACAGTCTTAGGTTTTTCTGGTCTGCTAAAACTTCTAGCTCTTATTGACTTATCAAGCCTCCAAGCTCGCTCATACCCTCTCAGCATAAGCTCTCCAATAACTGTTGCTAGCATTCTCCAAACATTTCTCATCTTAACCTTTCTCATTATACGCGCCTCCCTAGCTAAGAGCACGTTTAAAGTTTCCCTTAAAAATACAGGTATGCTTACGATCGATAGGTTGAGCATGAAGGAAAGCTCCCTAGGAATACGTAGCTCTTCAAATCCAGCTATTATTCCTCTCCAACCCATGATCATGATGAAAGCGGTGGATACTGCTACCGAAGCAGTAACCCTAGTTATGAAGGATACGGTTAGATGTATTCCTTCAAAGCTAATTTTTAACGTAGTTGACCCAATGGGTAGTTCAACTAAAACCTCCCCGGCAGTTATAAACGGGAGAGGAGCTGAAACTATAGAAGCCCATGTTAAAACGAAGAGTATGGTTTTAATCCATGAGCTTAGAAATGAATGGTTTAAAACGAATATTAACACCATGCTTATAAATAATATCATCATTGGGATTTTCAAATCATAACTGAGCGCGGCTGTCCCAGTTAGAATTAAAGCTGAAAGTGTAGATAATGCGGGATTAAATGGTAAACTACTTGGGACATTGTTTAGCTGTCTGAATGCTTCCGCAAGATTCTCTAGAAACCTAGACGTTAGAGTTTTAGAGTTCAAGTTCTCCTTACCATCTTACCCAATAAGAGACCTATGCTCAATATTACGAAGACACCGATCAAACCCGCAACGATATAGCCGACTTCGGCGGGCAATCCGGGAATTGTGTAATCTAGGAGTGGAGTCCAATTTATTAACTCAGTTAAATCTGGAAGATTTAAAACCTCCGCGGCAACATCGAGTGGCTCATGGTAGCCGACCATATCCGCTAATAGTACTCCAAAGATGGGACTGATGAAGACTAGGATAAGAATTAAAACCATGGTCTTTTTATAGGATAGCCCTCTTGAAGAGCCCGTAAGACTCACCTCTCTGCAAAAATTATATGAGGTACTCTTTTCCTTAAATAGGCTACAGTTAAAGCTGTTATAGTTCCTTCAATTACACCAAGCACCGCATGCCACCCAGCCATAATCGGCACGGTTATAGATACGCCGTAGGGAAAAGCCCGAGAATACCCTATTTCAAGCCCACATGCTACACCAGCGATTGTTATCCCCAGCCAGCCTCCGAGGAAAGCAGCCAGCATACGAGGCGAGCCTTTAGATTTAAAAGCCCTAGCTGTAAACCGATAAATTGTGTATCCAACTAATACGTCAATTATAGCCATATTTAGAGAGTTTGCTCCGAGGGCGGTTATTCCACCATCGTGGAAGACCAAGCATTGAACAACTAGTACTATGAACATTGTTAGAAAGCCAAGCCATGGACCAAGCATTACTCCGGCTAATGTGCCTCCAACAAAATGAAGACTTGTTCCGCCGGGAATGGGCCAGTTCAGCATTTGAGCGGCAAATATACCAGCGGATAGAACCGACACTAGCGGTGTATTCTCGGTATTTAATGTTCTTCTAATTCTTTTAAATGCGAAGACTCCATATATCATCAGTAATGCGTAGGTGAGTACGATTACTGCGGGATCTAGGAAGCCGTCGGGTATATGCATAGAAACCCTGATAGTTATTCGTCGGGCCCGAATATAAATATTACTTTTTTAAAAAATAGTAGTACTAAAATCGGAAGTAATTAGAGAAGCGGTTTCACGCTCAGAAAAGGTTTTATTAACAAAGCTTAAGCTAACCTTCTAACGAGAAGATTTTATAAAGAAGTCGTATTCTGAAAATGTACAGAGCCTAAAGACTTATTTGTAGAGGGCTGAGCCAATTTATGTTTTATCATACGTCTTTAAACTATGAAGTAATGGAGATAATTGGTTGAGCTAAGAAATAGATGGTTAAGGGCGCTGTGGCTTCTACGGAAGTTTTAAGACACCTATCTCCTCTAGGCTTTCTAAATCATTCATCTTTATCATTCTATTTGAGATCGTATATAAAGTGTTGCCGATGTAGAGCGCCCGTTCAATCGCATAGTCGGAATAGAACCAGTATCCACTTTTAAGGAAGTCATCTGAACTCTCTATATGTGTAATTCTGCCTCTTAGGCTTATATCGTTCTCAGTTATTTTGAAGACGTAAAGCCCCTGCCAGACGTAATCTCCGTAAGTATTCGGAGGAACACCATTGGGATATTTAGATTCATCTATCTCGGCCAATAGGATTGGAATGGCGAGAAGGTCAAGCCCTCTGTCGAATAACAGAGCCTTGTGGTTATGTAAAACTGGTGAGTCAGTTCCCCTATCACCTATTATAATGCTGTCTATTTCCCTTGGGTGTTCAACATCGCTTACATCAAAAAGCGATATTTTTACACCTTGATACCATGCGAAGTCACTCTCTTCAGCTTCAACAGTCCACTTACCTATACCTATTAAATGGTTCTCATCGTAGGGGTGGAGGTAGTCTGAGTATCCGGGTATTTTAAGATTACCAAGCACTTTCGGATTGGCGGGGTCTCCTAGGTCTATAACAAATAACGGATCAACCTTCTTGAAGGTTACTAGGTAGCATCTGTCGCCCATGAACCTAGCCGAGTACATCTGTTCACCAGGTGCCAACCCTTCAATCCCACCGATAACAGCCAGACTCATGTTTAGCACGTAGACATTGCTCATTATTGGACTTTCACCTTCACGTAAAGTAATCGTAGAGAATAAACCTCTAAGTACTTGTTGATTCGTCATGGTGGCTATTCTAAAATAACCGTCATACTCATCCATTGAAAACTGATTTAGAACTAAACCTGGAACCGAGCCGCTTAGCTCGTACTCTATTTTGCCATCTTCTATGTGAATTTTATGGATCTCGGTTGTCATACCGCTTTCAGATTGGCTCGGTACGGCAACGTAAATGTTGTTTAGGGATACGTAGATGCAGCTGGCATATCCAAATAAGAAGGTCTCATATGTGATGGGTTCGCTCAGGTCTTTGACGTTTATTGCGGCTATAACTGTGAAAACGTTGTAGAAGTCTGACGTATTCGAGTAGTAGATCGATGTTGGATCGACCCTTATACTGTACTTGCCGTCTACTATCTCTGGAAGAACAGGTTCTTCATCTCTCAAATATATCGGGAAAGATGCCAATACGTAGACGTAATCTCCGATCATCCTAGAGTTGAAGTACGTCCCACTTACAGTGGTATTCCTAACAAGTATAGGTACTTCAGCGTTTTCCACATCGTAAATGAGCACTGACAAACTTGGTTCTATAAACAGTATCTCCTCACTCTTTTTCTCAGAGGTGTTTTCCACGCGGCAGTAAACTCCATTATAGATTATGATCAGCCTCTTGCCGTTTACGAAAAGGCCTGAAACTACACCTTCCACAGGGATCTCCGCTGAAAGCTTTGCTTCATCAGGTGGATAGGCCTTAATTATTAAAACACTTCTTCCAAGGGTTAAGTATATATATTCTCCATCGGTTTTAATGACATCATCTTCATCAACACTCTCAACCTGAATATTTGTCTTCGAGTAATCGATATCTGTAACTGTGGATTTTGCTGTGATTCCGGTAGCTGTGATTGCAGTAAATCTCTCTACGTCTACTAGAAACCATGGAGAACTCATACTTCTATTTAGGAAGCTTTTCAACTCCTCATAGGATGAGAATTTTTTAAGGATTGCATGGTTTCGTATATCTGTGCTCGGGTTGCTTGATGATGCGTTATTGCTCATCCCGGAGAATATCAGGAGTAGGGGGGCGCCGAGCATAAGGACTATTGAAAGCACTAAGATAAATCTCTTCTTGATTTGAGGTCTAAAGGTTCTGAGGCTAAACATGAAAACACCAACTATACTAATACGTTTTCGTCTACTTAATGCTAGATATTAGAATGCATGTTCTAATGCCTAGAACATAAAAGGTTAAGTGATGACCGCCTGTGCTGAGAACGGATTATATGTTCCTTCTAAGCGGCTAAGCTCTACTTAACAATTGAACCTAAGACTCATTCAGACAACATACAACAGATTAAATTCATATACCACATTGACTTACTACGTATCCGGCTTTAAAGGCTTTTAAACCTTAAAATGCTCTCCAAGCTCGGAGAGCAAATACTTGTAAATTTTTCGGAAAATAGTTTAAAACTTGTGGGTAGATTCCTGCATCTGTATGAATATTGGGAGTAGTATCATTTTAATTCAATGTTAAATCAGGATGTTTCAAGTGAGCGATTTTTCATATTACTACTGCGGTAATTTCTGGGAAAAATATTTCAACTGTAGTAAGATTGATGGTTGATGGACGTATCTAAAGAGGGAAATGGGGCTTTTTCGTCTAGGGGGCTTTCCAAGGATCCAACGGGTTGACTGTTCTAGATGATCTAATTTAGTTTAATAGAGCATCCTAGATAGATCTAGATAGGCCCAGCTTCAAGAGAACATCAAAGCTGTTTACAAAAGTTCGGTAAAATTGGGAGCTTTGAACTTAGTGAAAGCCATCCTCGACTACCCTCAAGTATTTTTCCCTCCAAAGCTTATAGAAGCTGGTTTAAATACGTAACCGTATTCGACGGTGTAATATTTTTTAGAAAAAGAAGGTAAACATTTACTTGAAAATTTAAATGTTTATAGGAGATAGGCTTATAGGTGTTGATAATCTTACCTTGACTTATATCGACTTCCAAACCTCTAATCGGAGGAAGTGTCTTTGCTAATCAAAGAGGTTATACTTGAAAACTTCATGAGCTATGAGTATGGTAGGGTTAGACTTAAACCTGGACTTAACATAGTGTGCGGCCCCAATGGAGCGGGTAAATCCAGCATTCTCCTTGCGATATCTATTGCACTTGGACAGGCGTATACGGAGCGCGGTAGGAGGCTTAGCGATTTAATCCGTAGAGGGAAGGACACGGCTAGAGTTACAGTCGTCCTAGATAATTCTTCTAAGGGAGGTATACGACCTATACCAGATTGGAAATCCGATGTTTTTAGACTTTCAAGAGTTTTGAGGGCTGATGGGGAATATCGTTTCTATGCGAATAACAGACCCGTTTCAAAAGCCGAGGTTGTAGATATTCTCGAAAATTTTGGAATCAACCCAGACAATATGCTTCTCATAATGCATCAAGGCATGGTCGCATCTTTCGCATACGTCCCACCTCACGAGAAGCTGTATATGCTTGAAGAAGCCGTGGGTTTGAGCAGCTACCGTAAAAATGTGCTTGAGGCTAGAGATAGACTTGCAAAACTTATGGAGGATGAGAAGACGCTAGATAAGCTTATCGATGAAGCTAAGAGAAGCTTGGAGTATTGGGATGAAGAGTATAAACGTTATCTTGAGAAGCTCAAACTTCAGAAGACTCTGGAATCTCTTAAAAAGGAGCTCCTATGGGCTCAGGTATATAAAGCAGAGAAAAACGTGGAAAGCCTCAAATCTAGGATGGAGGGTTTAGCTTTAAGAGCCAAGAGAGTTGAAGATAGGGTCTCCAAACTTAAGACTTTAATAGATCATGAGAATAATAAGCTTAAAGAGCTTAGAGAATCATACAAGGAAAACCTAGGTAGACTTCTCTCCATTGAAGAGAAGCGTGTAACCATTGAAGCTTCTCTAAGCTTAATATCTAGGCTTTTAAACTTGCTTGACAAGTCGAACATTGACGCTAGAATTTTGGAAACTTTAAACTCTGAAGCGGATAAACTTTCAAAGGATCTTCCAGTCTTGAGGAGGAACTCTTCTTCAGCTAGATATAGTCTTGAAGAACTTGAAAATAGTCTAGACGAATCTTACAGTAGAATCCTGCAGTTTTCAGTTGAGAAGGCTCTTGCAGAAGACCAGTTGAATAGAATGCTTTCAGAGTTTAGAGATCTTGAAAACAAGCTTACGGAAGTTGAAGGCGAGTTTAAAGAGGCTTTAGCAGAAGCTTCTAAATGCGATGGGAAAGTTGAAACCGATAGAAACCCGCAGGATATTCAAAGCGAGATTAGAGTGGTAGAGGCTAAAATTGAAACGATAGGTGATGTACCTGAAGATACTAGGCATATGTATGAGCAACAGTTGAACACCTTAAGAAACTTGGAAGAGAAGGCTGAGAAGATTCGTGAAAATAGGAAGGCTGCTGAAGAATCACTTAGAAACCGTATGACATTATGGAGAAGAAAGGTTCAAGAGCTTCTAGAAGAAGTCAATAGAAGCTACTTAATAATACTATCTGCTCTAGGAGCCATAGGGTATGTTAAGCTCATAAACCCGGATAACATAGACGATGCTGGATTGGAGCTTTTCATAGGATTTAGAGGCATGGAACCGACTCCGTTGAACCCTTATAGTCAAAGTGGAGGAGAGAGGAGCATAGCCGTGGCTACTTTCCTACTAGCTTTACAAAAGTATATAAAATCTCCTTTTAGAGCCGTTGACGAGTTCGAAGTCCACATGGATATAAAGAATAGAGAGACTTTTCTTCTAAAGCTTGTTGAAGTTTTAAAGGAGACCGAGAATGCCCAGTACCTTATAATAACTCCAAATCAAATACCCATAGTCAGTAAAGATATACATGTAATAGTTGTTCAAAACCTTCAGGGCAGTTCGGAGGTAGTTGAAGTTGTCGAAGCGTAAAAGAAGGCCTATAGAGAAGGTTAGGAGGATAATCCATACTTGCCGCATGGTTGAAGAAAGGGGTTTAAACCCATTTAACGTAGAGGTCAGAGAAGAGCTTAAAATGCTTGACGGACAACTGGATGATTTAAAGTCTTACGAAGAGCTTTGTCTAGACGTGGAAGCCGTCAACATGCTTACCAAAGTGGTAAAAGCCCAGAAGGATTGGTTGTCTGAAGAGGCCTCAGTATTCTATACAGACCCCGCGTTTATTGAGTATAAACTCAGGAAAATACCTACTAAAGCAATCGTTGACGCGTTTATGATGGCTTGGAAACCTATAGCGTGCGTAGAAGAAATATCTAAAGAAAAGCTTGTAGAAGCCATAGACTACTGGAACCGTTTAAAACCTTTAAAATCTAGGTGGAGTAAATTCACGGGAGGCCATAAGCCTGGAGGCTACATAGAGCTTGAAGAGCTTAAAAGGCAAGGCTTAATAATCGATGAAACCTTTTACAAGGACCTTGAGAGAGCTCTAGATGAGCTTAGAGAGGCGTGTAAAACCCGAGGGTCTGTATCATACTGGAGCTTTATATCAGGCAAGAGCTTCGAAGAAACCGTTAGAAGAGCGTATATGCTGAGCTTCCTATTAACGTATGGCTATGCGGAGCTTAAGAAAATCCCACTTAGGGAAGATTATATAGTAACGCCTAGAGAACGCGTTGAAGCTAAGACTCCATCCGAATCACTGCCAATATCTATAGACTATGAACGTTGGAGGAAGTTATCTGGAGGTGAATCTTCTGACTGAAGTTATGCGTATAAAAGTCAGACGTGCAACTCAGCTCCTGCTATTCCAGAGACATAGAGAGCCCGGTGTTAAAGGCTGGGAGCTTAAAAGAGCGCTGGGTAAGAACTACCTGAAGGTTTTGGAAATCTTAGATTCTGAGCTTGAGAAGATAGGCTTGCAGGTTAAAATGGTTAAGCCTAAAGACGTGGAAGATTTGGATAAAGCCCGCTTCATGATAACAGTTAGAGAGCCTTTAAACGTTGGAGACGCTACGTCTTCAGGCTGGAGGATCGATGAGATAGCTGCTTTAGCAGCCTCCGTGGCCTTCATAATTTCAAAGCATGGGAAGGTTCAGAGACGGGAGCTTGAAGAGCTTCTGGAGGATAAATTTCCAAAGTGGTTTGTCGAATACTCCATATCTAAATTCATAGGAAGAGGTTATCTTAAAAGGGAAAGCGGAGGGGTTTTAACACTTGGGTGGAGAGCTGAAGTAGAAGTAGATAAAAAGCTTCTATTAAACCTCATACTTCGATCAAAAACCGAACAGAGTTGAAGCTATTCACCTTCCGCTTTTAGACGCTTCTCATTCTCCCGTATGGTTTTAGCTATGGATTCGAAGACCCTCATACCTTTAACGTTTACAATTGGTATTTGAATACCTCTACCGACGTCTTCAAACCTATTGTACTTAGGATATTCGGCGTAGCATAGTTGACTGACTACGTATATTCCATCCTCATACTCGTAGTCGAAACTTTTCTCAGGAACCTCCATGCAGATTAAGAGGCCATCTATCCAAAAGAGCTTCGAAACCTCCATGGAAAGCGAACACCACACCAAATCGTCTTTACCTCTCGAGTCGAGCCCCAGGATTTTTATAACTCTAGGTCTTGAAATCTCGATTTTCATAGGAGACACCAATTCAATGGATTAAACTCGTCCTATTAACCATTTCCTTTAAAAGATGGGCGTTTATGTAAAATTTGTTCACATTTTCCGTCTCCACAACAAACTTTTCAGACGAAAAATTTATCCATAAATGCTCCATATGTTTTTGAGATGTACTCCATTCAGCTTAGCGGGGCACCCTTTGAAACCGTTAGATTATTCGTAGCTATGCTGACAATTCTAATCTATATACTGGATAGAAGAAGAGTTGAAGAATGGAGGAAGAGGAGACTCTGACGATTAGACTTTCTTTAATTTGGAGACCCCGGGTATAAGTTAAATCGAATATAACAATTCCATCATCTATTTTAAGCCTTTTTATGAGAGGTTATAATGCCGTGCGATTGTAATCTCCAATAACCGCTGATTCATATGCAAAATTTTCCCAATTCATATATAAAATGGGGATTTTTAGAATGGTGTGAAGAACCTTATTCTGTAAAGTATTATTCCAGGTATTAATGTTAGCATGTAGCCTGCTATGTATCCTCCGGCTAGTGGTGCGCCGAACTCTTCGTATAGCCTGCTGCCTCCGACTCTAAGCGTTATCATCTTTAGTATCCAGGCTATGACGGCGTAGCTCCAGAAACCCCACTCAAAACATGCTATGCTAAGTATGAAGCCTACGGGCTCGAATGGAAACAGTTCTCTCAGCTCCAATCAATACGTACACCTAGAATTTTGAGAATTTGTTTCACGGATTCAGCTGTGATTTTTCCATCTCTTACGACGTCGTCTCTAAAGGGATAGATTAGTTTATTTTTATATAATCCAGAGGGATTTGCCAGATAGAAAAGTTGAATTACAAATAGCAACGTATTAAGCTGGCGACTTGTCGCCTTTCGCTCCAGCTGTTCAAGCTCGTGCCCGCTTAAAAGCGTCCTTTTACGTAGGGCTTCTATAGCGCCTTCTTTATCTTCGTCCATAACCGATAGAATGTCGTCTAAAGTTAAACCATTATCTCTGAGGAAGTCTTTCAAGGCGAGTTTAACGTCTATGCATTCTTCATCTGCCATAATCCTCTAATTTAAGAGGAAGACTGAAATTTAAACCTAGTTGAGGAATAGTTTTATGTTTAGAGGAGTTTGAACCTTGCCGATATATGACGCCTGCATAATAGGAGCCGGACCGTCTGGATTATCAACAGCACTATCGGCTTCGATTATGGGGGCTAAGGTAGCAGTCTTAGAAGAGCACAAGGAAGTCGGGTTTTCAAATGAAAGATGTGGCGGTTTGGTCAGTGAAAGATGTATTAGAAGTCTCAAGCTTAGCCTTAAAGGGGAATATATATTGAACAGGGTTTCAGAAATGGTTATACATTCACCCAGCGGTTTACTACTTAAGGTTGAACTTGGAGATGAATGTCTAGTATTGGATAGGGTTATGTTTGAAGAGGCTTTAGCTTCAAGAGCCTTAAACAACAACGCAGAGATACACATGGGGGTTAAGGCTAAGAAGTTAAACTTTTACAAAAGCCATGTTGAAGTTGAAGCCACCAGTGGGACTTTTAAAGGTGGAACTGCTGTAGATGCTAGTGGAGCTTTAAGCATTTTCACACCAGCAGTATTAGGCTTAAAACCATCTCTTAGAAGACCTATTCCATCGGCTCAAGCTGAGGCGAAAATTGAGGGTTTAAACGAGGGTGAAGTGCACGTCTTCTTAGGAAGATATATTGCACCGGGTTTCTTCGGATGGATTATACCGTTGGATTTCAATATGGCTAGAATCGGACTTGCATGTGAACGTGGAAACCCAGCACTCTTCTTGAAAAACCTGCTCAAGAGGCTGAATGTTAAGGAGGTATACAATATAATTAAATGGCCTATAATAACTGGAGGCCCATTACCTAAAACATTCGAAAGTAGATTCCTATCTGTTGGAGATGCTGCTGGCCAGTCTAAACCTATGACTGGAGGAGGAATATTCACAGGCACTTTATGCGGTTTAATTGCAGGCATGGCTATAGCTGAAAAGACGGAGGATTTAGTTGATGCAGCCAGATTCTACGAGAAGACTTGGAGGAGGCTATTAGGGTATGAATTTAAAATGCAACGGCTATACAGGATGATTTTTAGAACACTAGATGACAAGACATTAGATTACGCCGTTTCCCTTTTAAATGGCATCGGCTGGAGAAGCCTTAAAGACTTCGACTATCATTCTAAGACTATTGAAGACTTCCTCCGAAACATCAACACGATTAAACGCGTTTTTGGAAAGCCCAACGTGTACCTGTTGACCTCAGCAATAATCTTAAAAACTATTGGAAGCCTACTGGCACACTCTACGTTAGAATAGGCTTCTTACGAGGGAGGGTTAAGCTTAAATCAGATTGAGCTGATTTTAAATCTATATGAAGCCCATTCCCTTTCGAGATGTCCATCTAGACTTCCATACGAGTGAATACATTAGAGACGTTGGTGTAGACTTTGACCCAGAGGAGTTTGCGCATACACTCATTGATGCCCATGTAAATACCATATGCATCTTCGCCAGATGCCACCACGGCTACTGCTACTACCCAACTAAAGTCGGCGTAACACACCCAGGGTTAAAACGTAGAGACCTATTGGGTGAGATGATAGAAACATTGAAAGCTCACAACATCAGTGTCGGTGTCTACACAACTGTGGCTTGGGATGAATTGAACGCCCGGCTACATCCAGAGTGGCGTCAAGTTAAACCGGATAAGAGCTTCGTTGAAACAGGCTATTGGAAGTGGCTTTGTTTAAACTCCCCCTACGTCGACTGGGTTGAAGCACATGTTAGGGAGCTTCTGTCAAATTATCAATTTGACAGGTTTTTCATAGATATAGTGATGCAGTGGTTTGACGGATGCGTATGCAACTACTGTCTCTCAGACATGGAGAAGAGCGGGCTTAACCCAGAAAATCCATTTGACCGACGTCTACAAGCAATGCGCGTTCAAAGAAGATTCATGAAACATATGAAGTCCATTGTAGAAGAATACGACCGGGAAATTGCGGTATACTTTAACCGTAGCTGGACCCTTTCAGCACATCCAGAGGCGAGCTTAAGAGAAGACTTAAAATATTATGATTATGTCTCCATAGAATCTCTTCCGACTGGTGGATGGGGCTACAATCATTTCCCCCTCATATCACACTACCTGATGGATAAAAACATCCCTCTGCAGTCGCTTACAGGACGATTTCATAAGTCTTGGGGTGATTTTGGAGGGCTTAAAAATAGAGCGGCTTTAGAATACGAGTGCCTACGTGTAGCAGTTAGAGGCATTAGGGTTGGAGTAGGTGATCAACTTCATCCGAGAGGACGGTTAGACCCGGCTACCTATAAGCTGATCGGCTATATATATGGTCAAGTAGAAAGACTTGAACCATGGCTTATAGATACGGAGCCTGTTGCAGACATTGGGATATTAATAGCTAATGGAACGGGCCCAGAGGGGATTCTTGGGACAGATTTAAGTTCTGAAGAGGGAGCCATGCGAATCCTCATGGAGCTTGGACATCAGTTTCTCATAGTCGACGAATGGGATGACCTTTCAAAATTTAAACTCTTAATCCTCCCAGACCACGTATATCCATCTGAAAATTTAGCAGATAAACTTGAAAGATTTCTAAAGAGCGGTGGGAGAATCATTGCAAGCTATTTCTCAGGCCTTACGCAGGAGACAAATGAGCCCGCTTTGAAAAGCTGGCCAGTTCAATCTATTAGGAAGAGCCGCTATTCCCTAAATTACCTAAGGCCAGTCAGAGATAAGGTTGGGTCTGATGTTGAAGAATACGATTATGCTCTCTACGAGCCAGCGGCGTACGTAGAAGTGACTTCAGAAGCTGAAACATTAGCTAAAGTTGTAGAACCGTATTTTGACCGTACGGCTGCACACTTCTGCTCTCATCGTCAAACACCTCCTGATAGGGATAGCGGCTATCCAGCTATTATAAGAACACCTAACATCGTGTACTTTGCTTTCCCAGTATTTAGAGCCTATAGGTTGCATGGATTTTCAATTTATAAGATTCTCGTCAGAAACGCTATAAACCATTTAATGCCTGAGCCAGTTTTAAAGCATAATTTACCGTCTACTGCTGAAGTCATAGTACGCCGTCGAAAAAATAGCTACACTGTTCACATACTTCACTATGTCCCTCAACGCCGAGCTGAAGGAATAGACATAGTTGAAGATGCGCTTCCCATAAATGACGTTAAAATTGCATTACGTACATACTTTGAAAGAGCGTATTTAATCCCTGAGAAGTGCGAACTTGAAACTGAACGGCTGGAAAATTATACGAGTACAACTATCCCAACGGTTAAAGGTCACGCACACATAGTTTTTGAAACTTAACTAGCTAACTCGATTTAACTTTAACCGTGTTTACCCGTTTGATTTACCGGTAAATCCTTCTTTATTTAAAAAAGCATTAAACTGATCCGCGATTTCTCCAATAATATTTTATCGATAAGACTTAAAGGGTTACATACTAGAATATTCGCAATGCTTACAAGTTTGAGGGAGTGAGAATATTGGTTTTTATAGTCCCATCAAGTTTTAGAATTTACAGCTTTTCAGCGACCCACGAACCAGTTCTAAGGGTTAAACCAGATAGCTTGGTTGCGTTTGAGATTAGGGATGCCTTCGATGGACAGTTAGATTTAAGCGGAGAATATCTGTCAAATATCGATGTAGTCGATAGAGGGAGGATTAACCCTGCAACAGGACCGATTTGGATCGAGGGGGCTAAGCCTGGACACACCATTGAAGTTGAAGTGTTAAACGTGGAGGTTGGAGATAGAGGTTTCATAGGTCGGAGAGTGTTTAGAATACTGAATGATACGATTGAGGCTAACTCTTTCAGAATACCTGTAAAACCAGTGATAGGTGTGATCGGTGTTGCTCCACCTAAAGGTGAGGCTTCCACAATGGAGCAGGGTGATTTCGGCGGGAATCTAGATACTCAGGAGATAACTGTAGGCTCGAAAGTCTTACTTCCAGTTTGGGTTGAGGGGGGATTGCTTGCCCTAGGGGATGTGCATGCATCTCAAGGAGATGGTGAAGTTTCAGGCCAAGGTTTAGAAGTCTCAGCTAAAGTTAAAGTAAGGGTTAAACTTCATCGTGGACGCATCTTGGATAAAGTCGTAGTTGACTATGGTGGAAATTTAACGATTTTAGCTTCCTCAGAAACTTTAGAAGATGCTGTAGATGAAGTTTTGGATGCCGCTAAGAAGCTCCTTCAAAAAGCTTTCAAAATAGATGGGCAAACTGCTCTAACTCTGTTGAGTCTCGCTTCAAATCTTGGAATTTCACAAATAGTCAATCCGAAGAAGACTGTAAAGATTAAAATACCTAAAAATGCTTTTCCAATAGATTTGGGAATTCTTCTAAACGAATACGGTTAAAGTTATCTCGGTGGTCTATTTGGAGAACCTGGTTAAAGATCCATATTTCACCTCAGGACTTTGGAAGATCGCTTCTAAACCTGAAGAGGTTAAAATTTCTTCAGAAAAAGTTCAAACCTCAATTGGGGTAAAGGATTCTTTGAAAATTGAAAGTTTCGGATGGAGTGAGTGGCGTCTAGTATACGGTGAAAAACTGCAGGTGAAGTCTAGAGAAACATATAGACTCAATGTACGTATGATGCTCAATCTTGAGGATAGAAAAGCTTCGGTGGTTCTAGAGCCACAGATCTTAGATGAGAACGGTGAGAAAGTTAAAGTTACAAAAAAGAAGTGGGCGGGTGATAGTGGTGAGCCGTTTTTCGTGGAAGACTTGGGGTCTTGGAGAGGCGGTGTGATTGGAGCTACTGGTAAATGGGGGTGGAGGTATATGACTGGAGGCTTCATGATTCCAGATGGTGGGGTACAGATGAATTTAACTCTATATGGAGCAGGCCCAGGTGAGGTTTGGGTAACCGGAGTAGAACTCTACAGGAACTTCTACTCTACAGTGAAAACAGTAGAACCATCCAAGATTCCAGAATATCCCAAAGCCGTATTATATAGAAGGCTTAAACTGGGCGAATACGCTGGGAAGGTTTTAAGAATCGGTGATTTAAACGGTGATGGTAAAGTTGAACTTCTATTTGCGCAGAAGATAAACCCTAAACCCATTAAACAGAGTAGTGTAAATTACGTGGCTTTAAGATGCCTTACAGCCGTTGACCTCAATGGAAATATTTTGTGGCAGTTGGGTGAACCAGATCCATCTGGCTACGAGATATGGTCTGATCTTCCAGTACAAGTCTTCGACTTTAATAAAGACGGTAGGATGGAAGTATTATGTTGCAAAGACTTCAAAATAATGCTTTTAGATGGAGCCACAGGAAATGTTCTCGCTGAAACAGATACTCCAGAATCTAATCCAGGTGAGGGGTGGGGTGAGGGGCCTGAAGACGGGTTTCCGAGAATTCTAGGAGATTCGATAACAATATGTAATTTAATTGGATGCGACCCAGGCGACTTTATCCTTAAAGATCGATACAATAATCTCTGGGCTTACGATCGGGAGTTTAACAGATTATGGTCTTACACGGGTAAAATGGCACATTACGCTCAAATATATGATGTAGATGGAGATGGGTTTGATGAAGTATTCTCAGGAGATGCGCTAATAGATCAAAATGGAGAGGTTTTGTGGCGCATAGATCTCTACGGCCACTGCGATAGTTCAATCTTCTATAGGGATGGGGAAGGCCGTCTCATACTCGCCTTAGCATATGAAGATGGAGGATTTTACTTTCTAGATGCTTTAACTGGCGACATTCTGAGAGAGTGGCATTTAGGACACGGACAAGGAGTGAACCTAGCGAGCTATAGACCGGATCAACCCAATGGTTTAGCTATCGCAGCCAATACTTTCTGGGGTGGAGCATTCTGGTTTATTTTCAGCTTAGAAGGAGAAATCCTCCATGCAGATTTCACCGATGTTTACGGTTGGGTTCCAGTCAATTGGTCTGGAGACGGCGTTGAACTCATTGGATCAGCCTATGGTCTCTATGATGGCTACAGCAGGATGGTTGTCGAATTTCCAGATCCACACAATGGGAAGGTGGGGGTGTACAACATCTGTGGAGATCAACGAGATGAGGTGATTGTCTGGAACGACAGACTTCTATCCATCTATACACAAGATAGAGGTTTCAGCGATCTTAAAATTTATGTTCCTAAACGTAGACTTTACAATCAGACCTTTTACGGAAGCTTTATCTCAGAGCCGAATTGGATATATATCAATCCATAGCCTATAGAGGGGCTTTTCAAGAAAATTTGAGGGAGTGAATAGGCGTTTACTACTAGAATCCAACGGAGGCTAGAGCTTCCTTAAGATACAGATTGTAAGGACCCAGTTTACCTCCATAGTTTGCAGAGGTTATCTGTACAACTCCGGGTACTTCAATCGCCGCTTTTATTCCAACACCTAAAGCCTTCTTAATACCATCTAAGTTTATACCGTTTATAACGATTTCGTATACGTTATTCGCTCTCTCAGGAACCATACTCTTCTCAACAACTTTCTTAAGCGTTGGACAGAAGAGGTGGTTTGTTGAAGCTTTAAGCTTATATTTCATAGATCCAACTTTAGACCCAGATCTACAAATCCCACCCGGGAAAGGTGTGATAACACCTTTCACTTTTCTAATCGCCTTCACCGCTTTCTCAGCCGCCTCTAAACCGCTCTTCCAATTTTCAGCTAAAATTAGAAACATCCCACCAGCTACACCTTTCATTATTCCAAAGCTCTCCTCTATTATAAACTCCCCCTCCATAACAGGTATTCTCCAAACGTCTCTGTTGAACATTTGATCCCTAGCTTGAAAACCATCTCCAAAAGATGCTAAGCTCTTACCTGCTTTAACCCTCCTCTTGGCTTTAGTCAAGCTGTCGAATACTGCTGTTGTAGGACATGTTAAAACACATTGGCCAACTCTAGCTAGAAACTGCGCTTTAAGTAGGAATCTGTCGGAGTGATAGATTTGGATTAAAACCCCAGGTCTACCGTCTGGAGTCTTATCAGCTGGAACCAAGGCTTCTATTCCACACTCAGCAGGACTCATTATTATCGAAGTACCAAATCCGACGACAGCTCTAGCAGAGTTCAAAGCCCACCTATAGTTTTCAGCTGTCACTAGAAACCTCATATACCACATGGGAAACATCTCGGTGAAAGTATTAACAACGGTTAAAACATTACCCGTGGAAGGTTGCTCAATTATGAGGTCTCCGGTCGCCTTATCCTCTGAAAACTTAAACTGTTTGTTTTGCGACATACCTAAACCCGGTTTTGAATTTCATCTTCATCTTCTTTTAACGTTTTCGCTTGTGAAAACCATGTCAAAACACGTGAAAACTTCGGCCTTAAGATCGACCTATTTTATAAGGCTTTAGAAAAATCTAAAAATAGATAGGAGGCAATGTATTAGAGGTGTTCGATTTTGGTGGTTAGAGTCGGATTTGCCAAGATCGGTAATATAGGATCTGCACCCATGATAGAGTTCCTACTGGATGAGAGAGCCGACCGCAACGACATAGACGTGAGAATTGTGTCTTCAGGAGCGAAAATGGGCGTTGAACAGGCTGAGGAGATTGCCAATAAACTTTTGGAGTTTAAACCGGATTTCGTAGTTGTCACAAGTCCAAATGCATCTTTACCCGGCCCGACTAGATTGAGAGAGATGCTGGCTGAGAAAAACATTCCAGTAATAGTCGTCTCAGACGCACCAGCGAAGAAGATAGTTAAAGACCTTCAAAGTAGGGGTTTTGGCTACATAATCGTAATGGCAGATTCTATGATAGGTGCTAGAAGAGAGTTTCTAGACCCAGTTGAAATGGCTCTCTTCAACTCAGACCTAATCAAGGTATTAGCTGTTACAGGTGTATTCAATATAATTCAAGTAGAACTGGATAGGGTTATAGACGCTTTCAAACAGAATGTGAAACCAACCCTACCAACAGTTATAGTAGCCAAGGATAATGCTGTTGAAGCTGCAAAATTCAGTAATCCGTACGCTAAAGCTAAGGCTATGGCAAGCTTTGAAATAGCTAGAGTTGTTGCAGATTTGACAGTTGAAGGCTGTTTCATAGTTAAAGAGTGGGAACGTTATACGACTATAGTAGCAGCAGCTCATGAAATGATGAAGTATGCAGCTAAACTGGCAGATGAGGCGAGGGAATTGGAGAAATCTAATGATAACGTATACAGATCTCCCCACAGCAAAGTGGGAGTCATACTCTCTAAGAGAAAACTTATAGAGAAGCCTACTGAACAAGTTTAATAAATGCGTGAATATATCAAGCGGAGTTTGATGGAGAGTTATAATTTATCGGCGTCTGTCTACGATCAGCTTTATGGTGAAGAGCAAGAAGCTAAATACGTAGAAGGCTTGAGGATGACCCCGCCTGTAAATGACTTAGTTGTTTTAGACGCTGGATGCGGCTCTGGACTTCTACTTGAAAAATTGAGTGGTTTAACTAGTTTAGCCGTCGGTATAGATTTTTCTGAGAAAATGATTAAAATAGCTCGGAGTAAGATTAAGTTGGAGAACGTAGCGTTTGTGATTGGGGACATTGAAAACATGCCGTTTAAAAACGACACCTTTAATACTGTTTTTATGTTCACCGTGATTAATAATACTCCTAAACCGTTGCAAGCTTTAAGTGAAGCTTGGAGAATTTTAAAGGGAGGGGGTTACTTGGTGGTCAGTTTCCTCAAGAAAACATTCACAGAGGATGAGGCGGAAATGCTTTTAAATGCAAGTAGATTTGAAATAATTAATCGCTCTTGTGAAAAAACCAACGATTATGTTTACATCTGCTTAAAGAAACCTTTTTATTTCACTCCACAGTAGAGGTGGTGTAAGCCAATGGTAGAACCTAGTAAGAAGCCTTTAAACATGCTAGTACGCTATAGAAACAGCATAATCCGAATTAAGTTGAAGAACGACTACGAGTATGTAGGTAGAATGTTGATATGCGATAGCTATATGAACCTAATATTGACGGATGCCGACGAGTATAAAGGTAGCGATCCGTCAGCCCACTACGGCAATATCTTCATAAGAGGAAATAATATACTGTATATACAACTTAGGGCTTAGCAATTACTCACAGTAATAAAAAACCTAACCGCAAACCTTAATTTGAATTTCTGCGTATCCTTAAAACTAGATATACTATGACAATAATATCGATAGAGAAGCTAAACCGTAAGTCGGTTTCTGAGCAGGCTGTGGAAATAGTCGAGAGGAAAGCTGAGTGGTATTGATCCACTCAGCCCTCAGAGGACTTGGGCATCCAGATTATATCTGCGATGCTATTATGGATTCTGTCTCTGTAAACTTAAGCCTTGAATATCTCAAGCGGCTTGATACGATAGCCCATCACAATATAGATAAGGCTCTATTGGCTGCTGGTGAAGCTGAACACAGGTTTGGAGGAGGAGTTTTGAAGAAAGCAATGGTTCTTATATTTGGGGATAGGGCTACTTACGAGGTCGGCGATGAATATATCCCAGTAGATGAATTAGCCATAAACACCGCTAAAAAGTGGTTTAAAGAAAACCTTAGATTTGTAAATCCCGATATACACGTTAAATATCAGATTGAACTTAGAAGAGGGTCTGAAGCTTTAAGAGACATATTTGAACGTAGGACTAAAGTCTTAGGGGCTAATGACACCTCAGCGGCTGTTGGATATGCTCCTATGACGGACACTGAGAAAATGGTTTTGGAAACTGAGAAGTTTCTAAATTCTAAGGAGTTTAAACATGAACATCCTGAGAGTGGTGAAGATATTAAAGTGATGGGGTTTAGAAAGGGAAATGGTCTTGAATTGACGATAGCTATGGCTTTTGTAGACAGATTTATAGAGTCTGAAAACGCCTACTTTAAACGTAAGGAAGAAATCCTTGAAGAGGTAAAGAAGTGGGCTAGCGAAAGGTATACGGGTGGAAAGGTGAGGGTCTACTTAAACACGTTGGATAGAAGAGGTAGGGGTGTTAAAGGAGTATATCTTACAGTGCTTGGAACCTGTGCTGACGACTCAGACTCAGGACAGGTTGGTAGAGGAAATAGAGTCAACGGCATAATACCGCTGAATAGGCCAATTAGTAGTGAGGCCGCTGCTGGTAAAAACCCGGTCTCTCACATAGGGAAAATATATAATGTATTAACTTACAAGGTAGCGGATAGAATCTATAGGGAGGTCTCGGGGCTTAAGGAAGTATACGTATGGCTTCTAAGCCATATAGGTGAACCTATAAATAAACCTAGAATAGCAGCAGTTCAAGTGATTCCTGAAAAAGGTTTGAAGATTAAAACGATTAGAGATCCTATTGAAGCGATAATAATGGATGAGCTCGACCATATTCAAGATTTCTGCTTAAGCCTAGCTAAGGGACTAATCAGCATATGTTAAACCTAGAGAAGCCACCGATTAATCAGGTATAAGGTACCTCAACAATTCAAAATTTTCCCACAATTAAAGCACGGCTAAAACCAGTATTTCAGCTGATAACATAACATCCATAGGTGGTTGAATATGACTGTGAAGAATGAAAATGTGGAAAAGGCTCGAGAACTTATGATCAATTTCGCCCGTCGTACAGGGCTACTACCTGGCAATAAGCCTCGCCGCTATCTTTGGACCGATGCATTCGCGGTGTGTAATTTTCTAGGGCTATACCTTTATACAAGTGATGAAGCATATAGAAAACTCGCAATTCATCTAGTCGATCAGGTACATCACATACTGGGGAAACATCGTGAAGACGATTCTAGAATCGGCTGGATTAGTGGGCTTAAAGATGAAGAAGCTGAACAACATCCAACGATAGGTGGTTTAAGAATAGGTAAGGAGCTTCCTGAGAGAAGAGTAGATGAGCCGTTTAATTGGGAGTTGGAGTGGGAACGAGATGGACAATATTATCACTATTTAACCAAGTGGATGCACGCGTTGAATAAAGCGGCTTTAGTAACTGGAGATCTAACCTATAATAGATGGGCCATAGAGCTTGCAAAAACAGCCCACTCAGCATTCACCTACATTTCGCCAGATGGACGTAAGCGCATGTATTGGAAGATGAGTATAGACCTTACCCGTCCACTTGTTTCTTCCATGGGTCAACACGACCCGTTAGACGGATTTATTACATATAATGAGCTTCAAGCCACAGCACCGAGGAAGACCGAGTGGCCTAGTTTGGAGGAGGAAATTGCAGATATAGCCAGCTTCTATGAAGATTACTGGATTACCGATGACCCGTTAAGCGTAGGAGAGCTTCTCTTAAATGCTTACAAAGTCTCTCAGTTGATTCGTAGAGGGTATTGGAATAGAATAGACTTACTGCTGAGGATTTTAAATGACGCATACGTAAGCTTGGAGGCTTTTTTGAGGAAGGAGTTTGCCATTCTCCAAGCCGAAGATAGACTTGCATTTAGAGAACTGGGATTATCCATTGGCTTGAAGGCCTTAGATAGATTATGGAAGGCGATGTCAGAAGTCCCCATTTCAAATGAAGAAGTTTTACTGATCGTTAAAGTTCTACGGTCTTACACACCATTAGCTAAAGATATTGAAGAATTCTGGCTTAAACCTGAGAATAGGAGTGTGGAAACTTGGATGGAGCACATCGATATAAATGACGTGATGCTTGCGACAAGTCTAATACCAGATGGATACCTTGAAATATAACAGTGACGGGTCGATGGCATAGAGAGGCCCATCGATCTTCTGAAGGGGTTTGTTAAAGATTTTGTAGAATGGAGGAGTTTATGGAAATGTTAACACATATATACTTGAGCTTCTTTTAATGTTTTTAAGCATCGAGGGATTTATATGTCTAAGGCTAAACCAATCATACAGATTGAAAATGTCGTAGTTTCTGTTACGTTAAATCAATCCCTTGACTTAATGTCTGTTGTTAGAGCTCTACCGGATACCGTAGAATATGAGCCTGAACAGTTTCCAGGATTAATATTCAGGCTTAAGAAACCTAAAACGGCGACTTTAATTTTCAACTCTGGAAGAATGGTATGTACGGGAGCTAAATCTGAAGACTTAGCGATAAAAGCAGTTAAAAGGGTAATCAGAGAACTTAAACGAAGTGGAATAGTGTTAATAAGTAAGCCTGAAATTAAAATTCAGAATATAGTAGCTTCAGCTAATATGGGTGGTAGAATAGATCTTGAGAAAGCTGTTTTCACTCTTGGAAGGACAATGTATGAGCCTGAACAGTTTCCAGGGTTGATCTACAGGATGGATGATCCTAAGGTGGTCATCCTTCTTTTCGCAAGTGGTAAACTTGTATGTACTGGCGCTAAGAAAGAAGACGAAGTTAAACAGGCAGTATATAAGCTTCAGAAGAGGCTTGAGGAGGAGGGCCTTATAACTTACGAGTAGGGTAGTTTTTACAGAGTTTAGATATGGTCAGTAGAACATTGGGCAAAGCCACCATAGTAAATACTCTGATGTATTTTGCATCTGCAATCTTCTTCACAATCTCTCCTTCTCCAACTTCCAGATACCCGTCTAGAATTGATGATGCATACAACTCAGCCTTCTTACCACTCAATGTCATATGCCCTGTAAAGTACAGAAGTTCTGCTAAATCCCAAGCTGGATCACCGCCCATAGACGACTGTTCAAGGTCTAGAAAGTAGACCTTGGAGTTGAAGAGCTTTATGTTTTCAGGCTTTGGATCACCTAAGACCATTCCACGGTTATGTACTTCAGCCATAGCTTTCCCGACATTCCTACAAACTTCCAGCGTAGAAGGTTCAACACCGTCTTTCGAGAAAAACTGTGAGAGTATTCCGTCAAATGTCTGTCCCGGTATGTATTCTGTGAGAAGCAGTTTATCTGCCAGACTTACGTAGATGATTTTTGGGCTTGGTAGATTCCACTTTGAAAATCTTATGAAAGCGGAATATTCTTTAAGCATCCTAGTTTTACCTCTAAGGGCGAACTTTTGAACGCCTAAAGTCCATATGCTTAACGGGAACCATTTAAAGCCGTACCAGTCTTTAAACCTTTTAAGAACTATTCTATTGAGTTCACTATTTCTCCGTAAAGTTATGAGGTCTACGAAGTTTAAAGTCCCACCGAGCTTTTCAATAGACTCTACTTTAAACCCTTTAAACCGTTGAATTTTCTCAGTAAGAGCTTCAGGGGAAAATCTCTCTAAGACACTTACGTAACCGACAGAAGATGGTAGGTACAGGTAGAGCTCTGGCTGTTCAAGTTCCCCATGATCCTTAAGGCCACTTCCTCTGAAGACTTTAGATGCAAATTCCCAAGCAACCTTCATAGGGCTTACGCCTCTACCAGCATATCCATGGGTAATGTAGGCTCTCGTAGCCCGCTCCACCTCTTTAAATATTGATAAAACCTTCTCTGAAACTTTCGCATCAAAACTTTTAACTGGAACTACGTATCCATTTTCAAACTTTACTATACCCTCAGCTTCGAGCTTTTTTAAAGCCTCCATAAACCCCTCCATCATCACCGGAAAGTTTTTAAATTTAAGTTCATTTGAAAGTATTCGACTGTAGCTGTATTTCACTGGTGGGTATATGCTGGCCCTCTTCCAGAGCTTCTCGTAGAGAAAGAACTCCGGTTTAATTCTCAGACTTGTATATGCTTCGGGATATTCAGACCTTAAGCTTGTAAGAGCCTCCAATACTACTCTCATCTTAAATTTAACAGAGGCCTCCTTAAGATACTCGGCTCCCTCCATAGGTATGAAAGGCGTTAAAAGTCTACCGACCACAAATTCTCCGAGCTCACCTTTTTCAAGGTCGAGTTCGAAGAGAGCCTTATCAACGGTCAAAACAGCGAATAGGTATCCGCAGTATTCCTCGTACAAGTAGAGTATGCCTTTGCCGTAATTTTCAAGAATCAATAGAACATCCACATCGCTGGATGGTTTTGCATACCCAGCTACTCTAGATCCGTAGAGGGCTGAAGCTACTATACGACAACCATATCTGGACGCAACTTTACTGGATAGTTCAACGGCCAGCTTTAAAACATCAGCAATATCCATGACTTTCTCCAAATTATACAAGTGGTAAACTGGAAAATAAAGGATTTTTCTCCACTACCAGAAGCTCTTCATCAACGCCTTCCTCTCAGCATCTATTATAAGCTCTATAAGCCTATCTGAAGGTTTAGATTCTTCAGACAATATACTCCAAACGTCTTTGACACTGAGCCTTTTACCCGCCATGACAAGCAACCCAGTAAAACCGTAAAGCTCTAAAATTCTAGACGATTCTTTAATATGCTCAACTATCTGAACCTCCCGTTTGGACAATCGTCTACCAGACTTTTCAACCAGAATTTTCCTAACAAGTTCAGCATCTTCACGTGTTACGCCGACTTTTGTAGAACCGCATACTGGACATTTAACGCTGTTTGCTAAATCTCTCAGTTTAACGGAACCTATGAAGTCGTACTTTTCAAGGCAGACCAGTGTTTCAACTTCATTCATAAGCCTAGCTTTCGTAGATTCTATTAGAAGTTTATGCATCTTCTCAGGAGGGATTATATCGGTCTTACGTCCTATACGCTCCATGCCAAGCCTGGCAATGGGTGAAGACTCATTCAAACCCTCTAGTAAAACTACTTTTAAAGCCCCAGTTTTTATGTCATTTAAAACCTTTAGTGTATTTTTAACATCCATATCACTTCTCATAGTTTCATTTAAAGCCTCTTCATAGACAACAGTACCCTGAAGACTTTCAGCCAAACTCTTCAAGTTTACTGAGGTTAAATCGGCATTCTTCTCTAAAGCTCCAAACCTCTTAGCTACGTGGATAAGCCTTCTCCTAAATAGACCTGTTCTCTCAGTAGCTTTAACGATAATCTGCTCAATCTCTACATCGGATAGCCTCATAAGAAAATCGTGGACGTTGTTTACTGAGAAGCTACCGCCCGTGTCAAGTATTATCCGGTAGGGGTCATATTGGACACCTACAGTTACACCATATTGTTCAGACAGCAGAAAGCCTAACAGTCTAGCTAAAGTCCTGTTGACAAGTGTTCCGAAACAGCAGTTTACCACTATGAAGTTATCCCAACTTTCTATGGTTATTGTTCTATCGCTTGGAACTGGTAAACCCATTCTACACTGTTCGTAAACTTCACTGAGGGCTCTGGTAAACGTTTCAACGCTAGCGGGGTACTTTCTAGAAAGTCTACTAGCAATCTCCTCTAAGGTTAAACCTCTTCTAAACATCTCTTCGCATTTTCTTCTTATTGATCCAACTTCAACAGCTACTTCAAAGGGGACTGGTATTTCCTCTCCAACCCAACTCGGTATGGCACCAGTAGGTGAATCTATGGGTTTAACGTATATTCTATCACCCATTAAACCCACTATCCTCCACGGACTTCCACGGCATATGAACTTAGTACCAGGCTCACCGAACTCAGCTACAAACGCTTCATCAAGCACTCCAACAGCCGTATCGGTAGACTCATCTATGATAAGGTACTGTTTCTCATCAGGTATCATAGAAAGTCTTTCAAAGTAGTATTCGTACATTTTTCTAACTCTAGCTGGCTTTAAAACGACTTCATCTTCAAATGAAACCCATGCAAGCCTAGGATACCTATTATGCATATATTCGAAAACCCTTACAAGCTCTTCCTTAGATAGATTTCTATATGGATAGCTTGACCTGACGAGGTCGAGTATCTCTTGAAAATCCCATCTACGCTTATGTATAAGGAGCCCTACGATTTGATGATTTAAAACGTCCAGCGGCTTCTCAGGGATATTTACAGGCTCAAGCATTTCCCTTTTAGCTCTATAGGCTATCACAGCGGCTTCCAATGTATCATCTGAATCCATAGTTATCACAATGCCCTTAGCAACTCTACCCACACCATGACCGCTTCTACCGACCCTCTGAACGAGCCTAGTGACTTGCCTAGGCGACATATACTGGACCACTAGATCTATATGTCCTATGTCTATGCCTAGCTCAAGACTGCTGGTACACACTAACCCCTTCAATTCACCATTCTTCAACCCTCTCTCAGCCGCTATTCTAGCGGGCTTTGCGAGCGAGCTGTGGTGGATACTTACCGGGAAATCAACATCCCAGACTTTAAATCTACTTGCCAACACCTCAGCTATTGGCCTCGTGTTTGTGAATAGTAGAACTGAGCGATGTTGCTCTATGAGATTTCTCATAAACTTCAACCTTGATGCAACTTCCGGATGCGTATAGAGTTTCGTAGAAAGCTCGTAGTCTTCAGTTTCAGAAGAAGGGTAGACTATTTCAAGCCTCATCATCCTAGCTACTGGAACATGGACTATTTCAATAGGTCTGCCTACTCCGACTAGAAATTTTGCCACTTCCTCCGGGCTTCCTATAGTGGCAGATAAACCTACTATTTGAAAGTCTCCCTTTTTAAGCCATCTAAGCCTCTCTAAGGCTATTGAGAGCTGACTACCCCTCTTATCTTCAGCAAGTTCGTGAACCTCATCTACTACAACCCACTTAACAGTCTTCAAATGCTTTCCTAAGACCCTGCCAGTTAAAACGGCTTGAAGTGTTTCAGGAGTTGTAATTAGAATGTCGGGTGGTTTCTTAGCCTGCAATACCCTCTCTTTAGACTCCGTATCTCCATGTCTTACGGCGACGTTTAAATCCAGCTTACTACACCACCATAGGAATCGGTCAAGCATATCCCTGTTTAATGCTCTGAGAGGAGTTATGTAGAGGAACTTTATACCAGGTACTTCCCTGTAATGTCTTATGAGCATGTCGAGAATAGGTAAGACTGCGGCTTCAGTTTTACCCGTACCAGTTGGAGCTATGAGTAGAACGTTTTTACCTTCTAGAATCTTAGGTATGACTTTGACCTGAGGCTCTGTAGGCTTGTAAAAACCTTTCTCCTTTAATAGGTCTCTAATCGGTTTAGATAAAAGTTCGTAGACGTTTTCTTCAGTCAACTATTTCTACTAAAAAGAGTAGAGATATAGAATAAAAACGTTAAATTTAAAGTCTAACGATTGAGGAGTTCTTTCCAAACCGCTTTTATGCAAATCTTCTGAGGAACTTATTTTCCTCATTCAAAAAATAGGGAAATTTCCATAGTCAAACCCCAAACGTTTTACAACATCATGTTAAACTATTTCAGTAATAGAATATTAGCAAACCTCTCCAGAAATTCCAAAAAGCTCATAAAGTCTAAGTGATATCTACAGACCACCATTCAACGCAGAAACTTCCAACTAATCTCTGTCAAAAAGAGATATCGCAATTTTCGATGGTGCTGTTGAAGTGAGGATACCATTGTTGGAATTTTCATTGTCTTATGGTTTAGTCATCATCCTCACTGTTGCGAGGACTAGAATCATACCCAAAAGTATTTTGAGGAGGTCTTTCTCAACGGTTCCAGCGTATGAAGCCCCAGTAAGTGCTCCTAGAATAGAGCCTAAACCCATCACAACTGCTACTGTAGTGGTTTCCCTGTCCATATGACCCATGGTTTGGTGTTTTAGAAAACCTGACGCCACTGCAGGTATAGAGACTAGGAGGCTTGCAGTTCCAGCTTCAACAATATCTAAGCTGAAGACATATATTAAGACTGGGATTCTAAACTCACCACCTGCAACTCCCAATAACCCGCATACAATCCCTATAACCAAACCAGCTAGGGTTGCTAGGACAACCTCTTCTAAGAACCCTAATTCTACGTTGAGCATAGCAAAGCCGCCTGTGAAAGGTTCTAGTCCGATTTTAAACCCTACGATTACTAAGAGGACTGCTAAGGCTTTTTTCAAAGGCTTTTCTGAAATTCTACCAGTTAATACTGCTCCCATGTAGGCTCCTACGATCGAAGTGGGAACCATGGCTATTGCAATTTTTAAACCATGTCTAGTTAGTAGTCCGAGTTGAAAGCGCCTTAGAAACGAGAAAACTACCGTCAATAGACCTATAAATAGGTTTACAGCAACCGCTGTTACGGCTGGAAGCCTGAGAACATAGATAAGTATTGGAATTCTGAATTCTCCTCCACCAACGCCTATCAATCCAGCAATAAACCCTAGTAAAGCTCCTAAGCAAAATGCCGTTAGTGTTCTGCTAGTTGATAGGCAGGTTTTCAACAATATTCGACTTCTCTTCAAATATCCTAGCATCTAAGCTGAACGGATTTATAAAAGTAGCGTATTAATCTAGTTTGTCTCAGATTTAAGCCGTGAAAATTCTATAATAGATGGGCCACGTAAAACAAACTTAACGTCTTCATTGGAAAAATGTAAAAACGCTAAATAGTTGAGGGAATCTATAGCACTGTTAATCTACTTCTACTATAGACCCCTCTTCAACTTTCACTTCATTAAAAGCGCCGTTTGCATAATATATGAGTGTACCTGAGGCTTCGGCTTTAACAAGAATCTTGTCGTTGACCGTCTCTAAGACTTCTACGAGAGCTGATGGAAGAATATACTCTTTTAACCCTATCACCGCTTTACCATTTTTAATCGGAGCTAACGTAACAACTTCAACGTCAAGCTCTCCAAGAGAGAAGTCCAATTTATCATCTGTTTTCAGCAAGCCACACTCATTCTTAAACACCTTGTAGTAAGCATACTCCTCACGCTTAACTTTGAAGGGTAACATGTCAAGCGTTAGAGATTCTTCTATCCTCCTACCTTCTCTATTTACATTGAATACTGCAACCGCTACACTTCCTCCAGCTTTCGAAGCCACTTTCAACAGTATAGGCTCATTATACGGGTCTTTAAACAAGACGTCTTTTGAAGGTAAAGCAGGTTCATCTACTCTGATAAGCCTCCCATCTGATAGTACGAAACGTTTAAGTAAATCCATATCCGTTTTCTCCGGTTCCCTATCCGTTATGTAGATAGGCCCGCCGCTAAATACCCTAGCTACGGCGTGCACCTTCGCATATGGATCGTATGACATGAACATATCGTAGTCCGGATACGCTATATGTCCGAATAGTAAAGCATTGTAAAAGCTGAAGATTGTGTGGAGTTTAGCATCAGCCTTCCAGAACGGTATATAGTCCATGGAGACCCTCATAGCATTACTAAGTAGGAAATTGCTATAGTTTTCAGGAGCCATGGACATGCAGTTTAGCAGATCTAAGCCTTTAGCATAGACAGCTACCTGTAAAGCCAGCTCCACGTTTTTGGAAGCTTCACCTACAGTATGATCTCCATCATACAGTATATGGATAACCCACTGATTGTCGACTTTAACAAAATCTACTCCGTTATCTTTTAACCAGGAATAGAACTTCTCATAAAATTCAAGCGCTTCGTTTAACGTAGGTGGTGGAACATAACTCTCATTGAACCTGGAGAAGTAGCTTTTAACGCTTAACTCTCTGGCCAAGGTTTTTTCAAACCCGCTCCAGTGGACATTTATAGTATGCCACAAACCTACTAGGTCTATGCCAAGCTTCTTCAGACTTCCAACGACACCCTTTAAGCCTTCGGGAAACCTTTCATTCGCAGATAACCTTCTCAAGATCCTGCGAGGCCAACCTTCTCTCTTAACTTCATCCTGCCATCCATCATCTATTACAGCCCAGCCTAAACGCAATCCCTTTTTCAGTAAACCTCCAATTATTCTAACAATGTTTTCGTGGGACAGGTCATCTGTGAGTAGAGCATTCCACGAACACCATCCGATTTTATCTATGAACATAGGTCGCTTCTTTAACCTTCGAGGCTTAAACATAACGTATGAGGAGGCGTATTCAACGCAGGCTTTCACAGCGTTGTACGGGTCGTAATCTACGCTGATCGATGCAATCCAGTTTAATTCGACACTTTTTACAGTTTTACCTAGAAAGGCTCTGAGCTTTAATTCAGGTTCAATGTACGTTGTAGCATATCCATCTGTGAGCGTAAGCAACGCTAAATATTCGCCGTCATAATCAGCTAGTAGGAAAATGCTATAATGTGGTATCTGTTCAAAGCCTTCAGATAGCACCGGATAAGACCAGCATGGATAACCACGGGCATATTCATCGTGCTCAATATAGCCTAGCTTAGGAGGATAACTGGGGTCATCGGGGGGTTTGGGGCTTTCCGGATTCTTACCTATGGCATATTGATTGTAGTATCCGAAGGCGTTCGAGTAGCATTTAGCGGCATCCCTATGGGTTGTTAATACTAAAGCTTTACGTGGTCTGCTCGATGTAAATTCGATCTCCAACGGTCTTTCAGAATCCAGGTTTTTCAGAGACGTTATTGAGAAGCCTAGGATGTACGATTTACCGTTGTATGATGTATATACGTCTACTATTGCATCTCTACAACCATACTTGTAGAGTACATAGCCATCCTCTCTACGTAAACCTTCATATGCACATATCGACTTCGATTTATCGGTAAATGTAACCGTAACAGACTTTATATTTAACTGTATATTCCCCACGTTAATGATCGGTTCACTCAAATTCTACACCTTAACAGTTAGAAATTGAGGTGTAAGAAAATAAATGTATTTCTTCTAAATCTTTCAGAATCCCATACCATAGATATCTATTAATAAATCCTCCAACACCACGTCAAGCCTTAAATTCAAAAATAGGTTTATTCGAATCGTACGAAACGTTGAATGAACATGTCTAAACCCTATGGATATTCTTCAATTTTTCAGACGATTATCTAAGGTTGTATAATCTCCATCAACTATTCTCTTCCATATAGCGAAATATTCTTCTAGTTAAAATGTTGGATTTAAATGTCGTAGTGACCGCTCTTGATAAGAATTGGAATAATCGGTTTTGATACCTCCCATGCCATTGAATTCACTAAGCGTATAAACCATGTAGATATATCTGAAGAACAATGGGTTTATGGTGCGAGGGTGACAGTGGGTTATCCAGGTGGGTCTTCAAATTTCGCCGATAAAAAAATAATCTTACAGAGAACACAGCTTCTTAAAGAGTTTGGGGTCGAAATCGTCGGTTCGGCTGAAGAGATTATCGGTGAGGTTGACGCAGTAATGCTGGAGCAACAGGAGGGAGGACTACACTTTGAGAGCGCCAAGCCATTCATAGAAAACGGAATACCACTGTTTATAACTGTTTATAGATAAACCATTTACCTGCAGTGTAGCAGATGCTGAGATAATTTTCGAATTAGCTCGCTCTTACAATACACCGGTTTTTTCAGCTTCGTCCCTAAGATATGCTCTTGAAATTCAAAGTTTAAAGTCCAGGCGAGACTTAGGTGAAGTCTTAGGGGCTGAAACCTACTCGCCAGCTATTCTACATCCGAAAAACCCAGGTCTCTTCAACTACGGTATTCATGGTGTAGAAATGCTATACACAATTATGGGAGTTGGATGTGAATCCGTCAGATGTCTCCATAAGGATGGCTGGGACGTGGTCGTCGGCATATGGCGCGACGAACGTATAGGAGTATTCAGAGGAATGAGAAGAGGCCCACATAGTTATGGCTTCACGGCCTTCTACGAGAGTAGCATAGTATGCTCAAGCATAGATACACAGCACATTTACAGAGAGTTATTGAAGAAGGCTGTTGAAATGTTTCAAACCCGTAAAATGCCGATAAACCCGGAGGAAACCATTGAAATAATCGCTTTTCTAGAAGCCTCGTTGAAATCCACCGTAGAAAACTCAAGAGAAGTATACTTACAAGAGTTAATTGTCTAAACCTAATTTTTCGCCAACAGAGCCAAAATAAACACCACCCCATGCCATAGGGAATTACTATACAGCAATCTTTAAAGAAACGTTTAACATAAAGGTTAGCAAACTACTACTTAGAACACCAAAGAAATCACTAAAGCCGGGGTTGCGGAGCTAGGACAAACGCGCAGGCCTTGAGAGCCTGTGGGCCCTCCGGGCCCTCGTGGGTTCAAATCCCACCCCCGGCGCCAGTATTCGGATTAAATATTTTCCACCTTTTAAATCCAACGCGCCCGCGACAGTCGATATAGTATGTATAGACGTGGCAGATAATTCCTCGGATGCCTCAACTCAATGACTGAGATAGTATGCATAATGGAAAGGGACTGAAAATTTACCCTTGTAAAGACTTCACTAGAAAGTCAATTGGATGGGTACATGTAACGCCAGGCTGAAAAATCATGCTGAATGTGGCTGAAGAGGTTGGGCTGGAAACTAGCAATATAAACTGATAGAGGTAAACTTTGGAAGCTGGCTAAAATAACTTAGAAGTCTGTTAAGAATTATCAACCTGGAAAATCTTATTAACAGGAGGTCATACTAAAATGCTGAGGCTACGGTTTTGATTAGAATACATGGAAAGGTGACAGATTTCAACGGTAACCCGATGGAGAGAGTGGAAATTGTAGTTTTAAGCAAAAAATTTAAAGCGATTTACCAGACGTTCTCCGACGCAGATGGCAAATACAGCCTTGAAGTTAGCGAGGGTAACTACATTGCCTTATGGGCATGCAAGGATTACGCCATAAAAAACCTTGAATATTGGGCATGGAATATCCCAGCTTATCAGGACTTAGAAGTTAATCCCCGTATCAACGGCCTTGAAGTTTACGCGATAAACGCATGGATACCTCAAGGCGGATTACCCTCCATACAAATATATTTTCGACCTATGAGCCTCAAAAGAGCAAAAGAATTTTCGCAACGTCTCGGCATAGGATTCCCACTATCACCGGATGAATTACGCAACGTAAGCCATAATCTCAGCATAATTGATATCGCACCAAACCTAGCTAAGGACGATATTGAAGTCATCATAGATGATCAAACCATGAAGATTCTTGAAGTAAATAAGGTGAGGGAGACGGCAGGCGGAAATCAGTCGATATACGGGTATCTAATCCAGACGACTATTCCCACAAACTTAAAAAACTCAGATTACAGTCAGATCCGCATCATCGTAAGCGACCGTGAAACAGGAGAAAAGGGAGAGGGATGCCTATTCTGCGAGAGAATTTGGGAAATGGATAACTTGATATAAAACAACGGATTACAAACTTTCTTAAAGATTATTTCTCCACTTACTTTAATCCTATTGCCAATCATTGACAACAAATCGATTTCGCTTACTTCATACTTCCTTAAAAAATTACTAACATGAATACGCTTCAAAAAGAAAATTGGAACCAAGGCGATAATATATCCCTCAGCGTCGAAAAATTTGAGTGTGAAATATATCTTCCGTTGTTATTTTTTCGGCAATTCATGTGCTTATCCAGATTCTCTTCACCCACGGTATCTTGTCGAATTCATTGTCTTCTGAGACTATATGCTTGATTCCAGCTTTATTCATGGAAGCTATGTGAAGCGCATCTGAGGGCTTTAATCCATAGTTTACCATTGCTTTCCTCAAAACGTCATAGTCAGCGTAGTCTATTGGAACTACCTTTAGAAGAGGCATTAATTGATCCATCAGTTCAAAGACTTCGCCTAATGGAACTCTGTATTTCCTTGTCAAAATCCATAATACTTCATCTACAACGACCATATTAATAAACAGATTGTCTCCACGTTTGAAGGCCCTTTCTAAGAAACTTATCACGTAGTTGAATATTTCATCATTCTCAGAGTATCTGAGATATATTAAGTAGGAGGAGTCAAGGAAGAGCCTCAATAACCTCATCCTCCAAGCTGAACCTGGAGACGAGCCTCACTATGGGCTTCCTAGACCTTTTCAGCCAATCTAGAAACTCGTCGATGTCTGTCCCTCTCTGCAAAGTTAGCTCGTTCTCCTTGAGAACCGCTATCACGTAGCTACGAGGCTTAATTCCAAGTTTGTCCCTAACTATCTTCGGGAGCACTATCTGCCCTTTTGGCCCAACCTTCAACTTAAGTTTAACCATAAGTATTACAAAGTATTACTATAAGTTTTACAATATAAATCTTCCCCTATAACCTAAGGGCTTTTTACATCTCAAAGGCGAACTTATAGATTAGAAAAACGGGGTAGAATCCAAAGGACAAAGGCCGAACGGAGGTTAGACATGCATAAGATCGTATAGTTCAGCAACAGTTGAGCCGCGAGCTATTCAAATAGGTACTTCCAGTGTAACAAGGAAAGTGACTAACAAAAATAGCTAGCTTAAACAAATACGTTAGAAGAGGATTAACGTGAAAACATCAATTTAACAGCGCCTTGGCGTATAAGTGAATACGGATGAACATATTCGAGCCCACCATCAAAGCTTATAAATATTCTGTAGATAGGCCCAAGTTATAAGAGCTTTTAGACTTAACAGAAGTTGAAACGTAGAGGTGTTTTTCAAAGTGTGGACATTTCTCTCTTAAGTTGATCGAACTTTTACTCACGCATTACGCGGATAGCGAGGCTGTAATTCTTGATACATTTGTAGGAGGCTGATTGCCGGCCATCTGAGTCTTCATTTAGCTTTAAGCGCCTCTTCTAAGACTTTGATAATTTTATTGCAGAATTTTTCACATTCTTCCGTTTGAAATATGTCTTCCGTTGTTATTTTCTCGGCTATTTCTTCAACTTTCTCTTCTCCAAGAATATTTCTGGCAGTCTCTATATTACAGTGGTTTAGGAGAATTTGAATGCCTTTTTCTTCGAACACTTTAATGAAGACGTCTGCTATCATCTTCTGAAGCCTCATTTCCTTTGACGATCCTTCAAATATGGCGCCTATCGCTATATCTGTGACAAGCGACCCGAATACGTAAGACGGTATTTGATCCAATATCTGCTGAACATCTCTCGCATCTATACGATTGGATTTTATAAGCTTCTTAAGTTCACTCTTTACTTCTTCAAAGTCTCTATCGTAGTTCATGACCTCGCCTATAGTCTTCCTCATAGCATTCAAGAAGACTTTCTCAAAAGTTGAAGCACTCATAGTCTCTAGGTGTGAGAACTTTAACTGTAAATATAAATCTTCCCGTGGTCACGCTATTTTTCCACGGCAAATAGCTCTCTTTTCAATTCTCCACGTATTACCAATAAACAGTACTGGTTTTTCTACCTTCTAAGACTGCTTCCGTCTCATCGGGTTCAAGCGTCTTCCTTACACCTGTTTTAAAATGCCAGTCGAAGGCAGCCCATCGGACGAGTTTAACGACCTTACTTTTAAGGTGTTCAGGAAGCACTTCATCCGGAGTCCTCTTAGAGAACCCCGTTAGTCTAACGTTGAAGATGCATTTCTCCCACTCTACACCGTTCTCATCGACTTTCTTCTCACCTGTACGCTCAATCGATTCAACTATCCCCTGAAGCTTTCTGACTTTAGGACGAGAGCACATGTCTACAACTCACCGCCAGTTGATTTATAGATATTTTCTAACAGCAACTTAATATATTAATTTAACCTTAAACCTCTATCACATAAGATGGGGAGCACGATGTTTAAGTTTGATAGGGATCAAGCGGTTTTTGAAATAGGTGGTGTTAAAATCGGCGGTCAACCAGGTCAACTACCACCAGTTATGATTGGAAGCATATTCTACAAGGGTCATAAGTTAGTCTTAGATGAGTCTAGAGGAATATTCGATGAAGTTAGAGCTGAGAAACTGCTCAACGAAGAAGCAGAAGTATCCGACGAGTATGGTCTTCCGAGGATTATAGACGTCGTAGGGCATACATCTGAAGCACTTATACGCTTTGTAGAATTTGTAGCGGATAAAACCGACAGCCCATTTCTACTAGACGGAGTAACTGCTGAAGTTAGAATGCAAGCCGCTAAGTACATAGCTGAGGCTGGCTTATCCAGTAGAGCCATATACAATTCCTTAGACATAAATTACAAGGAGGAGGAGCTCGTCGCAATAAAAGATTCTGGTATGAAAAATGTCGTCCTCCAGTTGTTCAATCCAAGAGACCCTACACCCAGAGGGAGATTAAAGACCCTAACTGGATTGAGCGATAAGCCGGGTTTACTTGAAGCCGCTAGGAAGGCTGGCGCTGAGAAAATACTAGTAGACGTATGTGTTCTTGATATGCCAGATATAGGCTTAGCTTCTCAAACGGTCTATGGTGTTAAAGCTGAGACAGGTCTACCGACTGGCTGCGGCCCAGCCAACGCTATTTCACTGTGGAAAAAAGTGAAAGATGTACAGCCAGAGGTTTTGAAATGTTGTGATGCCGTTTCACAAGCGCTACCGATAGCTATGGGTGCCAACTTCATACTCTACGGCCCCATTTCACACGCCAAATACGTGTATCCTGCTTGTGCAGTAATATCAAGCTACATAGCCTACAACATGCGTTTCAAACAGGTTCGAATAGATAGAAGTCATCCGTTGTTTAAAATCTTCAGATGAGGGCTCCTTTTCTAAGGGTGGCTTTGCGAGTTCTATGACTCTGGCTTCTCCTCTTTAAGTAGGGAGAGTTTATTTGGCATGAAGCTTATCACACCCTTCTTGGAGAGGACATCTAGGTATTTTGCGAGAGATATTTCGGCTTCCCGTCTATGTAGTTTGTAATTTTCAACCAGAGCGTCAACTATCTCTTTAAACGTATGTTCTCCATCGCATAGAGTCCAAACATATGAACCTATTTTATCAAGTATTATCTTTTTCTCCCTCTCAGACCTATCTTTACGTGCCATTAAACCCTTCTTTCTAATGGAAACTACTAGAGCAACTTCACCGCTCTTGTATCTTCTCCAGGTTATAGCTGGGTTTCTTATGGGTGCTAAGTTTAATACGACGTCTTTATCTATGCTCGGTACTTCTTCAGGCTTTTTTCTACCTAAAATCTTAGAGAAGACGCCTGGAAGCTTCAAAGGTGGAAACCTCTACCAATTTATGGGCATAATGTAGATAATAAAGTTTCCAGTCGTCTTCTAAACTTATCCGACTCTAGACTTTTCCTAACGGCTATTGTGACGGCGTATATTTTATTGGTTTTCTTGCAGAGCCATATTCTCGTCTTCAAGTAAAACTCTTTAGGCATTATTAGACCAATTTTGTAAGAGGAGCTTATTACAAGTCCTCTGTGAAACTCGTCTTGAAAACTTCTAGAAGACTTAAACTTAGATATTTTAAGCCTCGTTCTAATATTGGGTAAATGCTCGTTTTCCAATACGTTCATAAGGTCGCCTTCATATTTCTCTTCGAGGAGGACGTCGGCGACGCTTATCCTGTTTATGAATACATATGAATCTTTAGATTCGAAGGCAAGTGTAATATTGCCCAGCTTATAGCTTCTACTGATAAGTTTAAAATCCTTGGGAAGTTTCAAATCGAAGTCTAAAACAGTCCAACTATAAATATCACTTTTAACATGACATTTAAAGGATTTTAAAACATCTAAAATTGTTTTCTTAAAACTCCAATATTCATCACGTTTAAATAGCATTTGAACACGATAAAATTTTAAATTTTCATCACAATACCAGAAAACGACATATCCTTCAAATTCATCTATCCTCCAATGGAGATACTTAGCCGTATGTTTTGCTATTCTCGCCGACCCACCTTTACCTATAAACTTAACATCCTTACTCTTCTTCTGCAATTCTTTTTTGATGCCTTCGGAGATTTCGTCGAGAGACTTGATTTTATCTTTCTTATACGGCTCCCATGAAATCTCCAGCCTCGGCACTTTAGGATCATCTATTCTAACGTAACCTTTATTATACCCCCCTCTATCTATGCTTATATCCCAGTTATCGGGTATCGTTACTTCAAAACCCCACCAGCCGAACTTTTTAAAACCCATAATTAACGTTTAGTTTAAAAGGAGCTTGAAAAAATTAAACTTTAGGTGTAATCTTTGACCCAAAAACCTAAAAGGCGGAAAGAGGTTGAAGTTGCCGACGTTCCAGACCATAGACACTGCGAAATCTGTGGAAGGGTTGTCCCGCCTAATGAAAAATACTGCTCCCCTAAATGTGAGGAGAAAGCCGTTAAAGAGAGAAAATCCATGGAGAGGTTCAGGAAGATATGGATAGCGATACTCGTAGCTTTCACCATATTCATGATCATACAGATCCTGCTTCGACTACCGTAACTTTAGCCATTCCGCTGAAATACCGTCAACACTCTTTTTACCCTAAAATATGGAAATAGCAGAATTTGAAAAGTTTAAAGTGAGCAGAGGAGTGTATGATGTCAAATCACGAGGTTTACACGACTACGGTCAACGGAAAGTCTGAGGAGAAGCTTTCAGACGTCGTTAGGATCCCGTGGGTTAAAAAGCCAGTCACTCTAGGGTCGGTAGTAGCGGTTGTTTGCCTAATAATTGTTCTAACTTTGAAGGCTTTAGATTTTAATATAAGGTATCTTCTATTAGACGTGAAGGCATTCTTTGAAAGCTATGGTCTTTTAGGAATCTTTATCGCAACAATACTCGCAGGTACAGTGATACCTCTTGGAAGCCCGGCTCTGGTAGTGGTAGCAGCTTCCTTCGGCCTCCCTCCAATACTATTAATTATTATTGCAACGGTAGGGTTCACAATAGGCATGGCAATTAATTACGGCTTAGCTTATAGATTTGGAAGACCATACGTTGTTAAAAAGCTCGGCGAGAATAAACTTAAGAGCGCCTCAAATTTATGGGTTAAACGGGGGTGGATTATCTACATAATCTTCGGGCTCATTCCAATCCTACCAGTAGAAGTGCTATCTCTCTTATGTGGGCTTTTGAAGGCACGTTTTGATATCTTCCTGGTTTTAACATTCACCACAAGACTTGTCGTATTCACAGTTTTAGTTTATTTCGGAGGACAAATAGGTGTATGGCTTGGAACAACATGAGAGTTTTTTAAGAGATATGGATAGATATCGACAACTGCTTCAAATACTAAGTAGATTTAAACTTTCAATAACGGTTAATTTACAAAAGATCGATTTTAACCCTTCTATAAAAATGGAAGGCTGGTTTTGATTTTCGCTTTTACCAGAGACGTATCTTTATGATTATGTAAAGCGATATATCCACTATTATCCATGCTATTACTCCTGTTAAACCGAGCCCTAACACCACTTCTCCAAGCTCTTTAGACAGCCTTGTTGCAACTACGGTCAGATCCCATATCGAATTTACCGCGCCGTGAAATGACGATGCTGGTAAAACACTTCCACCAGCTCTACTTGTCAATATTAGTTGACAGTATGTGAAAAGTAGCGTGATCAGCGTGAAAAGAGCTATTCCAGTCGATCTATTAAATTGATAGTTGTATCCTAGGAGGAACGTTGCTGACGCATGCCAAAGTCCCCATACAGTCCCTATTGTTAAGACGGCTTTAGTTGAAGATTTAGAGCCGAGAAGATCGTAAAGGTAGCCTCTCCATCCGACTTCCTCACCTAGAGCAAATATAGCGTTTACTGTTATCGCGGCCACGTATGCTGATGCTATTTGAGCGTAGGCTGAAGTTGTAGCTAAATGCACCGCTTGCTCCTTGGTCATATTGGATGTCTTAGCAATCTCTATGGCTATTAGTTCTATGTAAGCGGAGAAATCAAAGAGTCCTAGGGAGAAGGCTATAATTATGTAAACTCCCAAGGCTACGTATACTATAAATGGTGATAGCAAGTAGAGTTTGAGTAATTTAACCGAGAACTTCAAGTATTTCTTAAGCGGCGAGAAAAAGTCTTCTCTGAATAGTACTGAGCAAACTACGGAGGATATTGCGACGCTCCACATCCTTAGAAAACCCCATGGAATTAATGGTAGTAGTCCATATAGAGCTGCGATGTCTATAAGTAGGGCGGAAGAATATGTTATTAGAATGAAGGTGGTGGCTTTCTTTACAAGTACATCATTTAGATTAAACATTAACTTGTCCACAGCTTTACCCCTCACTAACAGCAATCTGCAACAAACTTATCATATAAAAGTTTACGCATTTAACAACTACACGTAGCGTGGATAGAGGAGTGCGGGATAAGTCATACGATGCCAGCGCTATAGTAATTCAAGTGGTATGGAAATCTCCGGTGAAGCTATATTCTGTCACAAGTCCGTTTAAAAAAAAAAATTCAAGATGCCATAGTGGAAGCTGTTAGAGCTAGAAGGGGTTATTGAAAATAAGGAATTTACAGAGGGGTATTGACGCCGGGAGTGGGATTTGAACCCACGAGGGCCCGGAGGGCCCACAGGCTCTCCAGGCCTGCGCCTTAGTCCGCTCGGCCATCCCGGCTTTGGGAGAGACTAGAATAAAAAATACGCTGTGGTTTTTTAATGTTTCTAAGCTCTCAGCTGGATCTTGATTTCGTCCAGTCCGTAGGGTACAAAATTGTAGTTGTCAGTCCAGTTTAGTTCGTCTTGGAAGCTGTATGGTCCTACTGCTGTAAGCTCTCCAGCTTTATGGTGATGCGGTCCTAGAAGGTTTCTAAGAGTGTTTACGAGTTTTATTTCAATTTTATTCTGCGTAGGTTTTATGAAGTCTGTGATTTCGATTTCATGTGGTTTTAAGAACATGTATCCGGCGTTACAACCGTTTACTTTAACTTCTATGACTGTTGCATGTAATCCACTTAGAACAAGGAATATTCTACCTTTAGGTTCTTTTTCAAAGTTGAAGTCGCATTCTACTGACATTTCTCCGGCGTAAAATGGATATCCTTGTCTTGTGAGGTCGCCTCCTACGTAAGAGTCATATTCTCTAATTATTTTAAACTCTCTATTTTCGATATTTTCAACTGCGAATTCTCCCACTATGTATATGGGTTCTACTTCAGTTTCAAGGACGTGTGCATCTGTACCTGAAACCATGTATTTTGTAAAGAGCTTTACGCCTTCAAGTTCAATCGTGTTAAGCCCGTTTTTAACAAGTCCTCTAATCGGGATACGTTTAAAACTAGCATCAATCCACCAGCCGTATTCAGGTTTGTAGGAGACCTCGAAACCGTTGACCTTGATCTTAAATTTATCGGGACTTTCTAAAACAAGCCAGATTTCTCTGTCTAAGTTGTCTAAATCGACTATAAACTCGTATTTTACCGTGAATTGCTTCCCATAGCCGAGCCTCTCTAGAATCCTCTGAGCCCTCCAGGTTGGGATTTTAGCCGTCCATGAATTATCAAACCCCAACCTACAATAGTCTAAAGTTAACGCGTTTAATGTCGCTCTTGAAATTTTCCAAGGCTTTCCAACGATCAACTCCTCTACAACATTGAACGATTTAAATTCGATTGTTTTAGACTTCTGTGTCTCGTCTAAGACGAGCAGTTTAGAGCCTACGGGTGGAAGTATGACTCTAGTGTAGACGTATTCACCTCTAGTCTCCTGATTTGTAGTTTTCGAGTCACCAGTGAATGGATCATACTCCTCAAGTCTACCGCTACCGAGTAAACCAAGTTCGAGGTCTACCTCCTGCGTTCTACTAAGATTGGCTAGGAAAAGTATCTGCTGAGAGCCGTCTCTTCTTAAATGGTACCATACGTTGGAAGCATCGTTCTTCAAACAGTTGATTAAAACCCTCCTTTTAACTCTCTCATTTAGAATATTGACGGCTTCATAGGCGTCTTTAACTTTAACAGCCATGTTTAAAACCGCCTCAATCCTACTAGACGGTTTACAATCAACCATTTTAGGCGTTGGCTCAATTGCTATAAGAAGCCCACCGTTAGCTACGTAGTTCTCTAAGAGTTTAACAGTGGATTCTGCAAGCGTTAAGCTGGGCGGTATGACGACTGCACTGTAACGGCATCTTCCAACTATGAAGGAGACGTCGTCCACTTTACCGTATTTAGCTATTATAGATTCATCTCCAAGTTCGAAGTCCCAGTGTTTTTCAAGAAAAGTTCTAAGGGTTTTCTCAAAATCTCTATGTAAATTCTCAACCTTAGACGTGTTTAGAGGAGTGAACATAGCCCAGCCACTTCCAATTGGATGCAATATCAATATGTCGACAATTCTCATACCTCTTGACAGCGCATAGCTGAGCCTTGTAAAGTAAGATTCTATGAGGCTGTTAAACCTCCACCAGGGTTGCTGGTAAAATATGTTAGGCGGATAGTCTCTCTTACGCCTACCCCTCATGGAGTATAGCGATAGGTGGTGATTTAGGAAGTTGACACCCAATACATACTCCCAATCACCTATCCACTTTCTATCTTCGAAGGATAAGTTTTGACCGCTACACCCATAAGTCTCCGAAAGCACCCTCTCCCTGCCGAGCTGATTAGCCACGCTTGCAACCTGTTTAACTGTTAAAATCTCATCTATGTCTTTACGTAAATGGTCTATACCCGGCATATGCATGTACTCATAGTGGGGCATAACAGCTCCTGCAACCCTTATCTGACTTGTAAGAGATTCTTCTGAGAGATAGTGTCCAGTATACTTCAAACCATGCCTATCACACCACTCATAGACCTGTTTACTGTAGCTTTCAACGAAAAGTTCCGTTAAAGTCCTCCAGAAGTCGTACCTGACTTTATTGTAGTCGCCTATATCGAAGAATAGGCTTGGCAGATGACCTGTAATATCGTATCCGCATCTAGATTTGAAGAATTCTGGAAACCTAGTCGTCCAAGGTACTGCTGGATAGTTTAAAGACTCATGTCCAGATAGATAGTTGGGTTCATCTGTGAATATGCCCGGTATTGTGTTGCCAACCCACCTTCTAAAACGCTGACAGTACTTCTCATATGTGGATTCTATGAATTTTTCAACAGCTTCCGGGTTTAACACGTCTATGTAGGAGAAACCGTCAAACCACTTACTTCCAATTGGAGCTGACCAAACGTAGAAGTGTATGTAGTTTTTACTAGTCTTAGGCTTTTCGCCCGCCTCCACAGCTCTCAAATTCACTGGCTTACCTTCTGTAAAATCACATTCGAAGACCTTCAGAAGCTCGGGAGACCTTATTATCATTCCGCTAACCATCATGGCTAATGCTTTAACCCTGTAGTCTAGGCTTAAAGCTGGAACAACGCCCCCAGCGAAGCCGCTAGGCCACTTATCTTCATCGTAAAGCCAAGCGTACATACCTCTTTTCTCAGCCTCCCTCACGCATATTTCAATCATATTAAGCCATTCTTCACTCATGTAGGGAGTTACCAGCCCCTCCCTAGCATGGAGAAAGAAGCCTCCAAACCATCCATCATCCATCAAACCTATCTGTCTGGAAAGCTCTAAACCTTCAAGTTTATCGTTTAAAGACCAGAATGGTGCCCCTCTAAACTCCTTACCCGGGTTTCTGAAGACACGCTTATCCAATTTTAGACGCCATTAAGAAGTATAGCTTAGAGAGTATAAAGGTTTAAACTCATCCTTACGAATCAAACTAATAGAGCAGTTATCTATGGCTTAGCTCTTTAAGCCTCTGAGGCAGGTAATTACTGACTATAAATGTTAAGCCGTATCTACTGAAAGCCTCCTGTTCAGACTTTCTTTTAATCTTCTGAAACGTAGCTATCTCCTTCTGCCATAATTCGTCTTTATACCTGGGGTCTTTCTTAAGCTCTTCGAGACGTTTAAGGTCTACTTTAGTCAACGGGTCGCTTGGAAGTTTATACTTCACTATGTCTGAAGCGTATACCCCAGCCCATAAGGCATCCGGCGTTGCAAGTTCAGGTATATGCCCAGCTCTAGCGGAGCCTGAAAGTATGACTTGGGCGATGTGCATACCCCAGGGATCCCCATCTACGAAAACGTAAACTGGCAGGTTGAGCTCTAGATTCAACCTCCTTATTAAACGTCTAGTTGCTCTGGGAGGTTGACCAGCTGTATGTATGAGTATTGCTTTAAACTTTTTATGCACTTTCTCCTCGATGAACCTTGTAAACATAGCTCCTTTCTCAATAACTATGGCTTTATCTGCTTCACAGTGGATGAAGTCTGCACTTGTAAGAGTTGGACCAATTACCAACCCGTCGGGGTGCATTGTAAGATTTACTCTAACCCCTTTGTACTCTCTAACTGTGTACTCTATGGTTAAATCGCCGAATATGGCAGACCTTTCTTCTGGGAATATGTTGAACTCTTCCCTAGGTACGCCTAAAACCGTTTCAAGCTCTGTGATTACTTCATCGCTTTCCTGTTGATCGTTGAAGTCTATACCATCTGCCTGAGCCATGTAATATATGTCTCTAAGAGTTGAAGTCTTATCCATGGTACAGAGCGTGTTGGCCGTGTATGCAACCCATACGAGTTGGGTTAACGGTCTTAAGTGTCTAACGTTTTTAGCGCTTCTCACGAAGAAACGTTCTCCAAGTACGAACTGTCTAAGCGTAGGATCATATATTATGTTTTTAGTTGAACGACTTGGAATTTTGAGATATGGAAACTCTCCGGCTTCAAGCCTATAGTAGATGTCTTCACCTAGCCTCCGAAACTTCTCAACAACTATTCTCCTCCTCTCCTCCCCTCTTGGAGGCTTAAGCTTCTGTTCTACGGTTTTAGATCTGCTTTTGAAAGCTGAAAGCTTAATTGGACTTTTAACAGTTTTGCTACGTTTTCTCATAACTCTTCACCTTTATAACTGGAGGCTTTTCAAGTTTTTCCCCAACGCTCTCCTCTTCCTCCGCCAGGTTGAGCTTAGCAATTTTCAAAAGAAGCGGCTTCAAATCTGGAGGCTTCTTCCTACCGCTTAGCCTAGCACTGAATAATGCGAGTTTATTCAGGTATTTGCTGAAGACTTCTAAACGCGCCCGCTCCATTTGAACGCGCTTCTTCCTAGATAGGTGAAGCATGAGCTGACGAGCTACTATTCTAACACCGTTGAGTATTTCATGTTCGATTTCAGGTCTATCTGCTATAAACTCCTTACCAACTGTCTTATAGGGGATTTTCGTTGAGCATATGTGGACTATAACAGCTACGGGGTCCGCTGTCACATCAACCTTATACCTACTCCAATCTATCAGCTCATTTACGACTTTCCAGCTTACGTCGCTTGTCTCATCGTATAGAAGGGGTATTTTATTGCTAAACCTGTATAAGGTTATACCAGGTTTAAGTATGCTTCCACCATAGGCTATGCCGACTTCAACTATAAATGGATACCCTGAGTATGAGGAGGGCTTCCTCTGAATAACCGCTACAAACTCTGGTTTAAGCTCTTTCTCTATACCAGCTTTAAGCAGTTTTTCACCTAGAGGCGACAGGCATGACGCGTCTGGCGGAAGGAAGCCTTTAAAGTTTTTCATGTGGTTTACGAGTTTAACTATATCATCCTGGCTTAGCTTCTTAGGGTTCATGTCTGGGTTTAAAGAGGCTTCACCGAGGAACTTGTATGCTATAGCTTTTCCAACCCTATGGAAATGCTCAGTCATGAATTCAAGCAGGGATTTAGCCTTAGTATCCGCTATAATCCTCTTCAATGCTTCAACATCTACGCCATATGGATGCGGAAGAGTTTCCTTAGGAGCCGGAGGCATTTCACCGACACCTCTTTCAAACAAATACAGGTGGCCTTTGGGGTCAACGAAGGTTATTTCTGCATATGGGTTTACCATGGCCGTCTGTTTAAGGTAATCTACTATTCTAGACGAAGACCTGTAGTAGTCCCCTTCTGTGTAAAATTCTACGAGAGTCCCTCTCCAATTGTTCACGTTTTCGTAGTTTTTTCTACTCAATATTTTGGGTTCATTCTTCCGAATATCTATGTTAAGCACATACTCATGTATATGCGAGCTACCTGTACTTGAGACTACCCTGACAGATTTATTTGTGGTTATCTGACCGTAAAGTATTGCCATTTTCCCTCCTAAGCCGAAGGCTCCACGTGTCTGTTTAAGCTTATATTTTGAACCGTAGAGTACTTTGCCAAACGCCAGGGGGATGTTATGCTCTGGAACCCCAGACCCATTATCTAAGACTTTAATCTTGAAGACCGCCGCTCCATCAAGCGGCCCGCTCACGCATGTAAGTCTTATGTATATATTTGGTAGAGCCCCAACCGATTCGCATGCGTCTAAGGAGTTTTCAACCAGTTCTCTTACAGTACTATATAATGCTCTAGCAGGGTTTGTGAAGCCAGCGATATCTCTATTTCTATAGAAGAAGTCTGCTGGACTTATCTCTTGAAATTCAACCATGTTTAAGCCTCCTTTCAATCCTCCATAGAAGCGATTCATAGTTTAGTTGGAGTTGTATAACAACAGTACATGCCACCAGATAAACCTTTTAACATGATACATATCACTATTTTAACAGGGAAACTACTTTTTTGAAAATATAGCAGTAATATGTCGTGTGCCATATGTCTGGAGAATGTTAAAGTATATATAGGAAGATCACATTAACATCTTGTGGTTATGAATTTGAAATCCACAGTCGGACTTCTGATCGTAGTAACACTAGGATTAATTGTGGCCTCCGCTTCTTTCGGAGAAGAACCGTTCGTCCCATGGTTTAGCTCAACATCTGAAGAATATGTAACTCTCAAGATCGAGGCTACGCCAGGTGGTCTTACGTTTCCTCTTCCCGGAGTTTATACTGTGAAGCGGGGAACAACCATAACGCTCCAGGTTGCAGACGTCTACAACGGTTTTGAGTTTGACCATTGGCATATAAACTTCATAAACTACAGCTCATCACCCTTCACGACTTTAACACTCGAAGGAGATGCAAACATTACAGCAGTCTTCGTAGAGGCTCCTACAGCTTGGGAGGCTGGCTACCTAATTGTGGATTTAGCATTCTATGACAAGCCTACACTAGCTCCGAAGGGGTTTGCAATGATCTGGGAGCTTGGAGTGGCTGAGCCTTTGGTAGAAGTTCCAATAGCTCCAAATCAATGGCATTCTCAAGCCATATTCACAGGCGTTAGGATTGGGAAAACCTACACTGTTGTAGTCATGCTTGAGAACGGTATAAAGGGGGTTTACATAAACTACTGGACAGTATATGGTAAGGCGAACTATATGCACTGGGGTTTCATAACTAGCTATATGAGAATGGGGAGAACTGAAACGGGGTATATCTACATAGAAGATTAGTATTTCTCGAAATCTATCATTTAACCAAGTATTTTCAAGGACATCACAGGAATATCTTTAGTGTTAATTTTCTGTAAAATAGAAGCTTGTAGGGTTTATATGTAAATTTTAGATTTTTTCCAATTTAAACTAGAAAAGATTGTGAAAATTCCTTACAAAACTTTTATGGAAGTTTTTCACCAATATGTATAGGATGTATGTTACCGAATTAGCCCATTTACATTTAAAGGGGATCCTCCTATTAAAGGGGTTCTATACCCTAGACTAGATGACAGGCAAAGGGGGAAATATGAAATTGAAAAATAAGGAAGAGCAGATATATAACTTAAATCTACAGTACAAATTTGTACCAGTAGACGAGGAGACAAAGCAAATGCTGAAGAAGTCGTTTGTTAAAAGAAAAGTGCCTAGGGGATTCTGGAAAAAGTTGTTAAACGATTTTCTAAATTCAGAGGAGTCGTTTGTCGAGTTGAAAATAGAGGGGTTAGAGCTGAGCCCTAGACAGATGGCTCCACTATTATCTTCCGCACGAAACTACTTGAAACTTAAAAACAAAATCGGAATACATCTCAAGAAGGGTAGGATATACCTTGTAAAAATAGGGAGTAAGAATGACTTTGAAGGGGTTAGCTGAGCACTATTGTGAAATCCTGAGGGAAAATTTCTACCTGATAAGTTTGTTTTTACTTCCCAAATGGTTTCGTCAATAGCATTTGGTATTTGTATTGGAAGCTTATAATTCTTTTTTCATGTCAAGACAAATATAAAGCCTTTATACCTCCAACGAAAGGGACAGTTTCTAATACCGTCAAATTAAAACGTTACATGGTTCAAAAATCCTCAGAGTCATGCAAGTCGAAAACCCGTTAATAAGTTATACAGATTAGCCAGGAGCCTTCTGCGAAGGTTCTGATCTATGACGGTTAAGATTATCTTTAAGCGTCACATTTTACTTATACTTGAGGGGATTGTTCTGATCGTAGATTCCCATGTTCATTTGAAACATGGTGACGTCAGCAGGACCGAGTATAGTCCCGAAACAATAGTCTATACTATGGATGCTGTCGGTATAGATGTTTCCGTGGTTTTCGCAATGAGCACCTCAACCAAACGTTCGATAGAGATGGCTCTTGAAGCCTGTAGAAAGTTTCCAGGTAGATTAATACCCTACGTTTACGCTATTCCAAGTTTTGAGAAAGCTGTCAACGATGAGATTGTAGACGCCGTGGTGAGGCTTGGATTTAAAGGAATCAAAGTTCACGCTGGAGAGTATACGATAGCTGAATACGTCGTAGATCCTGTTATAGAATTGGCTGAGAAGCTTGAAGTGCCCTGTCTAATAGATTGCGTAGGAAGGTATTCAGATGTCAAACGTATGGTTGAAAAGTTTCCAAAGGTCAAGATGATAGTTGCACACTTCGGAAAGTACCTATCTACGGATGAAAAACTCATAGACCAGTTCATAAACTTGGCATCCACATATGAAAACATATATCTGGATACGAGCGGGGTTCTACTGGCCCATAAGATAAGGGAAGCTGTTCAAAAGGTAGGTTCAAATCGTATAATATTTGGTACAGATGGACCGCATGAAGAGCCGGACACCGTAAGTTTCGCGAAGAGAGAACTTGAAAAAATAAAGGCTCTAAAGTTAAATCCGATGGATGAGGAGAATATCCTGGGGAAGAACATACTTAGAATATTGAAAATCTAGGTTTTTTACTCTTCGCCCGGTTTCTTCCAAATATCCATTTCAAGTCTTTTAATTCTCCTACGCTCCTTAGTAAGGTGTTTATAGACTGTGCTGTGTTGACGACCGTCTATGAGCATTTGAATGGCTTCTTTAGCGAGTTCAAACCAAGGGCTTTTACCTATTAAAGCGACAGTATTACCATAAACGGATACATATACACCCGTGAGTTCTTCTATCATCTTTCTAGCCTTACCTTCACGTCCTATGATTCTACCCTGAATTCTTCTAACGGCATTCTCATTCAAACCAAAATCATTTCGAAGATCTACAATCTCAAACATCGTATCCTCCTCTAAAAGTCTGAGCGCTCTCTCAGGGCTGAAGCCACGGCCTATGGCTAAAACCACGTTCTTAGCCACAAGCGGGCTTAAAATATCTCCATTGTCAATAGACGATATTTCAACATCACCAGATGAACTATCTATGTTAAGTTTAACATGACACTTTTCTTCAATAGTACGTTTAACTTCACCTTTAGCTCCTATCAAAACGCCAACTCTACTAATCGGAATCCTCACCCTGAAGACGCCCATAACTCTTAACACTCCCCCTTTAAAAGAGAAAACTCGAAGCTTTATACCTTTCCCATAACGGAAAAGGGGAAAGGACGGGGGGGCTGATAGGACGATGGGCTTCACTTTAAAGCTTACTTGAGTTTCTACATTTAGAGTTTAATCAGTGAGGCTTTATTCGAAAAACTCTTCATCCTATAAATAGAAAAAAGCATCTTAAACGTATGTGTACAGGCTAACCTTATTAGGAGAATTTTATCATAATTAATTTTGGAAATGGCTGAGAAGCCTCTTAAACTAAGGGAAGTCCTAGAGGTTTTATATTCGGCTGAAAGGTGGCTGATTCTGAGAAGGCTTAGAGTAGAGGCTATTAAGCTACTTGAAGCTTTAGAAAGCTTTAATATCAGGGGATTTATTCATGGAAGTGTGGCTAGGGGGGATGTTGATGAAGACAGCGATGTTGATGTCGTTATCCTTCAGCCTGTTTCAAGTCATGTCGTAGAAACGTGCCTACTTATTAGAGGCTTTAATATTTTCAGTAGGGTTTTAACGCAGGCAACCCCAAGCAATACTCCTAAAGCCCACATATATTTGGACTTTCGAGAGAAGACCTCTGTAACGTTTCCACTTCTGAGTTTTAGAGCTAGGGAGCTTGAATTCTACAGATTCGGCGGTATGATGGGGCTTAAAGAATTGAGGGAAGACTTGAGAGTGCCCGGATGCACTAAAAGGCTTACATTCATCAAACCTACAGCTAATGGTCATCTTGAATATCCGATTGAGGGGTTTGAGTCTGAAGTGGCTAGAGAACTCGGCGTAAGCATAGACGTCGTTAAAGAACGGGTGAGGGTTTTAAAGAAGAGGGATGAACATGGTAGGACAGGTTTATTCGTCAAAAGGCTTTTAACCGAGGGGGATAATTTTGAAAGCGTTTTTGAGGAAATTGTCTCTAAAAACCCTCCAGCTAGGAGGAGGTTGAGGTTTTGAGCTTAAACATATACATACGCACCGGAATGTATTTGGTGCTCATTGTAGCGTTTTGGCTTGCGGTTTATGTGATCGCTAAGGTATTGAGGTTGGATAGGAAAAATCTCTACGTTAAACCCTTCATAATCATATATAGGACGGCAAAATTCAACAAACTCCTCGACGACCTGTCAAATGAGTTTAAAGAGTTCTGGAGGTATTATTCGACACTCAGCGTATTTTTAGCATTTGGACTGATGCTGTTTTCAACCTATACGCTCACAGGAAACATATTTAAACTACTCATAAGGTCTGAGGAAGCTATAGGATTGGTGCCAATACTGCCGGGTATAACAGTGGGTTTTGAGCCTCTACTTTACATTCTACCAGCAATTCTCGTAGGACTCACCGTACATGAAATGATGCATGGAGTCGTAGCCAGACTTGAAAACATACCAGTTGAATCTTCTGGACTACTCTTAGCATTAATAGTATTTGGAGGATTTGTTGAACCGAATGAAGAGGCTTTCAAGAAGTCTAAATCTCTATCTAAGCTTAGGATAGTGTCGTCAGGCCCTTCAGCAAACCTAGCAGTAGCGTTCATAACACTTATAGTTTTGAACGTGCTCTTCCAACAGCCTCAGGGCCTTCTAGTCTACAGTGTAAGTCCAGACAGCCCATTGTATAAGCTCGGCTTAGACAGCTGGAGCATCATAAGTGAGATAAATGGCGTTAGATTGGGGTTAACTAAGCCTTCAATACCGTTCATAACGCCATATCAGAATCCGCTGAAAGAACTCAGCAGATTGAATATAACAGATAACCTGATCATTAAAACCGATAAAGGTGTTTTTAACGTTTCCATAGGTGAGTCCAACAGGAGTTTAAACGTGAGGTTCTACGCATATCCCTATAGTCCATCAATCTTCGGAGACCTATTACCCAGACCCGTAACATTTACGGGATATCTGATTTTAATGTATATGTGTAATATAAACATCGCATTCGCGATATTCAATATGTTACCAGTATACCCCTTGGATGGATATGGATTCGTAGACGTATTTTTAGCTAAAGTAAAAAACCGTGTACTACGTAAAACCGCAACATTATGCTTAAACGCCTTTGCACTTGGCCTCCTACTATTAAACATAGGTTTAACGTTTCTAAGTTTTAGAATTTTAAGTTGACATGAATTGGTGAGCGCTATTGCTTAAATGTCAGAGGTGCGGTGAAGCAGCAGTTTACAGGAGGATGTATTCTGGTGAAGCCCTATGTCGTAAGCACTTCTCAAAATCCATAGAGGATAGGGTACGTCTAGCGATAAAACGCTATAAAATGTTTAATCCAGACGATAAGATAGGATTGGCCATCTCGGGAGGGAAAGACAGTTTAACACTGCTACACATCTTGTCCAAGGTTGAGGCTGGTTTTCCAAAGGCTGAGCTCATAGCGATCACAATAGATGAAGGTATAAAAGGCTATAGAAGAGCGGCTTTAAAAATAGCTTCCGAAGCATGTAGAAAGCTTAAAATTCCACACTACATCTACAGCTTCAAAAAGCTCTTCGGCTTAACGCTTGACGAACTTGTTAAAATAGCTTCAGAGAAGAACCTTAAACCTAGACCATGCATCTACTGCGGTATTTTACGACGTAAAGCATTGAATATAGCATCTGAAGAACTTAATCTTAATAAAATAGCCACAGCCCACAATCTTGACGACGTCATTCAGACGTATATGCTCAACCTAGCTCACGGAGACTTATACAGGTTTATAACCTCAGGCTCAGTGACGGAAAGTAGGTTTTCAGAAATTCCTACTCGGGTTAAGCCGATGGTTCTAATACCTGAAAGAGAGGTGTCGCTTTACGCCGCTCTCATGGACTTTAAATTCCAACCTACGCAATGCCCCTACACCGGCTCATCTCTCAGATCTGACATTAGAGTTTTAATCAACCGGTTGGAAAGTAGACACCCAGGTATAATGTTCACTTTGCTAAAGAGTTTTGAAGAAATAGCCAATAATCTTAAGCGGAGTTTAGAATTCCCACAAGTTAGAAAGTGCAGAATCTGCGGAAGCCCAGCTACAGGCGATCTATGTAAAGCCTGCGAAATTTTAGTGAAGCTTAAAGTTTAGACTTTATCTCTATGAAGTCTGAAAGCCGTGGCTAATGCACCGTAAAGCCCTATCTCATCACCTAAAGGTGTTACAGCTATTTCAGCTTCCCTATTGACTATGTATTCTTTAAAGTGCTGTCTTATCGGATTTAAAACTTGCTCAATATTGTTAAGCGTAACCGCCCCGCCCAACGTCACGAGGTCTGGGTCGTAAACGTTTATGGCAGAGGCTACACCCATAGAGTTTAAAACGCCGATACTTTCCACTATGTCTATGCAAAGTTCGTCACCCATTTTAGCCCCATCATAGACGGACTTAGCGGTTATACCGTTTAAACTGTTATTTGAAGCCCCCCATAGGTAGCTTTTCCTGAAATCTTCAAATCTTTTTTGAGTTTCAATTATAAGCTTTGCAAAGTTCGGTATGTTGCGCCCTGAGCAATAGGCCTCCCAGTGTCCACGTTTACCACATCCGCAGATAAGTCTTCTCTCGCAGTCTACTACTATGTGGCCTATTTCATGGGCATTTCCATCTTTACCTAAGAGCAGGCGGCCGTCAACGTAAACACCAGCACCTATCCCTGTACTTATGGTTATATAGACGATGTTATCTGCACCTCTACCTAAACCGTAAAACTTCTCCCCGATAACAGATATTACGCAGTCGTTGTAGACCTCTACCAGAACCTTAAAAGCCTCCTCCAGAGGCTTTCTAATTGGTATGAACTCGTAGGGCGCATTGGCAGGTTTTACAATACCACCCCTCACGGGATCCTGAGGGCCGAAAGCACCAACGCCTATGCCGACCATATCCCTGGGATCAAGTCCAGCTTCATCTTGAAGCCTCCGTATCATCGATATTACTTGGAGACTTATTGCCTCGGCACCTTCAAATAGATTCGTACGTGCGGAAACTCTTGCTAGGAATTCACCTTTAGCAGTACCAGCGGCAACTCTAATATTTGTTGCACCTAAATCTACGGCTATACCATACTCCATAAATGCTCAGAAAATACTCCAGTAAACCTATGTTAAAATGTTTTTCTAACAGGTTTAACATGACGCGCCGATTCGGGTCTAATAAATTAATCCTTCCTTGAGATTTACTCTTCTAAACAGTGTAATGGCGTCTTTAACAACTTTAGACATCGTTTTAACTTCATCATCGGTTGTATAGCTGGGGAAAACGTTCTTCTTAACAAGCTCCACAAGCTCTTTAGGCTTGGGCATTGAAACTACGTAAAAGCCTCCACCAGTTATATCCGCAATTGTTCTGAGCAATTCGACTCCAGACCTACTTAACCCTTGGTAGAGTGACTCTCCAAAAGGAGTTATAGCGATTATGGGTATACGCATTCTAGCCAAGTTTTTAGCAACAGATATAGAATCTTCATATGCCCTCCTTAAACTATCCAAATAGAATGGACTTACAAAGGTCGTACTTAGAGGAACGTTTGCCGCTCCATCGCTTATGAGAACTACGATGGGAAGGGCACTCTTATCTCTCCTCTTTTCGGTCTTGATTAGCTCAAGAGAAGATTGAAGACCCCTAGCGAGCGGAGTGTATCCGCTTGCCCTCAAACGTCTAACTTTTCTAGCAACAACTAAAAGGTTTCTAGTCGGGTGGGAGACAACGTTGGCATTAAACCCTTGAAACGCCACAACGCCGACTTTATCACGTTTAGTGTATGCTTCTCTATGGAGACCAAGTATAACTTTTGAAACAATTGGCAGGTAGTCGGCCATAGAATCGCTCAAATCCAAGAGGAAGATTATCGTCAAAGTGGATCTTGAAGATAGAAGTTTAACTTTTAAATCTTCAGGTTCAACGTCTATAGTCAACCGTCCGGTTTGCCCACTACGTATGTGCGCATTCGCTACGGCTGTTTGAACAGTTGGAATTAGAGCCAAATTCGTGGAAGAATCCCGCCTATAACTTTCATAACCAGCATACCTACCTACTGTAGCATACATCAGCATTCGAGCTCTCCTACCTGAGAGGTAGAATGTCTTTCTTCTAGCATATTTTTGAGAAGTTAACGGTAAGGCTATAGTTTTAACCTCTCCAACACTTTCATACATACGCTCTCTGAAAAACCCTTTACCCATAGGTTTATTTCCTAGGACTGTGATAAGGTCTTTAACCTCCTTTAGCTCTTCAGACCTAAAACCGTCTGAAGGCTTAGTCTTTACCTTAACTCCATCCTTAGGCGGGGTTTTCACCAGCTGAAAAAACCGGCTAATGTTCTTCCTTCTAGAAACTTTGCCATCGGATACTTCACGCTTTTCCAAATTGCGAGAGCGTAGGCTGGTTGTTCCATTCTCTTCTCTGCCAGTGGAGGATTTGGCTTCCCCTAAGCCGCTACTCTCGAATTTAGAGTTTAAACCGGATGGACTATCTTTCACACAGGACTCCCTACTACCAGCGAGTTGAGAGATTTCTCGTACTATCTCCCAAGAGAGTTCGTTGTACAATTGATCAAAAGTCTTGAGAATCTCTTCGCGGGAGGCTGGTTCTCTAAAACCACCGCTTCTCGTCCTATGCATAAGCGCTAAAAGTGCCGCCCTCCTTACGTGAGAAACCTCGATTGTCGACTTGTTTTCAAAAGCCGCTAGGGTTTTTGCAGTCTTGAGGATAACTATGTCGGGTCTATGGCCATCGACATCTAACGCTATGCAAAGCCTCACCACGAGTCTAACTATGGAATTTGGTATTAAAACCTTCGAAAATATACTCCGCGCTTCAATTATCCTTCTTCTAAGCTCCTCCTGCATGGGTTCATACTTCGCTCTAAATCCCTTAGGGTCTTCTTCAAACTCCAAATTTCTCTTAACTACTTCAGCTCTTAATTCTTCATCTCTAACAGACGTGGATGTAGCCGATAGCGGAAACCTATCTAAAAGCTGTGGTCTAAGCTCACCTTCTTCAGGGTTCATCGTACCAACAAGTAGAAACCTCGAAGGGTGAGCTACGGATATCGTCTCCCTCTCGACTATGTTCCAGCCTGAGGCCGCCGCGTCCAAAATATCGTCTACTATGTGATCTGGAAGAAGGTTTACTTCATCTATATACATGATGTTTCTATTGGCCTCAGCCAGCAGACCAGGCTGGAAAACTCTAACACCCTCTCTAAGCGTTCGCTCTATATCTAAAGTCCCGATAAGCCTATCTTCGGTAACGCCTAAGGGGATTGTTACAACCTTCATCTTTCTAAAGGCGACTTTAATATCTCCCTCCTTCCACCTTCTAAAACACTCTTCACACATTTCAGCTGGATTATCTGGGTCGCAGTTGAAAATACAACCATCCACGACTTTTATCTCCGGCAGTAGATCGGCTAAGGCCCGTACTATGGTACTCTTACCTGAGCCTTTCTCACCTCTTATTAAGACGCCACCTATCTGAGGGTTTATAGCGTTGAGTATGAGGGAAAGCTTCAAATCTTCCTGGTCAACAAAAGCAGTAAACGGGAAAACGGTACGTTTATCCTTAAGCGTTGACGGAGGCATCTTCTTCTAAGAATTTTAGAAGAAAACCCAGCTATTAAATCTATGTAAAAAATAAAAGATTGTGTTTTTATTGAACACTGAGCATTTTAGCTACTCTTTTAGCCGTTTCAACAACTCTACTCCTGAAGCTATTATACGCTTCAGTAAAACCTGTCATCGTTTTAACAGTAGATCCGAAGACCGCCCACTCATCGCATGAGAGCCCTCTACTACCTAGCTCTTTAACTTCTACACCGACTTTCCTAAGCAGCTCCAATAGATCAGACGTCAACTCATAGGCTTTCACGAAATCGCCCAGCTGGTTGAGCGTTTCAATGGTTTTAGGATCATGCTTCATCATTATAGCGTTATCATAGTTTGAAAGATTGAAATTTAAACTCTTAGACTCATTTAAAACGTTAAGCTGATGGTCTGGAAATTCAGTATTCGTCATATTCCACCTAGCTAATGTAAGGAAGGTGTCCATAGGTTTTCTCTTGGAAGCTGGCAACACGTCTATGCCATTTAAGACGTCTTCAGCCTCTTCTCTTGTTAAACCATACTCGGAAGTTAGGTAGTTAATCCACTTAACCTTATTTTCAGAGCTGAAGAATATCCACCAAACCCTTTGAGCTACTAGAGTCCCGGCAAGCCCTATGGCCTTCTCCCAATTTGTCAAGTAGTTCAACGCTTCCTCTCTAGAGTTGAACATCTTTGCTTCTACTAGGAGAGCTACTAAATGCTCATTTGTTAAAGTTTTCAAATACTGGTTGAAAGACACTAAAACAATCTTCTCCTCAAACGTTTTAGCCGTGTAGTTGTACCCCCATCCAGTAGCGCCGACCCACGCTTCAGCTCTATCAGCCACTGGTACGCCTAGCTTCCTGCAGAATTCAATGAGTTTAGCTTCCGGGTCTCCGAAACGCCTTAAAGCATCTGTTATCAATTGTGCGGCCTTAACCTCCCTAAGGTGTCCCTCTAGTCGGCCGCCCATATTGGTTTCATAAACCTTGGTTGTTTTAATACCCATTTTAACGGCTTTAGCTCTCCCACGGATCTTAGCAAGTATTAGTGAAGCCTCCTGGGATACTGTGAATGTTATCGTGTTGTTTGTACCTATCCCTAGACTTTCAAGCATGCTTGTGATTTCTATAGCCGCGGGGCTACTTCCAGCTACTTTAAACACGATGTTCGGTCTTCCCCTTTCAACGTCTCTTGACCAACCCCACAGGAGATATTCGTCGTATTTCATGAAGTAGTCTTGAGTGGCCCTGTAGATTTTTAAAGCGTCTTCAATACTCCTATTGACGTCATCAGCTACGTTCGGATTCAACTGGTAGCTTATCATACCGTCTGAGAAGCCCTTTAAATAGAAGACCGGTCTAAAAACCTCCATGTTAGGCCAGAGCGCTAACATGGTGGCTAACATCGCAAGCTCGTCCTGACGACCGTCTATATTCTTCAAGTAACCCGGGTTTTTCTTGAGATAGCCTTCAAACTTACCCCATAGGCTTGGGTCATCCCTATAGGCTATAGCCGCTAAGACGGGGTTTGTCGAAACCTGTACATAGCCCAGCCTTCTAAGCCACCTAAGACCTAAAGCGTAATCGTTCCCAAACCTACACATACCCCTCTTAGACATAACGTAATATATGTTGCCTTGAATCTCCTCCTTCAAAGCGTCTAGGAAGCTCAGCATAATCTTGCGCTCGTCAAGCTTCTTCTCGACGTTTTCACCCATGATAGCAACCATGCTCTTCACGCCTTTGGGATCTCCGCGCATAACTTTCTTCATATCATCGATCTTCAACCTGACAACTGCCCTAGCTACTTCAGCGCTTCCACATTCTTCACGTTCAACAGACTCCCAGGTAGACAATGCATTCCTTATGATTTCTAAAGTCTCTTCAACGTCTCTATCTGTAAAGCCGACCCACTCCCTTTCCAAACCGAATAGATTTATAGCTATCTCAATGAGGACATCGTATGCCCGTCCTCTCTGAACGATAACGTCCTCCCTTTTCTCTATAATCCACTTCGCCTCCATAAAGATCAGGTTCAACTGTCTAACTATGGAGCCGACAATATCAGCCAGTCTACCGATTAAATCCGGGTTCAGTAGGCTATCAGCAGCCAATTGAGGATAACCTATCATGGTTGTTTTAACGACGTGATCGGCATAGTCTAGGCTTTCACATGGATGCTTCAGCTCTTCGGGTTTGGCTGAAGATAAAACCTCATACACATCCAAAGCTTTCACAACTCTTGATACTATACCAGTAACGTAAAAACTTTAACATCGTAGACAGGAGGCTGTAGGTAGTTCGCAAAGAATGTTTTATATTCTCCTACAGTAGGTTTTAAATGACATGGATCGTGTTAGAGTGGGTTTTATAGGTGCTGGAGGTATGGCTAATAGGGTTCACTATCCGTCGCTGGCGAGTTTTAGAGATGTTGAGGTAGTTGCTGTATGCGATTTGGATGAGGGTAGGCTTAATAGGACTGCTGACAGGTATGGTGTTGAGCGGCGTTTCAGAGACTATAGGCTTATGCTTGAGGAGGTGTCTTTAGACGCTGTTTACGCTATTATGGCGCCTGTCCCCACTGGCCACTATGCAGATGCCGAACCTTTAGCCAACGTCGTCGTAAACTGCCTTAAACGTGGTCTCCACGTCTTCATAGAGAAGCCTCCGGGTGCATCAATTGAGGAGGCTAGGAGGATGGCTGAAGCCGCTAGGAAATACGGTTGTAAGACCATGGTCGGATTCAACAGGAGGTTTATACCAGTTTTCAGAGAGGCTAAACGTGTAGTTGAAGAGCATGGCCCTATAACGCACTGTACAGCCGTATTCCATAAGAATATGATAGGTCAACCTGAGCCTTGGGGTCGTGTGAGCCACCTGGTGGCGGACGTTATACATGCCGTTGACGCTTTGAGGTTTATGGGTGGGGAGCCTGAGAAGGTTGTCAGCCATGTTGCAAGCTTCTATGCGGACTACATGAACAGCTTCAACGCCCTTATAAGGTTTAAAAACGGATGTGTAGGGCATTTATGCTCAAACTACTCTTCAGGCGGACGGGTACACTACTTTGAAATGCACTCGAAAGGCGTATATGCATTTGTAAACGTCCCATTTGAGCCTGAAAAGCAGGAGGCCTTAATATTGAAAGACGATAAAACCTACGGGGAGGCTGAGACCATGAGAAACCTCGACCTTGCCGGAGGCTGTAGAGACCTCCACGTAATCTATGGATATCTCCAGGAGAATAGACATTTCATAGACTGTATAAGGGAAGATAGGATGCCTGAGACGAGCTTCGAAGACGCTGTTAAAACGATGGAGCTTGTAGAACATATAAGGGCTTCTACGTTTTGAGGTGGTTTTATGAAGCTTATAGTTTTCGCTAAAATGTTTCAGAAGCTCCCGCTCTCCGAGTTCGGCGAAATCATGGCTGACATCGGCTTCGAAGGCGTGGATTTAACGGTTAGACCTGGAGGCTACATAACCCCGGAAGAGGTTAAGGAGAAGCTTCCAGAAACTATAGAAGTATTGAAGTCTAAAGGCTTGTCTGTTCCGATGATAACGACGTCTGTAACAGATGCGAATGAGCCTTATGCTGAGGAGACGTTTAAAGTGGCGTCGAAGTGCGGCGTCAAGTATCTGAAGCTTGGATACTGGATGTATAAAGGCTTCGGCTTCCTTAGAAGCCAGATAGAGGATGTACGTGCAAAACTGGAGAAGATTCAAGAGCTGAGCCGAAAGTATGGTGTAACCGCGGGTGTACACATACACTCAGGAATGTACATGTCAGCTGAACCAGCCATCCTATGGGAGATTTTAAAAGGATTCGATCCAAACCTCATCGGAGCCTACATAGACCCGGGTCACATGGCTGTTGAAGGCGGACTAGCCGGATGGCTTATGGGCATGGATATATTGACGGATCACATACGCATGGTGGCTGTTAAAGACTTTGGATGGTTTAAAGAAGGCGGGAGATGGATTGCACGCGTCGTCCCGATGGGCGAGGGGTTGGTCCCATGGAGGAGAGTGTTTGAAATACTTAAACGTATAGGGTTTAAAGGACCTGTATCAGTACATTGCGAGTACGAGGAGATGCCTCTTAGAGAGATAATAGAGCAAGCTAGGAGAGACCTAAATTACGTTAAGGAAGTTTTGAAGTCTATTTAGAGGGGGAGACCCGTCATGTCTAAGCGTAGGATACTCTATATTCCGACTAGAGCCCATACGGAGAGGGTCTTCACTAAAGAAGACTTTGAAATGTTTCTCAGGCTTTTCGACGTGACGGTTAATGTTAAGGATCGCGACCTATCTTCAAGCGAAGTCGCTGAGCTCATAACTGGTATGGATGGGCTTGTAACAGGCTGGGGAAGCCCAGGGTTGACGGATGAGGTTTTCGAGAAGGCAGATAGGCTTAAGATAATCGTCCACTCCGCCGGATCTGTTAGACCCATACTGGCTAAACCCGTGGTCGAGAAGTATGTTATACCCCGCAGTATATGCGTTGTAAGCTGTAGGAGGGCTATAGCCTATAACGTGGCTGAGTCTGCTATGGGCATGATGATCATGACTTTGAGGCGTTGGTTTGATCATATACAAGCTTACAGAGAGAAGGGCGTTTGGAGAAGCCGAGAAATATCGGAAAACGGCCAGTTTCTCATGGGTGCTACCGTGGGTATAGTTGGAGTAGGCGTGGTTGGTAGAGAAGTTGTAAGGCTTCTCAAACCTTTCGACGTTAAGATTCTCGTCTATGACCCGTATCTTTCAGAATGGGAGGCGGGTAGGCTAGGCGTTAGAAGAGTGGGGTTAAACGAGCTTTTCGAAAAATCTGACGTTGTAAGCATACATGCCCCTTTGACGAGTGAAACCTACCATATGATAGGCCGCGATCAGCTTAGACGAATGAAGGATGGAGCTGTAGTGATAAACACCGCTAGAGGGGGGATAATAGACCACGATGCCCTTATTGAGGAATGTAGGAAAGGACGCATAATAGCCTTCCTAGACGTCACAGAGCCTGAGCCTCTACCCCCTGACAGTCCGCTTAGAGATCTTAAAAACGTCTACATCACCCCTCATGTGGCTGGGGCGGGATACTACGGCTACCATATGATAGGTAAAACCGTCGTCAAATCTCTAGAAGACTTCTTCGCAGGGAGACCTGTAGAAGACGCATTAGACATGAATCTATACGATATAACAGCCTAGTAGAGGCTGAGAGGCCTATAAGGAAAATATGGAATAAAGGCTTTAACCATGTCGAAGTCTACATACTGCTTATAGTCGCTGAAAGTCCTTTAGACTTCGGTCTTTTCCAAGGTTGAAATTCCATACCATATATTTTTCGCTATAGATCTGTATGCCTCTGTCAGGCGATTATATCGTATTGGTTGTTGAGTTGTCGACTCGTTTGAAGTTTAGCGTAGTAGGTACGGGTGTAGGCGGCTCTTTTATATCTAGAGCTACTTCAAGTTCAGCATCATAACGAAATATTCAAACGTAACAGACCCCGTGGCAGGTCAGAAGAAGCTGATAGTAGACGATGCTATAACACCTAATAAGTTCTTTCATCAACACACTTCCAATACATAAGGAAAATGAACCGAACAAAAAATTAAACCACAAAGCATAAAGATAAAATTAGTTGCCGAATATTGATGGGAGATTTAAGTTTATTATAGATATGCATACCCACATACCTTTTCGTGGACTTGAAGATGTGGAGGTATGGTGGAGAGAGAAATTTGAGAGGATGCTAATTGCGGCTCAAAAAGCTTGTATTGACAGACAGGTGATTCTAGGTCTCTCCAGTAATAATGAGTTTATAAGAGAGCTTGTGGATAAGCATCGAGGTAAATTAGTAGGATTCGTTAGGGGATGCTGTACTGACCCAAAGGCGTCAGTAATTATAGAGAGATTTGTAAAGGAGTATGGTTTTAGGGGAGTGAAGATTCATGCCGAACCAAACTGGTCTCTCTCAGGCCTACTTAGTGCCCATGCCATCTTTTTAAAGGCAACGGAGCTCGATGCCCTTGTGGTTATACATAGCTGGCATGATGAGGAGGGTTTAACACATGAGGCGAGAACTCTCATCGTGTCAGAGGGTTTTTCCTTTCCAGTGCGCATAATTGCGGAACTAGGGAGAAGATACCCTGATACTAAGTTTGTTTTTGCTCACATGGGGGGTATGTAGGCGAAGACTCTTGACGCTACAAGACCTTATCCAAACATATATTTCGACACATCTGGTTTTGACCCTGAAAGAGGCGTTATAGAAAGTGCTGTAGAGATGATAGGAGCCGACAGAATATTGTTCGGTTCCGATGCGCCTGGTCGGAGCTATATATCTCAGCTGGCTAAAGTCAAGTACGCAGATATCAGTGAAAGTGATAAGAGGAAGATATTGGGGGAGAATGCTGAGGAAATTCTTTCTCTAATAGAGTAGCTAATTTTTAGTGTATTATTTCTACAATTGCTTTGCTTCAATAATTTACTTTTCCGTATCAAGAGACATATCTCGCAGAATTTCAGCATTACCCTCTCAGAATCTATTTTTCCAGAAGCTATATGATTAGCTACTTCACTTGCAGTTGACTGTATTAAGGGGATAAATTCCTCGAAGCCCTCTAAGCCTTTATCTCCACGCTTGAGCCTTAAATACTGGCTTATAGCTACCTGAGTGATTCCAAGTTTCTTAGCTACATCAACTTGTGTAAGACCATATTTCTCAATAACAGCATGACCTCTTTATCATATTACAAGATTCTATATCTTCCTGTGTTTTCTAATTGTTTTAATTAGAGTGTCTATATTCTCTTTTGGAGTCCCTGGGACTATGTAGTTCGAAACTCCGACTATGATCCCTCTGCTTCTCTTGGCTTCTTCAAGGCACGACCGAACTTCAGCCTCCACGTCTTCTCTGCTTTCACAGTATAGTGTGTGGGAGCTTATGTTTCCTATGAGTATGAGGTTGGGAAAACGTTCTCTAAGCTTCCTGAGGTTCATACCAGCTCTCTTATCTATCTCAAAATACCCATCAACTCCAGATTTTCCGAAAAGGTCATCGGCGACTGGCCAAAGATTTCCGTCGCTACCGTATAAGTAATATATACCGTATTTATGGCATTCCTCAGTAACTCTACGTATTCTAGGTAAGACAAGCTCACGAAAAATTTTAGGGGGAAGACAAGGGCCTTTATTATCAGCGATATCTACCCCGCTGAATAGCAATTTCACCTCCGCATCTGCAAGATACTTTATCTGTCTTACAGCTACTTCCGCTTGTACATCTAGGTAGCGGGCGGCTAGATCTGGTCTATGCTTCACGGCTATAAGCCATATGAGATCTTCCGTGCTTAACCCGATGCCTACAGACCCACCGTTTACCCTGATAGCGTATTCTCCACCATATTTTTCCGTCAAGCTACGTATTTCTTGGAATTCTTCGGCTCTCGGATGGTAGCTCTCCAACCACTCCTCCATCTTAGTGAGATGCTCCTCCGCTCTCCTAAGTCGAACGCTTAGACTCATCTTCTCCTTTGGAGGATGCTCTTTGATGATGTTAAAGAGTTCGGAAGATGGATTATAGCGTCTGATTACGTATTCCCCCTTCGGGTCTCCATAAAGGAAGGTATATTCATCGATCTTCATCTTAGGTTTTATAGGGAGACGCCAATAATGAAACCGTATGGTATCCTGATCTGTTGCTTTAGCTAGTTCAAAAGCGTCTTCAATCGATTTCCTCAAAAATTCCCGGTGAGCCTCCTCACCCTCCCATAGTGCCTTTGCTTCCCTCCACTGCTGTATTCCACCTCCAACATAGACTTCACGTCTCAGTATTTTTGAAGCCGCGTCTCCGGAGAAGCCTATGTGGTGTATAGGTACCATGTCTACCAGCTCAAACTCGAACGTAGCCAACACTCTTTCCTTAGACGTCATAGACATACGAGTTACCCCTAATCCCCATTAGTATTCCCAGTAGTACTTAGATGTCAAATTTCACCGATAGATTCATCTTCATCTAATGTAAGTCTCATAACATCTGGTTCCGGCGGCATTAAGTTTAGAAACTGCTCAGAAGCCCGCCTGGGATCTCCGCTTCCAACTATGTATCTTCCAACAACTATCACATCCGCTCCGCTTTTTAAGGCTTCAATAGCTGAAGATGGTGTTATTCCTCCAGCAACCGCTACGAGGACTTTAAAACTGCTTTTAACCTCGGATATCTCATTCCATTTAAACTCTACTGGTTTACCAGATTCTACGGCTCTCCTTTCAACGTCGGCACTAACATGTAGGAGAACGATGTCAGGCTTATACTCTAACGCTTCGATTTTAGCTATTGGATTTGAAACCTCCATCATGTCCAATATTGAGTAGACCCCTTGTTTTTGAGCTTCAAGTATAGCTTTATCTATAGTAGTCTTTGACGCAGCGGCAAGTATGCAGACGGCATCGGCGGTGGCGTCGGCGGCCTCTTTAACTTCAACCCTACCAACATCCATCGTCTTCAAATCTGCTACTATAAATGCATCTTTCCAGATCTCCCTTATTTTCCCGACGACTCCAACACCGTAGGCTTTTATGAGAGGAGTACCAGCTTCAAGAATAACTCTTTCACTTTTAGGCAACTGTTTAACTATTTCTAAAGCCTTCTCGAGATTACTCAGGTCTAATGCGACTTGCAAATACGGCGGACTCCAGAGCCTTTTAACTCTAAAGCCCATAATAGGATGAACCGCTTTATTCTTTTCCCTGAGAATCTTCTCAACACTCGGATACCCTTTTAACGCTCTCCTAATAGCCAGCTTTGTAGCAGCATAGTTGAACTGGTAGATCTTCCTATAATCTTTAGCCTTAGGATGTACGAAAGCTGAGACTATTACAACCCAATCCTCACATTTATCTCTTGGAATAATACCCTCTTCAACGGCGTCGGCTATGGCCTTAGCAACGGCCGCCTGAGTAGGACCGAAGACCTTCTCAGAATCCTCCATACTTTTAACCGTGACCTTGGGCACTATCAAAGTACTAGGCTTAACTGGTAGATTGGGTCTTAGTACGGCGAGCATAGCCGTGTGGCCAGCAGAGGGATTTGATAAAGCGTTTGTAAACGCTAAGCCAGCCGGTCCATTTTTCTCCCCAATCACTATGTCAACGTGAGCAACTTCATAACCTAAACCTATTAAAGCCTCCCCTATGTAAAAGCCTCGCTCCAACCTCCCACATGTACATATTATCATGGGGGATGATTAAAACTTTGTGAGCAGACTTACTGTTGTAAGTCTGTTGGATTGTTTTCCCTAATTTTACGGCTCTGTCATACCAATGCCTAAACCAGCCGTACTGGTACGGTGTTGAACAATTCAAACATTTTTCAGACAGACTTGAACTAAAATGTGAGAAAACCTTCTTTAACCCAGCGTGCATGTCTAACAGCACTGGTTATCTTTAAAGCCTTATCGATCTCTGCTAGTCCATCAGTTATATCGCCATACACGATCAATGCAATACCAATTACATAATGTATATACGCGAGAGCCTTGTCATATGAGGATAGACGCGCTATAGCGCTTTCTGCCGCATCGACTTTTTCACAGATATCTTTCGCTCTAGATTTTGCTTCAGCAATTATCTTCTCCAATAACGTCTTTGCCTCAGCATCTCTCTTAAGCTTCTTGAGTATTAAAGCTTGGAAGACCTTGTGCTCGCTCACAAAATCAGTATATCTTTGAAGTGCTTCATTCCACACCTTTTCAGCGGATTCTTTGTCACCTAAGATTTCATGTATGAGCCCAATATAGTACATTTGGAGTACATCACTTCTGTAATTTGGGTGAGGGGCTCCTACGCCGAGGTTTTTAGGATACTTTGTTGCTTCAATGAAATACTGTAGAGCATCCTTCGCCCCATTTTCTTTAAGCATCTTAAGACCTTTAGCTAGGAGAGTATCAACGTATATTTCCCAAAAGCCGTAATATCCTTCTGAGGGCTCGAAGAACGTATTAACCAATATATTTAAGGCTTTATCTGGCTCTCCAACATCCACATACGCTGAGCACAATCTAGCTATTAGAGCATACCCTCTAGCTTCTGCAGGAGCCTTCTCTAAGAGACCTATCCTTTCACTAAATAAGCCAATTCGCGAGTATATGTCATCTAGCTCAACATATAGCATCTGGCTTTTAGGAGATAGTTCGATGGCTTTTTCATAGGCTTCAATAGCTTTCGCCCATTCATTTGTCAAAATGCTGTAGGAAAGACCTATATTACGGTATAGAATGGCATTTTGCAATCCATTTTGCAGAGCTTTTTCCCACTCTTTAAGGGCTTCCTCCCATCTACCTCTGTAGAATAGAACATTGCCCATTAGGTAGTGCGCCACTTGGCATTCTTGAAGAGCATCAACGACATCTTTCAATATGTCAATTTCTATTAGTCTGTGCGGGAAAACGCGTTCAATCCCTTCTTTCTCACCATTTTCATAGCATTTTCTAGCCTCTTCAATCCATCCCATCTTCCTAAGAGCATAACCTAGGTAATAGTATATCAGCGGGTTTTTAACTCTACGATTTAAAGTCTCTTCGAGTATTTTTACGGCATCATCAAACAAGCCAGCGAAAATGTACTCTTTTGAAGCTTCGAGAACCTTCTGATAGCTAGCGAACAGAGCACTTTCAAGCATCTCGTCGGATAATAATAGGCAACTCTCCGCAAGGACCAGATAGTCTAGTGACATGAGCTCGTAACACTTCTCTAAAACCTCTAAAGCCTCTCTATGCTTCCCCTGTTTTCTTAAAACAGCAGATAACATCGTAAAAGCCCTCAAGTTAGATCCATTCTCCACAATAGATTTTCTGAACATTTCTTCAGCTTCCGCGTAGAGATTTAACCTCGTTTTTAGTACTCCTAGAAGATAGAAGACTAAAGACCTATTCTTCGCAAAATTGTAGAGCTTCCAAAGACCCCTTTCAGCATCGTAATCCCTGCCCAAAGCCATTAATGCTAGGCATAGGTAGTATCGCGCATCTTCATCGTAGGGGTTTCTCCTCAACGCCTTCCTTAGATAGGCTTCTGCATCAGCATAGAGACCTGAGATATATGATATTAGCCCAAGCCATGTTAAGCTTTTAGAGAAATCTGAGTCTTTCTCCAGCGACCTCTGAAAAAACCTCTTAGCTATTTCAAAGTGCTCCCTCTTAAACGAGTCTACTCCCTTCAACCAGAGTTCTTCAGCACTACTCTTCCAACCCCAATCCTCTACTTCACCTTCCCACGATGGAGTTTCAGGAAGGCCCGTTTTATAATCCCTGAAGTCCCATGATAGTATCTCATCCCCATTAGAAGATATTATTTTAAGCATAGGTTGTTCTATTTCTGCATCCAACTCCCTAACTACTGTAACGTCAGGAGATAGATTTATGGTTTCTTCGTATGCTTTCATTCCTCTCTTTAAATCTAAAACCTCAAGTTTAGCATTCTCATATTTGACTGCTGGCGAAATTGCGACTTTAATCTTTTCCTTTCCAATCTTCTCTACGTTTATGGCTATATTCTTATTTGCAAACGTTAAACCATTAAGCCCTTTAATAGGATACCAGTATTCAGTCCACGATTCAAAGCTTAAAGGATTTACGAGACCCACTATCCCCTGCGTTAAGAACCTTCCACTCTGTATTTCAATATAGGGGACCCCTCTATCTGAGAGGAGGTCTTTCCAGAACAATCCATCTTCGGAGACCCCCCACGTCCAAAACTTTTTTCCAGGAACCATATTGTGATCTGCAACATGAACTACGCCTATACCGTGGTCATAATTGTATGCTGCAAAAAAGTCCTCTTCAGAATCCAGCATGAAGAGGCTTGTAGGTCTAACGTAGTTTTTATATAAGCTTAAATCAACTCCGTTTTCGTCTATCGGAAAAGAGCCGATATTAGTCCGACGGCCAGGATAGAATATCTTCAAACCATAGCTTGCAGGTATAGCTGCGTTTGACCAAAAATAGTATCTCTCCGGGATTAAACTTATGTTAAACGTTCTTATTTCAGTTTCAATCCTTGAAGAATTTGACTTCAATGTTATAATTATGTTATACTCAATATTGTTTGTGAGGTTTAAATTGCCTAAAATTACTGATGCGCTTCCATCACGATTCTCCCTTACAGCATAATCTACCGGTGAGAAGTTATCCACTGTATGAGAGGGAAAAGAACAGAGGTTAAACTCTAAACCAACAGCTATCCATGCACCCCTAGCTGCTATCAACGTCGGTCTGATCAAATCTATATAGTTGAAAATATGGCGTTTAGAGGTTTTATCGAATGCTGAGAATATGCGTGCTCCAAGGTCAGGTATGAAGGTTAACCGGAGAAAATCGTTTTCCATAACCACTTCACCATATCGGATGCGTATTTGTTCAGAGCTGAACATGTTAAGCTTAGTATAAGGATAGTGTTTGCTTTCAAAATAGGGTAAAGAATCCTCGATCACATTATAAGTAGGTTTAATAACGCCTCTCTTCCAAACTTTGACACCCTTATAATTCAGATAAATCACCTCCCACAACAGTTAATGATCTAAGCGAGAAAAACATTCACTATTTAACTCTTTTTTCCCATCTCAATCTTCAATCGCCAATAATCTGAGGATTTCGAAGCATTCTTCTAAACTTTCAATGAAAGCCATAGACGTTCAAGGTCGCCTTACCACTTCTAGTACTAGAGCCCCGCCACGAAGCAACACTCCGGGTGGTGCCTCACATCCATTAAGCTCACTTGGATGAATACGGGAAGCTTAAACCTCTCAGCTTCAATCATGAGTTCAGCCACTTATAGAGCCACTTCTTTAAGTACAACCTCCTACCTTTTTAACTGGGAAGCCTTAACTTGTCACATTGATTAGTGAACCCCATTTTTATTCGTCATCCCAGCTTGGTCTCCACTATTTCGGAGCCAGGAACTTCTACACATACTAGACGGGCCTGATTATTTCAGGCTACTGAAACGTTTATTAATGTTCTTGCTCACTCTATACTTACGATATCATATGTCTACGGAGCTACTTATACCCGGTGCCACAACAGTCGGTTTAGTGTTTAAAGATGGGACCATCTTAGCTTCTGAAAAGCGATACACATACGGTCGTTACGTTCTAAGCAAAGCCGTTAAGAAGGTTTTCAAAGTGTCTGATAGGATCGGTGTGGCGTGTGCAGGATTGGTTTCAGATATGCAATCCATAGTTCAGCTCATAGCGGCCAATATGAAGCTTTACGAGTTGGATACCGGGAGGCCGTGCTCCGTTAGGGCTCTTGCGAAACTTACATCTCAAATCCTATTCTACAGGAGGCTCTTCCCACTTTTAACACAGACTTTAGTCGCAGGTGTAGATGAAGAAGGGGCAAGTCTCTACATTTTAGACCCGCTGGGCTCGGTGATAAAAGACGAGTATGCCGTTGTGGGATCTGGAGCTGAGATATCTCTAGGTGTTTTAGAGGCTGAGTATAGACCAAGTATGTTGCAGGATGATGCTAGAAGCCTAGTTATTAAAAGCATGCGAGCGGCGATGGCTAGAGATGCTACAAGCGGAGACGGTATAGATGTACTTACTATAACAAGTGAAAACTCTTGGGAAGAATCGCTACCAGTGAAATCCTAAACTTTTATCTTTACAACCTGTCTTTCTAGATAGACGTGGTTGTAATAGGTTTAGATTTAGCTGGTGTTGAGAGTAGACCGACGGGCTTCTGCATATTACAGGATAACCTAGTAGTTGAAACTAGACTTATATATACGGATGAAGAGGCCATGAAGCTCATTTTAATGTACAAGCCTTTTGTAACGGCTATAGATGCACCGTTGTTTCTGCCAAAGGGTCGATCTTCGCTGGAGGATCGAGCTGGGCCCCATTTAAGAGTATGCGACAGGATTCTGTTAAATAGTGGCATAAGATTTTTCCCGATAACACTAGGCCCTATGAGGAAGCTTACATCTAGAGGGATGTCTCTTAAGATGAGGCTTGAGGCTGCTGGCTTGGAAGTTATTGAAGTGTATCCAGGCGGAGCACAAGATGCCCTTGGAATACCTAGAGCTAAATACGACCTGGAAGGGTTAAAAAACGGTTTAATCAGATTAGGTTTGAAGGGATTGAGAGACAACTCATCGATACATGAGCTTGATGCAGCAACTGCGGCCTACGTAGGTTACCTCTACCATATAGGTAAATATTTAGCCCTTGGAGATCCATCTGAAGGATATATGATTATGCCTAAATCCGAAAAATTTAAGCTCAACTTGAGAGAATAGTTAAGTTGTAAGAGCTCTTAGATTTACTTGAACCCATGTCTATAACCGCTCCTTTAAAGAGGGAGTTTAAGCTTTCCGTAGCCCTACCAGCGTCGATCTTCGGCGAAACCAAAAACCTAAGAGATAAGACTATTAAAGCTGGGTTTATAGGTAGGGCTTTAGCAGTATTTAGAGTCGAAGAAGTTATAATCTACAGAGACCTATACGGTTTAAAAGACCAAGAGAGAGAAGCGTCCCTCATATCATCCCTACTATCTTACATGGAGACCCCTCAATATTTACGTGTTAAAATATTCCCCATAGGGAAAAATCTACTATACGCCGGGCTACTTCCACCTTTGAGAACGCCACACCATCCAACCGTTGCAAAAGTAGAAGACATCGTAGACGGCGAATTTAGAGAGGGTTTAGTAGTATCTCATGATGGCTCTTCAAGCTTCATAGACGTCGGGTTGAATGAACTGGTTAAGATCCCTGGTAGACTTAAACCGGGTTTAAGGGTTACAGTTAGAGTCTTCAAGAAAGGTAATGGGCTAATTGGTGAATTGTCTTCTAAAAGAGACGTCTCAGTCTACTGGGGTTATAGAGTTTTAAACATCAACCGTTCTCTTGGAAGCGTCCTCAGCGCGTATAGAGGTTCTCTCAAAATCGCTACTTCAAAATACGGACTGCCTATAACCGAGGTTTATGGAGAATTGGCTACGCGTCTCAGGAACAGTACGAGCACCTTGGTCTTATTCGGCTCCCCTAGAGAGGGTTTGGCGGACATACTACTTAGAGAGGGGTTGAATCTCAAGGAGCACGTAGATTTAGCTGTAAACTTCATTCCGCATCAGGGCTCTGTAACCGTTAGAACAGAAGAAGCCCTATACGCAACCCTGGCAATATTGAATTTTCTAACACCTTAAAAGCATTTCACTTCGCCAATATTTTCCCTGACCTTTTCAAAAGCAGCCACTATATCATCCATATCTTCTTTCGAGCCTAATAAGACGTATTGAGGAAGCCATACCCCTTCAACATAGCAGGCTTTCTCAGCGTTAGGTAGATGAACCTTTGAATAATCTATACTCTTACCGTAGAATGGACATGAGAGGGGACATTTAACGTAGTAGTTTAGGTAGGCCTCTTTATAAAGAGGCCTACTGTAGCCTGGGCTTAAAGGTATGCCTTCAGCCCTCAAAACCTCGGCGAATCTTGCCTTAGGTAAACCGTTAAAGGCTTCAGAGTTATACCTTAAAATATATAGGTGGTAGGCGTTTCTCGTAACCCTCTCATCCCTTCTCATGGTTTTTAAGCCATCGATCTTCGAAAGCTTACTATCCAAGTAGGAGGCATTATCCATCCTAAGCTTAACGTACTCATCATACCTAGAAAGCTGTACAAGCAGTATGGCTGCTTGAAACTCTGTCATCCTGTAGTTCCCACCAGGTAGATGATGCTCATACCATTCCCCGCTAGGCAGTCTACCGCAGTTATGGAGACTCCAGGCCTTAACATACAGGTCTCTATCGCTTGTAGTTATCATGCCTCCTTCACCACTTGTTATGTTTTTACTGGATTGGAAGCTGAACGCTCCTAAATCCCCTATAGAGCCAACCCTTTTACCACGCCATTCAGATCCCCATGCTTGGCAGGCATCTTCAATTACTCTAAGATCGTATTTTCTAGCTATGCGGGTTAGTTCATCCATATTAGCTGGCCTTCCACCGATGTGGACAGGTATTATGGCTTTAGTCCGCTCTGAAATATGCTCTTCAACTCTAATCGGATCTAACGTGTAAGTGTCAGACTCAATATCAGCAAAAACCGGTATGGCATTAACGTCTAAAACGGCTGTAACAGTAGCCATGAAGGTGTAGGGTGGTACTATAACTTCATCTCCACATCCAATCCCACAAGCTTTGAGGGAAATTAACAGTGCAGCTGTACCGTTTGTAACGGCTACACCGTACTTTGCATGTTGATATTCTGCAAAAACCTTTTCAAACTTGGACTTCATTAACCCTCCTATACCCCAAACTCCACTCTCAAGAACCTCTTTCAAAGCTTTATACTCCTTCTCGTCAAATATGGGCCACTTTGGAAAGGGTTTCCTCCTAACAGGCTCTCCACCATTAATGGCGAGCTTACTCATGCATACACCTAAAAAATGTTTACTTAAAGGAGTATTTAACTATCTCCCAGGCTGAAGATAGTAATGGTTAAATAGGCCAGGTGACGCCCAATAGATGTGAAGCTATGATTTTAGAAGTTAAGGATTTAAACGTTGAAGTTTCCGGTAGACTCGTTTTAAAAAACGTAAGTCTATCGATAGGGTTTGGTGAGACCGTATTCTTACTCGGACCAAACGGTTCAGGTAAAACCTCCCTCATCCAGTCTGTTCTTGGAAACCCATCCTACAAGGTTTTGAAGGGTAGCATAATATCACAAGGCTTCGACATAACCACTTTTAAACCTGAGGAGAGGGTTAAAATGGGCATAGCTGCATCGTTTCAGATACCTCCCAAGATAAAGGGTCTTAAAGCCAGCAGACTTCTAGATGAAGTCTCTAAAAGGTTTAACGTTCATGAAAGCTACGTGAAGAAGCTTATTTCAAACTTTAAACTTGAAGAATTCATGAATAGAGAGCTTTACGTAGGTTTTAGCGGGGGGGAGATGAAAAGGTTTGAAATCTTACTGACACTTTTACAGAAGCCTAAACTTATTCTTCTGGATGAGCCAGACTCCGGAGTAGATGTCGAAAATCTGGCTGTAATAGGTAAGACTCTAGATGAGTTCCTCCACGAAGATGACGACCTTTTAAGTACGAGAAGATCCATGCTTATAGTAACTCATACCGGTGCTTTAGCCAAATACATCAACCCGTCACGCGCATATATAATGTTGAATGGTGAAATCGTCTGCTATGGGAAGGGTGAAGATGTCATTAAGAGGGTTTTCAGAGACGGCTTTGAGAAGTGTAAATCCTGTTATGAGAAGTTTAGAGGGGGATAACCTTTTAAGATGTTGACTGGAGAGTTGAGAAAGAAGGCTGAAGTAGCTTTAAGTAAGAAGGCTGCCTACGGTATCGACCTGGATGTATCTGAATACGTACCTAAGTATATGAATTTAAGCGGCAAGGACCTTGAAGCTTTAAACGATGAGCTGGGAAGTAGTATGGAATCTGTAGGCTTAAGCGTAGATGAGAAGAATATTCCAGGAAGCTACGTTCAAATCGATCAGACGGCTGTCTATAGTCAAAGCCTTGGAAGCGGCTTAACTATTCTAAATCTTAGAGAGGCACTTAACCAATTAGACTTCCTAAGAGACTTTTACTGGAGACTTATCCCGGTGGATGTAGATAAGTTTACAGCCTTAGCGGCCCTCTATGAGGAAAGCGGCTATGTAGTAATCGCTGATAAAGGGTTTAAATCCGATAAGCCAGTTCAAGCCTGTCTGCTGATTAGAAGCCCTAAAAGTCTTCAAACCCCCCACAACATAGTGATTGCTAGAGAGAATTCGAATTTACACATATTAACTGGTTGTACAACCGCTCCTGAAAGCTTCGGACTTCACGTTGGAATTTCAGAGTTTTACGTGGGAAGAAACGCAACGGTTACATTTACCATGATACATAGCTGGAGTAAAGCTTCACACGTTAGACCTAGGACGGCGGTTTTAGTAGATGAGGGGGGACGTTTCATAAGTAATTACGTAGTTCTTAAACCTGCAACATCCATACAGACGTACCCATCCATTAGATTGATCGGAGAGAGAGCTTCGGCTGTATCCACATCCATAGTTTTGGGATCTGAAGACTCGAAGATAGACGTAGGTTCAAGTGTTAGCTTAGAGTTTAAAGGGTCAAACTGTAGAATAGTATCCAGGATTGTTGGAGGAGGGTCTTCCGAAACCATAACTAGAAGTAGAATAGATGCTTTAGTTGACGACGTTAAAGGACATACAGAATGTAACGGCATAGTAGTCTCAGATAACGCTTCAATAGTAGCCATTCCAGAGTTGAAGGCTAAAGCTAAAAACGTTGAGCTTACACATGAAGCCGCCATAGGCAGAATATCGGAGGAAGAAATATTCTACTTGCAAACTAGAGGATTTACTAGAGAGGAGGCTGTGTCTTTAATCGTTGGGGGATTCCTAGAATCTGGATTATCAGAGCTACCAATAAGTATAGAAAAATATTTGAGGAGTGCTATTCAATGGGCTTTAACAGGCTTATGATCGAAGCCAGCCTAGTCTTCAACTCGTCCTTTAAACCTTTTAACGGTTACATAATCGGCTAGGAAACCTTTCAGCTTTTTCTCCGGTCTCCTCCAGTTACGCTTACGCTTTTCAAGAACAGCCATATCGACGTTTAAATTAAGGACTCTTTCAGGTATGTTTATTTCGATTTCATCTCCATTTTCAACTAGAGCTATGGGACCTCCTTCATAGGCTTCAGGTGATACGTGTCCAACACATGGTCCTCTTGTTGCACCTGAGAAGCGCCCATCCGTTACAAGGGCTATGTCATCCGATAAACCCATACCGTATATTAGAGCAGTTGGTATAAGCATCTCCTGCATACCTGGCCCACCCACTACTCCCTCATACCTTATCACTATGACTGACCCCCTTTCTATTTCACCGCTTTCTATGGCTTTTAAAGCTTCATCCTGTCCATTGAAAACCACGGCAGGGCCTATGAAAACCTTTGCCCTTTCGGAGACAGCTGAGGCTTTGATGACAGCACCCTGGGGGGCTAACGACCCTTTAAGTACTGCTATTCCGCCTTCAGTCTTCAGGGGGTTACTTACGGGTCTTATGACTCTATAGTCTAAAACCTTAGCATCGGTCAAGTTTTCTCCAATTGTTTTAAACGTGACTGTTAAAGCATCCAAGTGCAACAGTTCCTTCAATTCGCTCATAAGCGCTGGAACGCCTCCAGCTCTATGGAAATCCTCCATATCCATCTCCCCACCAGAGCCTATTAGGTTAGCTAAATGAGGAACCCTACGACTTATATAATCAAACATGTCCAGAGATATCTCTATGCCGAGTTCTTCAGCTATGGCTGGGAGGTGGAGCACGGTGTTTGTAGAACCACCTAGAGCCATATCAACCATTATAGCGTTTTCAAAGGCCTTTGAAGTCATAATTTTAGACGGCGTCAAATTCTCACGAACCAGTTTAACTATCTGTTCACCGACTTTCCTAGCTAATGAAATCCTGCTTGAATAGTATGCTGGAATGGTGGCGGTATATGGTAAAGCGATACCTAACGCCTCAGATAGACATGCCATAGTATTTGCCGTAAATAGCCCATTGCATGAGCCACATGTGGGACAGGCTATTCTTTCAAGTTCTCTAAGCTCTCCTTCACTCAAACGTTTCCCTAACACTTCACCAACCGCTTCAACAACTGTTAGTATTCCCGTCTTCCTATTTCTCCATCTTCCAGAGCCCATGGGTCCACCCGTTAAAACTATGCTCGGTATGTTGAGCCTAGCAGCTGCCATCAACATTCCAGGCGTTATTTTGTCACAGTTTGTTAAAAGCACAAGTCCATCTAATCTATGGGCTTCAACCATAACTTCAATACTGTTTGCTATAAGCTCTCTAGATGGGAGGGAGTATTTCATGCCAAAGTGGCCCATCGCCAATCCGTCGCATACAGCTATCGTATTGAATTCAAACGGAACCCCTCCTCCCCTCCAAACCCCTTCTTTAACGGCTTCCACTAAGCGTCTGAGATGTATATGACCTGGAACTATGTCCGTATAACTGTTTGCAACACCTATGAATGGTTTTCCCAAATCCTCCACATCAACCCCTAACGCATATAATAGCCCTCTATGATGAGCCCTATTCAAACCAGTTTTAATTTCACTGCTCTTTAACATGTTCAACTTCAAATCACGTAATAGTTCAATGCGTGGAAAACCTATAAGCTTTAACATAAACTATCTTTCCGATGCAAAAGCTTAAATATTGGAGGTAAGCCTATTAAAGGCTTGTGTTCCCTTAGAGGTGACGCGATGGGGTGGTACTTTATCATCAAACTGTAGTGGCTTCCCTTCAAAAATACTTCTTCTAGACACTACATTAAGAGATGGTGAGCAGACACCCGGTGTATCTCTAACCCCTGAGAAAAAACTTAGAATAGCCGTTAAACTCGATGAGCTTGGAGTAGACTTTATAGAGGCTGGCTTCGCCGCTGCATCTCAAGGAGAGTTTGAAGCGGTAAAGCTTGTATCCTCTCAAGGATTGAGAGCTGAAGTCTACAGCTTCAGTAGAGGGGTTAAATCGGATATAGATTCCGCCGCGGATGCTGGTGCAGACGGCATAACTTTAACTCTACCGACTTCAGACTTACATATAACCTACAAGCTCAAAAAGGATAGAGATTACATTTTAAGAAGCACCGAAGAATGTGTAACTTATGCTAAAAGTAGGGGATTAACTGTAGAATTTCTCGCAGAAGATGGAAGTAGAAGCGATTTAGATTTTCTTGAGAAAGTCTTCACTAAAGCGGTAGAGTGCGGAGCAGATAGGGTATGTCTATGTGATACAGTGGGGGTTTTAACTGTTGAGAAGACGGGTGAAGTCGTCCGCAGAGTTTCAGCGAATTTGAAGGCGCCCTTAGCCATCCACTGTCACAACGATTTTGGATTAGCCGTTTCAAATTCAATAGCTGCTCTTAAAAGCGGCGCTCAGGAAGCCCATGTTACAGTGAATGGTCTGGGGGAGAGAGCGGGAAATGCCGCTTTAGAGGAGCTAGCGGTATCTTTAAACGTCCTATATGGTTGCAAGCTTAATATCCGTATGGAGCTAATATATGAAACGTCCAGGCTTGTTTCAAGGCTCACAGGCATATTTCTCCAACCAAACAAGGCTATAGTAGGTGATAATGCATTTACCCATGAATCCGGAATACATACGCATGGCGTCTTATCGAACCCGGCAACCTATGAGCCTATTTCACCAGAGCTCGTAGGTGCATCTAGACGTATAGTTGCAGGTAAACATGCGGGTTCACATGGCATTGAAGCGGTACTTAGAAGTATGGGTTTAACCGTGACGAAAGAACAACTTTCAGAAATCCTTAGAAGGGTTAAAACCTTGGGCGATAAGGGGAAGCAGATCACAGACGCAGATCTTCAAGCCATAGCTGAGGCTGTTCTAGGACTACCTAAAGTCAGACCTATACATCTGAAAGAGCTTACGGTCGTAACTGGCAATAGGGTTACACCTACGGCTTCTGTTAAACTCGCTTTAAACGGTAAAATTATGACAGAATCTGCTACAGGTGTAGGCCCTGTAGACGCTGCTATAAACGCCATCAGGAAAGCCGTTTCAGCGGTAGAGCCTATCCAACTCGAGGAATACCATGTTAAAGCTATAACGGGGGGGACTGATGCTGTGGTTGAGGTTTTAGTGAGGCTTAGAAAAGGAGCTAAAGTCGTTACAGCTATGGGTGCTAGAGGGGATATAGTTATGGCGAGTGTGGAAGCCGTTTTAAACGGTATGAATACGCTTTTGGTAGATTATGAGAGGATTAGAGGAGGAAGTAGAAGTTGAAGATGAGTGGGAGTCAAGTATTGGTGGAGTCTTTGAAGAAGGAGGGGGTTAAAGTAATTTTCGGAATACCTGGAGGAGCCATAATGCCCGTATACGACGTGTTATACGATGAGAAGGAGATAAGGCATATTCTCATGCGTCATGAGCAGTGTGCAGCTCACGCAGCAGATGGGTATGCAAGAGCCACACGTGGACCTGGCGTATGTATGGCTACTTCCGGACCTGGAGCCACGAACCTTGTCACTGGTATTGCCAATGCCTATATGGATTCAAGCCCCGTTATAGCGATAACTGGTCAAGTTGCTACGCATCTTATAGGTAAGGACGCGTTCCAAGAAACCGACATAATCGGCATAACTACACCTATAACTAAGTATAATTACCAAGTTAGAAGGGTGGAGGACATACCTAGGATTGTCAAGGAGGCATTCTACATAGCATCAACTGGTAGGCCTGGGCCAGTCTTGATAGATGTACCTAGGGATATGCAGACTGGTGTAGCTGAAGTTGATTTTAATGTTAAGATTGATATAAGAGGTTATAAGCCTAATATTGAGCCCCATCCCCTCCAGGTTAAGAAGGCTGTAGACATATTGGTGAGCAGTGAACGGCCCATAATACTCGCCGGTGGAGGAGTACACTGGTCTAAAGCCTACGGGGAACTACTGACCTTAGCCGAATTGCTGATGGCTCCTATAGCAACGACTTTCATGGGTAAAGGCGTGATACCTGAAAATCATCCGTTGGCGTTGGGCTGTATAGGTATGCACGGTAGAATTGAAGCCAATAAGTCTATAATGGCCGCTGATGCTATTCTAGCGGTGGGTGTTAGGTTTTCAGATAGAAGCACTGGTAAGGTTGATGAGTTTTGCCATGATGCTAAGATAATACATATAGACATAGACCCCTCCGAAATCAGGAAGAATGTCCCAGTGCATCTGCCTATAGTTGCAGACGCTAGGATGGCTCTTAAAGCCATAATAGATGAGCTGATCAGGAGAAGTTTTAAGGGGGAGAGGTCTGAGTGGATTAAGCGTATCGGAATGTTTAAGAAGGAGTGTGAAGATTCAGAGCCAAGTAAGGAGCTTACAGCCGTAAACGCTATTAAGCTTCTACGTAAGGTCTTACCTGAAAACGCCATAGTAGCTACGGAGGTTGGGCAGAATCAGATGTGGGCTTCACTACATTTTAGAGTTTTGAAGACTGGAACTTTCATCTCATCAGGTGGTTTGGGAACCATGGGCTTCGGCTTCCCAGCGTCCTTAGGCGCTAAAGTAGCAATGCCGGATGTACCCGTTGTAGATATTGCTGGTGACGGAAGTTTTCTAATGACTGAACAGGATTTGGCTACAAGCGTCGTTGAAGACATACCAGTTACAGTTATGATTCTTAATAACTCAAGCTTAGGCATGGTCGCTCAATGGCAGAGGCTCTTCTTTGGAAGAAGGTACTCCCACACGGACTTAAAGGGTGTGCCTGATTTTGCTAAACTTGCTGAAGCTTTTGGAGCTAGAGGTGTTAGAGTAAATTCTCTGAACGAGCTTGAGCAAGTTTTACATGAAGCTGTAAAATCGGATGTGACTGTTGTGATAGATGTCCCAATACCTAGGGAGGAGGATGTTTTACCGATTGTCCCTCCTGGTAAGAGTTTAAAGGATATGATCTATTAAAGGGTGGTGAGTATGGGAGAGTATATTTTGGCAGCTCTTGTTGAACATAAGCCGGGAGTCCTACATAAGGTTTCAAACATGTTTAGAAAGAGGAATTTCAACATAGAGAGTATAACTGTGGGTGCGTGTGAAACTAGAGATATCGCGAGAATGACTATAACCATTCAAGGCGATGAAGCTACGGTTGAACAAGTCGTAAAACAACTTCAAAAGCTCGTAGACGTTATAAAAGTTAGTAGGCTTGAACTAGGTAGAAGCGTTGTTAGGGAGCTCGCCCTTGTAAAAATTTACACAGCCGATTCTAAAGCCAAAAGCGATGTTGTAAACTACGCCACCATATTTAGAGGTAGAATAGTTGACGTATCTAGAGACTCCATGATAATTGAAATAACAGGTTCGCCCACGAAAATAGATGCCTTTGTAGAGCTAGTAAAACCATATGGTATTAAAGAGTTTGCTAGAACAGGGGTCGTAGCTATGTCAAGAGGGCTTAAATCTTTGAAAGTAGAAGAATAGTTGAGGGTGTCATCTGTGGTTAAGATTTTCCACGATGAGGATACATCCCTAGAACCTCTTAAAGGTAAAACCCTGGCGATTATAGGTTATGGAAGTCAGGGGAGGAATCAAGCTTTAAACTTCAGAGACTCCGGTTTAGACGTGATTATAGGTGTTCGACGAGATGGAAAGTCTTGGAAGCTTGCTTCTGAAGACGGCTTCAAAGTGTATGAGATAGCTGAAGCATCTAAGCTCGGTGACATCGTTCACATACTTATACCGGATACAACTCAACCTGAAGTATATGCGAAGCATATTGCTCCAAACATTTCAGAGGGGAAAGCCTTAGGCTTCAGCCACGGCTTCAACATACACTTTAAACGGATAATTCCACCTTCAAACGTAGATGTCATAATGGTTGCTCCGAAAAGCCCAGGCTATCTTTTGAGACGTATGTATTTGGATGGGTTTGGAGTCCCAGCACTTACAGCAGTATACCAAGATTATAGTGGAAATGCTAGAGAAATTGTTCTAGCCATGGCTAAGGCTTTAGGTTGCACTAAAGCAGGAGTTATAGAAACCACCTTCAAGGATGAAACGGAGAGCGATCTGATAGGTGAGCAGTGCGTACTGGTAGGTGGATTGATTGAGCTTATTATGAAGGGTTTTGAAGTTCTCGTTGAGTTCGGCTATCCACCTGAACTCGCCTACTTTGAAGCATGCAATGAAGCTAAACTTATAATGGATCTCATATACGAGCGCGGTATAACTGGTATGCTTCAAGCTGTTTCAGATACCGCTAAACATGGAGGTTTAACTAGAGGGCCGAGGGTTTTAGATGAGAGGGTTAAAGAGAATATGCGTAGAATTGCTGAAGAAGTTATAAGTGGGAAATATTCTGAAGAGTGGATTAGGGAAGACGCTGCTGGCAGACCCAATCTTAAACGTCTTCTTATGAAGATTGAACAGCATCCTCTTGAAGTGGTCGGTAGAAGTATACGTAAAATGGCCGGTATAGAAAAGTAGAAATCAACCAAATTTTATTTTTTAATTTAAATGTCTGAAAAACCAGCTTTAAGAGTCGATAAGCGGGAATTTAACCTTCTGATTAAGCTTCTCAGAGACATAAGGCTTTTAGATGAGGATTTTAAGATTAAGCAGACAGACGATTCTATAGTAGTTCCACTTTTAAGAAAACCGACGATTGAAGAGATTGAAAAGCTCAGCCGCGTTAAGTCAATCCTGCAGGTAGATGTATTCGAACCTAGGTTTAAAACAGCCAGCGTTAGAGATGCTTTGAAGAACTTAATTCCAGATGAATTGCTCAACCTGGTACCATCTTCAATGGATTTAATAGGTGAAGTTGCTGTCATACAGGTTCGAGACGAGTTGAGGCCGTTCGTAAAAACCATTGGGGAGGCTGTTCTCAAAATCCACCCACATATTAAAACAGTCTTAGTGAAAAGTAGCCCGATAGCTGGAGCTTTCAGGGTTGGAGGTTATGAGGTTATAGCGGGCTCCGGTGAAACGGAGACAATTTACAGAGAGCATGGATGTGTATATCTAGTGGATCCTGTTAAAGTATATGTAAGCCCTAGGTTGAGCTATGAACGCTTAAGGGTTGCGTCTATGGTTAAACCGAATGAGGTGATACTGGACATGTTTACAGGTGTTGGATGCTATGCGATTTTAATCGCTAAAAGGGTTAGAGAGTGTAAAGTCTACGCTGTCGATTTAAACCCTAACGCCGTTAAATATCTCAAGCATAATATTGAGAAGAATAAAGTTGAGAATAAGGTGATACCGATTGAAGGAGATGTTACTAAAATCGTAGAGTCCGGCTTAAAGAGTATGTTCGATAGAGTTATAATGGATAATCCCTCCTACGCCGGAATGTTTCTCAAAACCGCATGCGACGCACTTAAACGAACAGGTGGAGCAATACACTACTATGAGTTTCGTCCAGAAAGCGATTTGGAATATGGTGTTTTAGAGGATTTCCATAAAAACGTTGAAAAGTTTGGGAGATCTGTAAAATCCGCTAAAATGAGAATTGTTAGAGAGGTTGCACCTAGGAGGTATCATATAGTTATTGATGCTATAGTTGAATAAAGTCGGAAAATTGCTTTAAATGTGCACCGCTGAATAAGACTACTGTCTGGAGGCTTCAAGGGTTATACGTATAACCGTATCTGGGTTTTTTAAAAGTGGCAGTATTTCCCTAGGTACATTGGACGCTGACGCGTTGGCCTTGGTCATAACAGTTCTAGGACATATGTACTGGCTTCTCCTAAAAACCATGGATTTTACATCGGTCAAAGTCATTCTCTCGGATCCATATCCTCTAACTGTCCAAGTAAACGGTCCGACTTCAAGCTTGAATGCTACAAGTGTATTCTCGTTTTTAATAAGATGTTTAAATTCCCGACTTAAATCGTAGGCTGCTTTCGACGCTGAAACAGCTATTATGCAATCTCCCCTGGGCGTTACATAAGGGTCTTTAGTTATTTCGAACGTGGTTTTATGTTTAGCCGTTATGTTTGGATGACCTCTAGCCAGTATAAACTCTCTGACTTGAGGCCCCGTCACCACCATCCTCTCCAGCCTTTCCTACCCCTCAAAGGTACGAATGCTACACCTCCCAGATGTAATGTTTCAACAGATCTGTCGCTTCGCTTGTACGCTTTAACCAGTTCTTGGAAACCGCCGGGCGCTCCAATAGGGATAACCACTATTCCACCTATTTTAAGCTGCTCGACTAGCGTATCAGGAATCTCAGGAGCTGCGGCTGTAACTAGGATACGGTCGTAGGGGGCGTTTTCGGGATGGCCTAAGGACCCGTCACCATGTATAACTGTAACTCTATCTGAATATCCGTTTCTACGTACATTTTCTTCAGCCATCTTGTAGAGTTCAAACACTATCTCAATCGTCCAGACGTGACCCCACTTCTCCCTAGGAGCATCTGATGGCGCGACTGTTTCAGCTATCGTACATGCATGGTATCCCGAGCCAGCTCCAACCTCCAACACTTTCAAACCGACTTCAAGCTCAAGAGCTTCATTCATTATACAGACCATGTATCACCCCTCTAGCCGCCAGGCTAGAAGTGTGGTGCAGATATAGTTTGACCATAGCCTATAGGTAACGGTGTATCGACGTATGCGTACTCTTTCAAGTATTCGGGTATGAAGTTCTCTCTCGGGACTCTTCTGAACGCCTCTATGACAGATTTCGTCTTTAGAATACCTTCTCTGACGTATATTTCTATAAGCCTCTCCTTTTCCCTTTCAAATTCCTCGGAAGACATGTTTGCACTACGTTTAATAGCTCATGCGAATTGTTAAACGTTTCCCATACCGACGACCATTTTATACTCTTCCACCAACTTCCTCGTCTTCTCCAACCACTTCGGAAAGTCTTCGGGGTTTTCCGGAAAATTCTGATAATGTAGTTTAACGGTTTTCATCAATTCTGCTACTTTTCCAAGTCTCAAAACGAGGTTAATCTTACCCACTGAACGTAGAAACCTTAAGGTTTTATCGGTTATCGATAATTTAACTTCGCCATAGAGGCTAGCTTTTAAAACATCCTCCTCAGCTATCAACTTTCGGCTCATACCATAGTTTAACTCATCATCTGAAATGTTTTGAAGGAAAATTCTGAAAACGTCAAGGGATGCTTGTTTAGTACCGTAACCCTTCATGTATGCTACATTGTAGTCCCAAAGCCCCCTGTAGCTTAAATCATCCTTCTCCAAAGCCTTCACAGCAACCTCACCAGCGATTTTACCAGCAGTCATGGATGGCCCCATACCTCCACCGTGAATTGGGTTGACTTGGCAAGCAGCATCACCTATGACTATTAAACCGTTTGAAACCATGTTGTCCAGCGGCCTTCTAGTTGGGACGGGCGCTCCTCTTCCATCTAAAACCTCAGCTTTATTGAGCCACGGAAGTTTCTCCTTAATAAACCGCGTGAAGTAGTTCTTAATCTCCATACTTGCTCTTGAAAATTGAACGCCCAACCCTATGTTGGCTATGTTTAAACCTTTAGGGAATAGCCAGAAGTATCCTCCTGGGGCATATTCCTGGTTTAAGTATATAAAGCCGAACGTTTTATCATCAATCTCATTCTCTAAAACCCTGATCTCTCTATATGCTATTTCAAAGTCTTCCTTATCCACAGTCTTTTCAAACCCCGGAACCTCAGGCGCATTTCTCCGAAGAACCGCGGATACGCCTGAGGCGTCTATGAAAACCCTGCCCCTTAAAATTCCATTGGAAACGTTGCTTTTAACTTTAACAGCTACTACATGGTTGTTTTCAATAACTGGTTCTAAGACCGTGGTCTTATCCATAAATTCCACACCGGCATCTAAAGCCTCTTTAACAAGTCTTCTTCCGAATTCAACCCTATCAACCATAAAGGCTTTAGCGCCTAAACCCGCTATTCTAAAAGATGTTTCAAAGTCTGGTGAAACTACTTCAACGCCTTCAAGCTCCCAGCAGAGCTCTGAACCTGTAGGATATGCCAACCCTATGTTGTCAAAATGGTGCTTTCCAACGGCGTCTCCACAAGCTTTAAGCCCAACTTTTTCGCCAGACTTAGATTCTACAAGGCATACATTTAAACCGTTTTTCGCAGCGGTTTTTGCGGCTAGACACCCTCCTGTCCCAGCACCTACAACCACTAGATCGTAGATGTATCCCACGTGTCTATACTGTACCTATCAGACAGATTTATTTTTTCTCAGCAGTCTACCACTCTCATCTATTTCGCCAAGCCTTATCCTAGTGGATGATATTGGCTTCCCATTCTCTGCTAAAACCATAGAGATTTTTACGATTTCGAGGGCTCTCAAACCCTTAACCTCTCTAAGCCTGTTTATTTCAAACGCTCTATGTTGAGTTTCATCGCTGACAACTACTGCTTCTATAGCCGAGTCTGATGCGGCTGGACCATATGGGTCTTCTATAGGCGTGACAATTGCCCTAGAGTCCACCCGCATATCGATTAACAGCTTTCTTAAGTTTTCTAATCTTTCAAAGTACGGTTTAACTTCATGGTGCTTCCCCATTCTTTTTACAAAATCATCCGTTGAGAGCCCTATGATAACTTTATCTCCAATTTCAAAAGCGGTACGTAGAAGCTCTATATGACCCTTATGAATAATGTCGAACGTGCCTCCTATGGCAACGAGTTTGAACCTACACACATAATATAACTAGCTATTAGGTTTAACTTAAACGTAGAGTATGTTTCAGCTTGCTTAAGCCGTTTGTTTCACCAGTTCAACTCCACTTAGGTTTCGATGAGCGTATAATAGAGCAACTAAAGCTACAGTCTGAGTTAAAACTGCGAAGAGTAGGGTTGTAATCAGAGGAATATGAAGGTCCATTATTAGACCGTAAATTCCGCCGCTTATCAGGAAGCCTATTCCATAGGCTACGTTGAAAATCCCATAAGCCGTCCCCCTAGAGGAGACGGGTGTGAATATTGAGACCGCCGCACGGTACGTCGATTCCTGCACTCCAAGGACTACTCCGAAGAATATGGAGGCTATTATCAACGTCGTTAAATCGGTGTTGAGCATGGTAAATATTGGTGGAAATATTGAGAGGATGAACGGTAGCATTAGAATTCTAATACCAAACCTGTCATATAGATATCCCGAGAGCAGGGCTGCTGGTGCATCAATCCCCTGGATCAGCAAGTATATAAGAGGAACTATCCATTGCTGTTGCTCAGGCTGGAGGATTGCTGAGGCTTTGTACAGTATTAGCGAGGCTGGTATAAGACCGATGGTATTCAACATAACTGCTAACGTGTAAATGTAGAAGGGTCTTCCAAGAAACCTACTTCTCATATGCGTCGTCTTCGACTCAACCACTACTTTGGATCTTATCTTCCAGTATGTAGAGACTAAGGCTATGAGAAGCATTGTAAACGGTATTGATAAGAGGCTGAAAGTCAAGTTATAGTTGTTGCTACTGTAGAACATCAGGCCTGATACTACAAGAGGGCCCGTCACAGCGCCGACCTGGTCTAGAAACTCATGTATACCGAATGCTTTACCAGTTCCAACACCTTCACTTACGATCGACAATATGGTATCTCTAGATGGAGATCTGCACGCTTTCCCTAGCCTTTCAAGTAAAACCAGTATTACAGCCATTTCCCAGATGTTTGAAAATCCTAGAAGCGGTATTGAAACGATTAGCCCATAGCCTAGAAACATGAAAAACCAGTAAGCGCGTGTGGTGTCAGCTAGAAAACCACTGACCAGTCTCATAGCGTAGCCTATAAATTCTCCAAGCCCGCTGACAAGACCCACAATGAAAGCAGTAGCACCTAAAAACTTGAGATAGTCCGGTATTAGGCCGCGTGAACCTTCATAAACAATATCGCCCATCAAACTTACGATTCCTAGAAGTAAAATGCTGACGTATGCTGTTCTGAATTCAGAGGCATGTTTCATATTAGACTTGTATAAGCTAGAATTATGTTGACCGTATTAAAGTTAACTTTGAAGCTTGCAACTCACCGTAAATACGTGTCACAATTTTTAAAGAATAACGTCTATGGAGATGTCTTACTGAAAAGACTTGAAGTTTTATTCTTAGGAAAGGTTGAGAGTGGGCAAGTTTACAAAACTGCTGTCAAACTGATAGATCGAAGAGTAAATTGTGCAAAAAGTTATAACCATTATTGTTGAACAAGTTAAAGAGGGCAATTCAGACTGTCGATGGGGGACTGTTAGATGGTTGTAAAGGTGTTAATAGTTGGTTATGCTCACGGGCATGCATTAAGCTATACTGAGCAACTTTTGAAGAGGGGGATGGAAATCGGCGACGTTGAAGTAGTAGGTGTTTACGATGATGAAGAGAGGGGTAGATATTATGCGAACAGATACAGCTTAAAGTTCTTCGGAAAGATTGAGGAAGCCGTTAGGAAGAGGCCTGATATTTTTGTAATAAACACTGAAACAGTGAAGCATTTAACTTATGTTAAGTTGGCTGCTGAGAATGGTATTCACGTCTTCTGTGAGAAACCTATAGGTGTAAATCTTAAGGATGCATTGGAAATAAGAGATGTTGTGAAGAGTAGTGGAGTCAAATTCACTACAGGCTTTAATGCGAGGTTTAACCCTGAAAATGCTAAAGCTAGAGAAGTAGTACTCAGCGGTGAGCTCGGTAGAATAAGTATGGTTAGAGTTAGAGTGGCTCATTCAGCAGCCATAGATCGGTGGTTTAAGGGATGGAGCGAGTGGTTTGCTGTTAAGGATATGGCTGGTGGTGGAGGTTTTCTCGACTTATGTATCCATGGAGCCGACCTGCTCAGATACATTCTTGGAGATGAACCTCTTGAAGTGACGGGGTTTATAGAGAATTTCACGTCAAATTATGAGGTGGACGATCAGGGGATCGGCGTAATAAGGTTCTCTAGGGGAGCTATAGGCATACTTGATGGCGGATGGACGCAGTTGATTGAGGGCATTTCATGGTCTCCATTAGAGATCTATGGGGATAGGGGCTCGTTAATAAGGACTTCCATCGGGTTAATATACTACAGTAGGGGTTTGAAGGGTTGGATTAAGCCGAATCTTGAACGCATAGGTAAAAACTCCCTTGACGAATTGATAGATGCTGTGAAAAGCGGAGGAGAGGTTTCCATAACGGTTGATGACGCTGTTAAAGCACAGGAATTGGTGGAGGCTGTATATAGAAGCAATAGCGAAAGGAGAGCTGTTAGATTGCCGTTGATGTGATAGTTAATATTGACTGACGAGTACAGCTGAAGCCTACAATCTATTGCGAAAAGATTATTTTCAAAGCTTACTTTACTATCTTTCATGAAGGCTTTAGAGGTTAAAGAGTTTCTTGAGAAGTCTGCTGGAAGTTTGGGGTCTGAAGAGGGGTTTCGGTTTAGAAATCCGGATGTAGAGGTTAGAGGCATATTAGTATCGCGGATGGCCACATTGAAGGCTATAGAGAAGGCTGTGGAGGATTGTAACCTTATGGTTGTTCATGAAGATCTCTTCTACCCTTATAGTTTTCAAAGAGACACGGAGTTTGAGTCTTACTTAACTTGGAGCGTCAACCGTAGGAGGTTTAAAATGCTTTCAGAGCATGATATAACGGTCTTTAGGGCTCATGGAACATTAGATAGAATGTGTATTTTAGACTGCTTTGCCGAAGCCTTAGAATTACCTGAGCCGTCTGTGAGACATGGCTATGTTAGGATTACGATGTAGCTGAAACTACTGTGGAAAAATTAGCCTTAGAAGTTAAGAGGAGGCTTAACCTGGAAAACGTGAGGTTGACTGGTGGGAGGGAGCATAAGGTTAAGAGAATTGGACTTGCGTGGAGTGGTTTAGGGTTAAGCCTTAACATAGGCTTCGTAGAGACTCTTCTAAGCTATAAACCCCATGTTTTAATAGCTGGTGAAATGGATGAATACCCTGAATGCTACGTTCTAAATGCGGGGGTAGATATGATAGAGGTTGGTCATAGCGTAAGTGAGAACATAGGTCTTAGAAGATTCTCCAAAATCCTAAAGCAGGAGTACCCGGAGGTTAAAGTAGTATTCTTCGAGTATTTAAAACCATGGCTTACTTTATAAGCAAGAGATAGATGAAATGACGACGCCCGAAGCAGTTGTAGTCTTAAATAGTCTAAATGTTCTTCTTTTTAATGGTGATAGTTCTGCCAGTGGTTCAAGTCTCCGTTTGGTCTGGCATGAGTATTGAGAGTAAACGTAAAATTGTTAAGGGGATTACTCAGGCATTTGAGGAGGTAGGGATACCGAGGGAGGCTGTGGAAATAATCATATATGAGACACCTAAAACAAACTGGGCATCTGGTGGGGAGCTACATTCGGATTCAGAGAAACTCGCGAAGATAAGAGTACCATAAATCCGCATGTTTGAATAATTAACGTTGAAGCAAGAGATAAGTGTTTTAAAAGGTTAGAAGCTTACGGTCTAAATATCGCAAGTCAACTCTCTGTAGCCAAATCTAACCCTTTACTACAGCTATTGGAACTAACCTGGCGACTTTTGTTGCTATTCCTACTCTATGGCTTACTTCAGCTACTAAATCGCATGGTTTGTATGCTCCAGATGCCTCTTCGCTTAGAACGCTTAGGCTTGCTGCCTCAACCATTATGCCTTGACGTTCCATTTCACGTTTGATTGCTTCCCCCCTCCAGCGCTCTTTGGCCTTAGCCCTTGATAGCAGTCTTCCAGCACCGTGGGCTGTAGAGCCGAATGTAAGCTCCATCGATTTGGGCGTACCGACTAAAACCCAGCTTGAATCAGCCATAGATCCTGGTAGAAGTACGGGTTGACCTACGTTTCTATACTTGACTGGGATTTCAGGTCTATTGGCTGGAAACGCCCTAGTAGCACCCTTCCTGTGGACGTAAACCTTCCTCTCGGTTCCCTTATTATCTACTACGTGTTCTTCAAGTTTAGCTATGTTGTGTGCTACGTCGTATATTAGATGCATGTCTAAATCCTCTGGGCTGACCTTGAAGATGCTACTGAAGCTTTCCCTAACCCAGTGCATTATAGCTTGTCTATTAGCAAATGCGTAATTTACACCACACTTCATAGCTTTCACGTAGTCTTCACCTTCCCGGCTTGACGCCGGAACGCACGCCAGCTCTCTATCTGGAGTGCGGATTCCATATCTATGCATAGCTCTCTCCATGACTTTAAGGTAGTCTGAACATATCTGATGGCCGAAGCCTCTAGAACCCGTGTGGATCAACACCATAATCTGTCCTTCATACTCAATACCGAAGACTTTAGCAACCTCCGGATCCTCTATCCGGTCTACTACATCTATCTCCAGGAAGTGGTTTCCAGACCCCAGAGTACCTATCTGAGGCTCCCCACGGCTCCTAGCGGTGTTTGAAACCCTGCTCGGATCGGCGCCACTTATACTACCCCTTTCCTCACAGTACTCTAAATCCTCATCCCATCCTAAACCACGTTTAACAACCCACTCAGCACCCTCAACCATAAGCGCGTCTAAATCTCTACTAGTAACCCTGAAGTCCCTCCTACGACTTCCAAGACCGCTGGGGACGTTCCTGAAAAGCGTAACCGTAAGCTGCTTTAAAACAGGCTTAATGTCCTTCACCGTAAGATTCGTTTTAACAAGTCTAACCCCACAGTTTGATACTATAAACCCTTCAGCCACGAAGTTATGTGCTTCATCTTCTACCATTATGTCGTAGACAGGGCCTTCATAAGGCTCTACGTAAACCCTTTCAACTTCATCCCACACTATGTCAGAAACTGCGTTTTCAGTAGCCCACTCCTCAAAGGTTGGGAGATTCCACGGTACACGTGGGCTCGTTTCTCTACTCTCATACATGCTTCGTTCAATGAATCTTCTGTCAACCCGGGTTGACTGTATCTGAGATACTATAGCACTTGTAGATGAGCCTGAGCCGTGTAGTGCTACTACAGTCTCAGCTACCTCACGTCTTTCCTCTACAACCTTTAGCTTTAACCGAATCCAACTTACGGCTCTAAGGGCCAGCCTCTGTCTTTCTGGGCAGTAAACGTAGCCTATTTTAGACCATAAGTTTAGCAGAGACTCAGGCTTCTCTGAGAAGACGAGCTTCAATCTTACTTTACTTTTAAGGTCTTCGATTCTTACGCCTAAGGATTTAACATCAAATTCTTCAGTAAGTTCGGCTATTTCCTTGAAGAATTGAATCCCGCTATTGACGGCTTCTTTATCCTTGGTTAATGAAACGAAAGGCTGTTCGAAGTTATAACCGTTGACTGTTTGAGGCTTATTCATTTCAGCGCCAAAATAGGCGGCTAGAAATAGCCTCTTCAACCATTTAGGAAGTCTCTTGAGCCACATTGGAACGGTGAATTGAGCGGACACTTTTTTACCTGCGGGAGCACCAAGCTTCTCTAAAAGAGCTCTAAAACTCCTCGCTGAGACGAAAATGGAGTTTTCGACTCCAGTAAACCCTCTATCATTTAGTTTACTGGACTTTCTTCTAGTAAAGACTCTTGAGGGCTTATAGCCTAGCTTCTCCAGGTCTTCAGATATCTCTTTAAGTCCTTCTAGACTTCCATAGAAATACGTCTTTTTACCGTCGAAAGAACCGTCTCCGATAAAGTACCCTAGAAGCTTAATGAGAATGGGTAACTTCGGGTTATCTGAATGTAACGGTAAAAGCCCTCTTGCCTTAAGCTCTTTAGCAATATTAACGTCAAACTCGTCCCAGTTGAGTATAATGAAGTGTTCTGGCTTCTCATATTTGATCCCACTAAAGGGGTATGTTGCAACTTTCACACCCGGTTTAAGCTCTGAAATATTAACCATACCATATGGTGTTAACACAGGATGGTCTGAGGTGGCCTTAAGCCTCATACCGGTCTTAGTAACTATTGTATAAAGATGACGGTCGTTTCTGCAGAAGTTGAGAACGACCCTAGTGTTTCTGACTTTTTTACCATTCAGACATATAACCGGGCTTCCTTTCAATAAGTCTTTTATTGGAGTCCAGCATCCATATTCCATTAGAACTTTAGCATCTGGCGGAAGACAGTTTATATCATATCCTACGCCTCCTGGACTTACCACTCCTGTTTCAGCATCAAAGGCTCCGACTCCTCCTATTGGGAAGCCGTACCCTTCATGTCCATCTGGCAACGTGATACTGTATTTATAGATGCCTGGTAGTGTGGCTACGTTTGCACATTGAACTAGTGTTCTATCGGACCTCATCTTCTCCAGAAGCTTTTCATCGGCGAGTATTAAGCCTGGGACTGTCATGCCTGGCTTGTAAGACTCTGGGATACGCCACATGTATTCGTTTATCCTCTGTAGCGGAACACCATGGGAAGTCTCACCAGAATACCCTTCCTCACCCATTTGTAACACCTCCTAGGGAGCATCTGTCGGTCTCCCTCTGAAGAAGAGAGAGTCCTACATTAGCAAGATTAAATCGCTCTAATAAATATTTTTAAAGTGTTTAGGATGTAGCAACTTAAGTTTATACGTTCTTTTGGTTAAGGTTTTGGTTGAAGTAGACGTGTTTGAGGGGAGCAAGGTTCTTGGTTTAACATCCTATATTCAGCTCTCAAGCCTCAGGAGAGCTACTAATGTAATAAACGCTAAAGCTGAATATTTAGATGGAACCTGCAGTTGTAGATCAGAACTTAATAACTTTAAGGGTGACAGCAAGTCTACCATACTTCTGTAGAGAGATAATAAAAGCATTAGGAGGCTGGGAATAAGCTTCACATACTTCAGTCAGAACCTTTAATTGATGTTTAAAGCATCTGTTCCTCTGCGCCCCAATTTACTACTTCTCTAAAAACAATTCCCAGAGGACATGTTTTGGCCTATTTTATTTCTGGCCTACAACTAGTATAACGTTATCTAAGAGTTTTCAAAGGCTAAAATAAAGTGGAATTAAAAAGTAAT
>CAZMSC010000001.1:0-98842 GCA_964568845.1 uncultured Candidatus Bathyarchaeia archaeon | reverse complement strand
CACGAAGAGAGGATGGCTGTGTATATTAGAGTGTAAAGTTTATCAATTTGGATGGCGCTTCTCTTTTATACGAGTGAACTATAAATGTCGAAAGTCTACGAAAAAACCCCCGAGTGCAATATAGGTACTGCAGGACACGTAGACCATGGTAAAACCACGCTCGTAGAGGCGCTTACTGGTGTTTGGACAAGCAAGCATAGTGAGGAAATAAAACGGGGGATTACAATTAAACTGGGGTATGCTGATGCGGGATTTTATAAATGCCCAGTTTGTCCACATCCGAAATGTTACTCAACTCAACCAGTATGCCCAAACTGTGGCTCTAAAACAGAACTCCTCAGAGTCGTAAGTTTTGTGGACGCCCCCGGGCATGAAGTACTTATGGCGACTATGCTTTCAGGGGCCGCGGTCATGGATGGGGCTATGCTTGTCATAGCCGCTAATGAGCCGTGTCCCCAACCTCAGACGAAGGAGCATCTAGCTGCTTTGGAAGTGGCAGGAGTAAAGAATATTGTAATTGTCCAGAATAAGATTGAACTTGTGACACCACAGGAGGCACTGAAAAACTACCAACAGATTAAGGAGTTTGTTAAAGGTACGATTGCTGAAGATTCCCCCATAATACCCATATCTGCCCAGAACAGGGTTAACATAGACTATTTAATAGAAGCCCTTGAAAAGTACATACCTACACCTAAACGAGACCCAACGAAACCTCCTATGATGTATATAGTAAGATCATTTGATGTCAATAAACCTGGAACAAGAGCCGCAGAGCTTTCTGGAGGAGTGGTTGGAGGGACGATAGTTCAAGGTGTACTTAGAGTCGGAGATGAAGTTGAGATACGTCCAGGGACAATATCGACTGATAATTCTGGCCGAAGTGTAGCTCAACCTCTGATAACTAGGATAGTTTCACTGAAACATGGAGGCTTAGATGTTGAGGAGGCTAGATGCGGTGGATTGGTGGGCGTGGGTACAAGTTTAGATCCAAGTCTAACTAAAGCTGATAGTCTTGCTGGGAACGTACTCGGTAAACCGGGTATGCTACCCGATATAGTCAATGAAATAACGGTAGATGTTTCACTTTTTGAAACAGTGGTTGGAGCTACGAAACAACTTAAAGTGGAAAGGATCAGAATTAGAGAGCCCATACTTTTAAATATTTTAACCGCCATAACGCTTGGCATCGTGAAAGAAGTTAGAGAAAATCACGTAACACTGAGCCTTAAGAAGCCGGCATGTGCTTCAAAAGGGCAAAGGGTTGCAATAAGCCGCAGAATAAATGATAGATGGAGGCTTATAGGATACGGTGTGATCATTTGACGGTTAAATTGATTGTGGATTCTAGCTTTCTCCTTGAATGTATTCGAAGAAAGATCGATATAATTGAGGGGCTAGAAGAAAGGTTGAATTCAAGGGTTAGAATGGTTGTTCTAAAGCCAGTCTACGATGAGATATGTAGATTGAGCGCGGGTTCCAATAGGAAGAGCCATTATGCTAAGCTTGCAATCCAACTCCTAAGCAGAGTCGAGGTGGACTTGGTAGATGTGGATGTGAAAGAGCCTGTAGATACGCTCATAGAGCTGTATGCGTGTAAATTGAGGATCCCCGTAGCCACCAATGATTTAAATCTTAGAAAACGATTGACAAGATTAAGAATACCAGTCTTATACGTTAGGGGGCTTTCAAAAATAGACATCGATCGTGGAGAATATCTAGGTATGGTTAAGGGATCACCAGATCAGCAATATCGATAGAAATATTGCAGATCCTTGTGAATTCAGGAAGTAGAACAGCCATCTTTCCCAGATCGACCGAAGACATTATACGGTTAAACTGTTCTTTCTCACTTCTAGCAAATTCCGCTTTTCTGAAGTCCTTGGCTAAGAAAGCCTCCATAGACTTCACATATATGTCTGTTAACGCATCCAGCATTGCCTTAACGTTCTCAACGGTCAAATCATTGAGGCCTTGTTCACCTAAAAGTTTCCCAGATATTGAGACTATACAGTCAGCTATAGACTCTATGAAGAAAGCAACTAGACGATAATCCATACAGTCCAGTGGAGAGATGCCAAGTCTGCTACTTAATGAGGGGTTTTGAATCGCCATTCTTAAAATACGTACCAGTAGGAAGTACAGCTTATCGACTTCATCATCTCTTACTATTATCGATTCGAGCAAGTTATGATCTGTTAAGGCGTCTTTAAGGTCTTTAAGCATCGCTAGTGTAAGTAGGTACTCCCTCCGCAGAACCTTTACTGGTGGAACTGAAGCTGGTTCTATAAAACATTGGAGCTCTATCGACGATGTAGATTCTTCAACTATCTCTAAACCTATAAGTCTTCTCACTAAGCTTTTAATCCTCTCTCTATCTGCTAGGGCTATCCTACCGCTTGGAGATTTTATGATAATCGAATCGTATCCAAGCCAGTAACGGCTTGTGATCTTCTTCTCAACGTCTGGAGAAAATTCGATGAGAACACTTTTAGACGCGTTTTTAATCCTCTCAACAGGGTAGAGAACCAAAGCCCCATCTTCCCTCTCCTCTAAGAAAAGGGGAGAGCCTTTCTCTAAACCGTGACGTGAAGCCCAAGGTTTGGGAAGTGATATGAAAAGAGAGCCTGAGCTGAATTGGACTTTTCTGATTTCCACAGAAAAAATAATAGAGGAACTGACTTAAAATCTTAAACTACCTTGTATAGTCAAAGAATTTAATAGTAGATGGGGATACGTTTACCTGTTTCAGCAGATTCAAGTATAGCGTCACATATTACGTCTACTTTCCAACCATCTTCAAACGTAGCGGCATATGGGCCTACTGGCTTATCATTAATTACACAGTCTAGAAAATGGTATAGTTCATTCTTGAACGTATCCTCCCATCCACCTATATGTCCATGGGGCCAGTAGTACCTGTAGAATGGATGATAGCTCTCCGTTACAAGAACTTCATGCCAACCCATTATATCTTTAACTGGTTCTTCTCTCCAGTATACCCTTAACTCATTCAAACGTTCGAGGTTAAATTCTACGGAGGCTTTTTCGCCGTTTATCTCAAAACTGTTATAATTTTTACGGCCGCCTGCAAATCTAGTGGCTTCAAGTGTTCCAATAGCGCCATTATTGAATTCAACTACAGATGCGAAAGCGTCTTCAACCGTTACAAGCCCCTTTTTACTTGGATCCTCAGGTAGAGGCCTTTCTTTTATAAATGTTCGCGTAACGGCAGCTACGGCTTTGATATCACCCACCAGAAATCTAGCCAAATCTATTATATGTGAGCCTAGATCTCCTAAGGGACCGGAACCTGCTATATCTTTTCTCAACCGCCACACCAACGGGAAGTTTGGATCCATGATCCACTCTTGAAGATAACGTGCTCTGAAGTGGTAAATCCTACCCAGTAAACCATCCTCTATAAGTTTCTTAGCAAGCCTGACAGCCGGTACGAATCGATAATTGTAGGCACACATATGCTTAACACCAGCTTTTCTAACAGCTTCAAGCATTCTCCTGGACTCCTCAGCATTTCTGCCAAGCGGTTTTTCAGATATTACATGTTTACCAGCTTCAGCAGCAGCTATACATGGTTCAGCATGCATGTTATTGGGTCCGCAGTTGTCGAAAATTTCAATATCCGGGTTTTTAATGAGTAAGTTCCAATCCGTATAGTACTGTTCGAACCCAAATCTTCTAGCAGCTTCAGAAACAGCTTCTTTAGCTCTGCCGCATACTGCTACGAGCCTAGGGAGTGCTGGTGGAGGCCAGAAGTACGTCGGTATGGATTTCCATGCGTGTGCGTGTGCCTTACCCATAAAAGCATAACCGAGTATACCAATTCCTATGCTTTTAATTTCTTCAACTTTCCGTTCAACCTTAGCCATTGTGACAAATCCCACTTCTTCACTCATACATCACACCATTAGAAACTATAGCTTAAATTAATTTAAATTTTAGCAGTTGACACCCTCTACGACTGGAGTTGCAGAGTAGGTATCATTTGATCCATGTTTTTAAACATGGACCTTCCGCTGAGTTTCTCTGTTAAAAGGATAAATTTAAAATTTCATACTGAAATAAAAGATTAACGGGGAAAACTATGAAAATTGGAATTTTCACCGTGCTATACAACGATAAGCCGCTAGATGACGTCTTGAAGTTTGTTTCAGAACTAGGTTATGAAGCAGTTGAAATAGCTACTTGGAAGGGAAGCGCCCACATAGACATTGAGAAAATATTGAAAGGTGGGGCGTCTGAATATAAGAGAAAGGTTGAGAAACACGGATTAACGATCTCTGCTTTAAGTAATCACCTTGAAGGGCAACTTATACTGGGACCTTTAGATGAAAGTACAGATGACTGGTTTAAAGGATCTCCTGATGAAAAAGTCAAATATGGAGTGGCTAGACTGAGAACGACGATAGAGGCTGCGGCGGCTCTAGATGTACCTGTTGTTAACGCGTTCACTGGATGCCCAGACTGGGCGAAGTGGTACGTGTTTCCACCTGCAAATGAAAAGATTTGGGAGAACTATTGGAGCCTATTTAAGGATAGGTGGCTTCCAATATTAGATCAAGCTAAAGATCAAGGCGTTAAAATAGCTTATGAAACCCATCCGCAGGAAATGAATTACAACTTGGAGACAGCTAAAAAACTCCTAGAAGTTTCAGAAAATCACCCATCAGCTGGGTTCAACTACGATCCAAGCCATCTGATGTGGCAGGGAATGGACCCTGTTCAATTCATCTACGAGTTAAAAGATAGAATATTCCACTGCCATGCGAAAGACTCTGAGAGAGTCGCCCATAGTGCTTCAGCATCTGGAGTCTTGTCAGTAGGACCATGGAATAAGGTTGCAAGAGGATTCAGATTTAGAACTGTTGGATGGGGGGAGATGCCGTGGCGACGTATAATAACTGCTCTTCTTGAAATCGGCTACAACTATGTTCTCTCAGTTGAACATGAAGATCCATGCATGAGTAGAGACTCTGGAGTGAAGCAAGCAATAACATATCTTAAACCTCTACTAGCAGTTGAACCTCCTGAAGTTAAACCATGGTGGTAGTATCCCATTTTCTTTGCAGGTTTCCAGCCACTCACTATTTTTTCATCGTTTTTTATCTCTAACTAAGATAGTTGTTTGAATTTTCTATAAAGATAAGTTTTATTTTACTCTTCCAATAGACATAATATTGACACTCTATTTGTGATTTCCATGTCTCATAGTATTCCCTCTGGAGAAACTATTAGACGGCTTAGGAAAGCCGTTGGACTAACTCAGAAGGAGCTTGCTAAGAGAGCAGGGTTAAGTCAGTCGCTGATTTCTAGGATTGAAAGAAGCGATGTAGATCCACGTCTATCGACAATCAGAAGGATAATACGTGTTATAGAGGGATCGACAATTAAAGAAGGACAGGTAGCAAGTCACATAATGCATAGACCAGTGATCTGTGTTAACGCTAAACAGCCTGTTGAAGTAGTTGTTAAACTCATGAAGAAGTACGACATCTCCCAGCTTCCAGTTGTAGACGACTATAACACATCCATTGGGGCAATTCAAGAGTCAACTATCATCCATCGCATGGTTAGGGAGAAAGACTTTAAGAAGTTTTTCAAGATGACCGTTCGAGATATTATGGAGGGGCCTTTCCCAGAAATAGCTCCCAACACGTCTATCCATGAGGTTCTTCAAATATTTTTAAGGGGAGCCCCAGCCGTTTTAGTTGTTGAAAACGGTAAGATTCTTGGTATAATAACTAAGATCGATTTGATAACGAGCCTTCTCAGCATGGAAGTAGGGAAAGCCTTGGAACAGAATTTAGTCTAGGTGGAATCTGAAATACGGGATAAATTCATCCTATTAAGCTTATAAGTCCACATGGCCCTAGAGCCAGATCTTAAGAGAAAGCCGCTACTGTGGAGCCTCTGAAGGTAAGTGGAAACTGTGCTTAGTCTTATCTGTTCATTGTATAGGGATTCATATTCAGCTTGGACATCTCTAGATGAAAACCAGCCTACTGCAAGTTTATCCATTATTATTTTCTTAATCCTTTCGAGTTTAGTAGAAGATTCGGATTCATTGCTATATTGTTTATTATTGGAGAGCCCGCCCATAAGCTCTACGAGATCCAGTATCTGAAGAATCTTACTCCTAGATATGGCTCCTTCCAGAGTTATTGTCAATTTTCCACCAGACTCATCTTCAGCCTCAAACTTTAGCTTAGACTTAGGCATCTGTTAATAGATTCGCAGAATGAAAGTAAAAAAGTTACTGGAGAATCTGTGAAAAGAAAAGCTAAAAATAACCATTATTTTTAGAAAAAGAGCAAAATTTTCAAATTTTATTCATTTACAGGTTCACAGAAGAAGGACTTTAATAAAAGAAACTTTTAGAATTTTTCTTCAAAAACTCCAGTAGAAATTGGGGGGTTCCCTATTCACAGTAAAAGTGAACGTTTAAAGAGAGAAATTAGATAATTTTTAACAAGAAAAGGTTCATTTTCTCTTGGAGTTAACTTGAGAAAGAAATTGTGAAATGTGTTAGACTATTTGTAAGGTAGCTTCCAGACCCCTAGATTTCAACTGGAAAATGAGTGACGTTAGAAATTCTTCTGTAGATAATGAAATTCTGAAGAAATTCTCCCCCATCTAAATGGGGGACTTGTTTATATAAATCTTCTAGTTTAATTATTTTAACAGATAAGTTTACATAATATTCACAACTTTTCTCATGTGGTGAAGGAAGCTGGAGGAGAAATCTTAGGGTGAGGGAGTGTTTAATTAAAGAAACTTGAAGGTACATTTTCTTCTACTAATAAGTTTTTATCATAAGTTTCATTCATTAAAAACTTAGGTGGAAGTCTGGAGAAATCCCCTCTCTCTAATATCTTCGATAGGTATATTGAGGGGTCTTCAATCTTTAAGAATAGGGAGTGCCTTAGACATGACTATGTCCCCGATTTTCTCCCCCATAGGGAAGATCAAATAACGAGGCTTGGGATGATCCTTGCACCGACGCTTAAGGGAAATAGATGCTCAAACATATTTATTTATGGAAAACCTGGCACTGGTAAAACTGCTGTAGCCAGATATGTCCTTAAACATCTTTCAATGAAGAGTGTTGAAGTTGATAACCCGTTAAAAATTTGCTATATAAACTGTAGGACTGATGGTTCAGATTACAGAATTTTGACACATTTATGTGAGAGCATTGGAGTTAGCGTTCCCTTCACTGGTCTTTCAACAAGTGAAGTCTTTAAACGGTTTAAGAATGGGTTGAAGATGCTGGGGGCCATTCTCATAATAGTCCTCGATGAAGTTGATATTCTAGTCAAAAACTATGGGGATGAATTACTCTACAAACTTACTAGGATAAACGAAGAATCAGAGTATGGCAAGCTTGTGGTAATAGGTATATCCAACGATCTTCAGTTTAAAGACTACTTAGACCCCAGAGTTTTAAGTTGTTTAAGTGAAGAAGAGCTTGTCTTCAGACCCTATACTGCTGATGAACTTTACGATATACTAGAAGATAGAGCTAAACTTGCATTTAAACCAAAAACCTATACCGAAGCCGCTTTAAGGCTTTGCGCGGCTCTAGCTGCATCTGAACATGGAGATGCTAGAAGGGCTTTGGATCTTTTAAGGGTCTCAGCTGAGATAGCTGAAAGAGATGGCGCGAATAGTGTTCTTGAGGATCACGTTAGAACGGCTCAAGGCAAGATAGAAGAGGATAGAGTTCTCGAAGTCTTAAAAACGCTTCCACTCCACTCCAAACTTCTCCTATCGAGCATTTTCCTTTTGAAAAAGCGCGAATTAGGGAATCGCATGATGACGGGTACCATATATGAGATTTACACGGAACTTTGTTCTGAAATAGGTTTAGAACCTTTAACGCAGAGAAGGGCAAGTGGGTTGCTAGCTGAGCTTGATGCGTTAGGGATAGTAAATGCTAAAGTTGTAAGCCTTGGGCGGCATGGCCGTTCTAAGCAAATAAAGCTTAACATACCTTTGAAAACAGTGAAGGCCTTCTTGACCGGAGATCCAAGGTTGACCTTTATCTTAGAATATTCTCCTAAATCGTTAATGTAACGGTCAACTTTAAAGAATGGTAAAAAAATATCTATTAGATCAGTAAGAGTTTTCAATGAAAATTGTATAGAAGGGTTTTAGCGATAGAGGATGGATGTTTCACCATTGGAAAGCGTCTGTTAGATAACGCCATTCTCATAGGCGTTGTTATGGATGGCTTTTTACTGGAAGATGTTTTCATAGATACGGTTAAAGTCGACGGTCTAGACGCTACTGATAAGGCTCTAACGTTTGTATCGAAAGCAGGTATATTAGACTTGATTCTTCTCCATGGAGTGCCGTATGCGGGTTTCAATCTGATAGATGCCCATAGAATATATGAAGAAACCTCATGTCCAGTCGTGTGCATACTCGACCGTAAGCCGGATATTCAACGTGTCGAGAGGGCTTTAAGAACAAGATTTTCAGACTGGCAGGAACGGCTACAGATAATTAATAAAAGTGCTCCAGTAGAGCTTTCTCTGGATTCTATAAAGCTTATCGTAGCTGTCCAAGGTTTAACTTTAAACGAAGCCTCTCAATTGTTAAGGGAGATTACGTGTTTGGGAAAACTACCCGAGCCTTTAAGGGTTGCGAAGCTTATAGCTAGAGGGCTTCCGCCCTTGCTTCAAGACCACTTCCTCTAAAATCGATGTAGATTGTTTGGAGGGTTTTCAAATTTACTATTGGAATGACACCGGGTAGTGGCTTCAAACCATTTCTCTTCTGATACTCCGTTTGATCCTGCCAGGCACCGGAGTTCACGATTAAACTATTCCTGTAAAATCTATGTTTGGCTACATGAATATGTCCCGAGTGGAAAACAGTTGGCTCCATCTCGACTACTAGATAGTCTTCCGCTTCAGGCGCTATCGCCGTTCTCAATCCATAAATAGGCGCTAAATGTCTAGCTTTAAGCAGAATCTCCATGGCTTTCTCCGGCTCTCGGAAAGTCAACCCGGGTACACAGGCTATTACGTCATCTAGACTTCTACCATGATACATAAGTACGTCTACACCATGTATCGATATACGGCATGGATTTCCAAGAACCCTAACATTGTTTAAACTATAAAGTTGCTCTGAATACTTCCTGAAGATCGCGGGTTGAGGAAGTGCCTGTCTAGAAGCATCGTGGTTTCCAGGTATGACAACAGTCTCTATATACTCTGGGATTTTAGCGAAATAGTCTGCGACGATTTTGTACTGCTGCGTTAAGGAATCTACGGCAAGTTCTCTATCTTGCCCCGGATAGACTCCCACACCGTCAACTAAATCTCCACATACCAAAAGATACTTGACTTTACCAGCTAACTCTCTAAACGGTTCAGACCCTTCTAAGCCATTTAACCATCTTAGAAATTTTTCAAAGCATTTTTCCATGAAGAGTTTACTTCCAACGTGCATATCTGACGTTAGAACGGCATAGACTTCTTCATCGCTTCTCTTAGCTTTATGATCCGGTACATCTGGAAATATGACGTCGTCTGCTAAAACGACGTCTTCTGCCACTTTAATACCCGATATGCATATGACTTGATCCTGTAAAACAATAAGCGCCTTTTCAATCAATTTTCTATCTGAATTTTCAGGGATTATAACGGTTATTGAAGATTCGAGGTCTTCAAGTTGAATTTTGAAACCTTTCCGTTTGACTTTTTCAGTCACCATTCCTATAAACTTTACGTGGCTTTTCAGACTGGCTTTCAATACGTCGGATATGGTTGTACTGCCTCTAACGTCCATCCTCCTGCGTAGTATTTTCTCGAGTTTCTTAAATCTACTTTTAAAATACTTGTAGAAGTTCTCTACACTGTCTCCACCGTGGATTTTATCCGTGGGGTCGAATAAAACCTCAAGCTTAGGCTCCAACTCTCTAGCCAAAACCTGCTTAACGGCTACGGAGACTTCTACTTTCTCCCTCCTTTTCTCAAAATGTTCTTCAACGTCGTTAAGAGTTATGATGTAACCCCCCCTCTCCATGACCTTGTCCAGAATCTTATCTACAGCTGTATATAATGTATCTTGGTCAAATTCGCTGAGCTTTTCCAAAGCCTTTGGCTCTATTTGTAAACCATGTGTTGCAATCATCCGCACTATATTTTTCAACGCCCCAGAATCCATCTATACGATAGAATATTTGATACAATATCGATTTTAACAGTTTTACTATTTTCTAGTTAACGCCTCCATAATCCACCATCGACATTTTAGAAATACGTTTAAGTTTACGTTTCTCCGTAACTTTTTCAAATGTCTCTTATCTTCAAATTCAAACGCGCAGGGAAGTGTAAAATATGCGGGTCGGAATCGCCACTAATATCAAACTACTTAGGAGTTTGTGTAAACTGTATACGTGAAAATTCTAGGGAAAGCTTAAAAGTCGTTTTAGATGCGCATAAAAAGGCTAGGGAACAGTATAAGTTGCCATCACAACCATGTAAGACGCAAAACGGCATTAAATGCAACATATGTTCAAATGAATGCTCTATGAGCAACGGTGAGGTCGGCTTCTGCGGTTTGAGATGGGTTGAAAATGGGCGTTTAAAATCGTACGTGGATGCTGATAAAGCGCTGTTATATTACTACCTCGATCCGCATGTGACAAACTGTTGCAGTGCATGGTTTTGCCCGGCTGGAACAGGTGCGGGCTATCCAAAGTACGCGTATACTAGGGGTCCGGAATATGACTATTATAACCTTGCCATCTTCTTCTACGGGTGTAACTTCAACTGTTTATTCTGTCAGAACAGTTCGCATAAGAGATTTGAAGAAGCACGAATTGTAACTGTTAAAGAGCTTATCTATGCAACTCTATCGAACACACGCATATCGTGTTGGTGCTTCTTTGGAGGTTCACCAGAACCACAACTACCGTTTGCTATAAATGCTTCAAAACGCGTCATCGAGAATCTTCCCACTGGAAGGATTTTGAGGATATGCTTCGAATGGAATGGTTGTGGTAATAAAACTCTAGTTAATGAAACAGGTGAACTATCTCTTAAAACGGGTGGGAATATAAAGTTTGATATTAAAGCATTCTCCGATTCTCTAAGCGTTGCTTTAAGTGGTGTTTCAAATAGAAGAGCTTTTGAAAATTTTGAGACACTTTATAACCGTTTTTACATGGATCGCCCAGATTTACCTGTTTTAACCGCTACTACGCTTCTCGTACCTGGCTACGTAGACTCGAAAGAGGTAGAGGGAATAGCTAAGTTTCTAGCGGATCTAAACCCTGAAATCCCGTATTCTCTCCTAGTTTTCCACCCCAACTATATGATGAGAGATCTACCAGTTACTCCTATAGAACAGGTTGTAGAATGCTACAGAGTAGCTAAGAGGTATCTTAAGAGAGTCCACGTTGGAAACCTACACCTCATAGGGTTTTACTCGACGGAGGATTTTGAAAATGCGTATGCTAGATCAATTTAGCTAGGAGGTTTGGAGGAATTGAACGATATGAGTTCACTCGATGTTATTACCCCCTTATATAAGAATGAAACTTGTCTTATGGTAAGTTTAAGGTCGAAATCGTTCAAGGCAGCTATGCAATCCACTGGTAGAACTACTTTAAATCCCCTTAAAGCGGCACCTCCAGCCGTGTGAAGTACGCATATATTCGCCACTACTCCCGTTACTATGACGTTTTCAACACCAGCCCTATTGAGGATACTTTCAAGGTTCGTATTAAAGAAAGCATCATAAGTTTCCTTCTTAACTATGAATTCACCTGGGTTTGGTTTCAGTTCATCTATTATCTCCGCACCCTGGGTCTCTGCAATACAGTGTTTCGGCCATATTCTGAATTCTACTGCGTCCTCAGGGTGCCAATCTTGTGTAAAGACTATGGTTAACCCTTTCTCCCTACACCTGTTTAAAAGAGCCCTTAAGGGGGCTATTATTTTCTCAGAACCTAGCACGTAGAGTTTACCGTTGCTATGTATGAAGTCTTTCTGCATGTCCACTATTATGAGGGCGGTTTTACTGGCTGTTAAAGTACAGCGTTCTAAAACGCTCTCAAACATCACTACATGTCAAAGACGTGCGCTTATTTATATTTACTTTCTATTTTCATCTTTTCTAACAGTTAAACCTCTTAAATGGATTTATGGATGCCTCAGTTTATAAATAATAGATACCTTTATCTATCATTTCAGAGTTGATTTTTACTGGAGCTGATTTCCTGTGGGGTTTAAAGGGCAACCGAGCAATAGAGCCATTACGATAGCTGGAGCGTTAATGTTTATATCGCTTTTAATACCCTGGACTATGGTAATAGGTGTAACAAACTATTATGTTCGCGGTTCTTCGGTGGAAGAAACGTTTACAGTTTTAGAGTTTCCCCTAGTAGGCTACGCCTACTCAAATATGAACGGAGAGGTTTTTCAAGGATGGATTGAAATATTCCCCGTCAGATCTATAGCCGCCCTCATGGTTCTTGTAAGCGGAGCCATATTGCTGAAAGAGTCTAAGCGGAGAGAAGTAGACGTGCGTTCGATCACAATTGCCGTTACAATAGGTTTGGCTGCGCCTACAATCTTTAGCACTATAGATAGCGTTTACGTATCCTTCCCTCAGGCTTCAAACCTCTCTCAATCATACTGGATCGTACCGATAGGTGTAGTTTTACCCATAATAGCTGGTGCACTATCTATCTACAATATGTTTAAGAGGTCTCTAGCCGTCAGCGTAGCTCAGCCTACACGTGTAGAAGGGGTTTATACCGTTTACAAATGTCCATTCTGTGGGCATCCTATAACCATAAACTACATGTATTGTCCAAACTGTGGCGCTAAGTTAACGCGCGGCTCCATACGTTAATTCCGTTTTCGTTTTTAATCATATGATTGAAGTTTGTTTCTTTTTCTCTTCCTCTTCCTTCCTTCTCCTCATCTCTTTCTGCTCTCTCTCAAGCCACATCATGGTTACGTCTCTATCGTATCTGAGAAGCTCAAAACCTATATTCATAAGGTTTGCAACTATTTCCCTTACCAACTCAGGCTCCATCTTCTCCATAATTCCATAATTCGTAAACCACTCGTCGAAGCCTTGAAGGCTCTGCTGATAAGTTGCTATAAGCTGTCTACCAAATCTTATAACCTCCGCTTTATCTAAAGTCTTAAGTTTTTCCTCAAGATTTTTCCTCTCTTTAAGCAGATAATCTACATATCTGTAAAACGACATGAAATTTCACACCCAATTAGATTGGGCTTTAGTTCTACTTAAAGTTTAGGACAACACTTATATGTTTGGTCAAACATGCCGGAGCTTAAATTTACATAAAACTTCAGTCCTATTTTTAATGTTAGTTAAAAATACGGCTCAGCCATATCTTAGACATCTTTTCCACCCTCGGAGCGTTTTCAACCACTTAAAATCTTAAGTCTCCTCAGTATATACGTAAAGCCTAAGCTTTCTAAGAAGGATCGATATTAGCTTATTTAAATTTAAACCATTTTAGAGAAGGTCTTTAAAAGAAAGAGTTTTTACGTAGATGTTGAAAGATACCTATAGGGCCCGTCGTCTAGCACGGATAGGACACCCGCCTGCGGAGAAATGCGTAGAAAGCGGGAAGTCCCGGGTTCGAGTCCCGGCGGGCCCATAGGTGTCTATATGGATGTTTTCGAACCTTACTTTAAGGCTGGAGAGATCGCCAAAAAGGCGAGGGCCTTCGCCGCGTCTATTGTTAAAAGCGGGGCTAATGTGTTAGATTTATGTGAGAAAATCGAGGGTTTTATAAAGAGCCAGGGTGGAGAGCCTGCCTTTCCGTGTAACATTTGCATAAATGATGTTGCGGCACACTATACTGCTGTGCCTATGGATCCGTTAAAGATTCCGAAACAGTCTATAGTTAAGGTGGATTTAGGTGTGCATGTAGACGGTTATATAGTTGATACTGCCATCACAGTGGCTTTAGATGAGAAGTATATGCTTCTCAAGGAAGCGGCTGAAGAGGCGTTGAGGAAAGCATTAAAGTGTATAAGGGCATCCGTCAGCGTATATGATATAGGTGAGGCTGTCTCTAGAGTAGCTGACGTGTATGGCTTAAAAACGATAAAAAACCTATCCGGCCATGAGGTCGCCAGGTATAATCTACACACTGGCGTTTCAATACCGAACGTCCCATTACAGGGTGGAAAGTTTAAACTCTACGGCGTCTATGCGGTCGAGCCGTTTATAACAGAGCGTTGGGCTGATGGAACAGTTATAGAGTCTGGCAAGCCGACAATTTACAGATGCCTATCCTACAAGAAGGTTGGAAATACTGAGGCGAATATTCTTTTAAAAACACTATGGAGTAAGTTTAGAGGGTTGCCTTTTACCGAGAGGTGGATTTACGCTATGAACTTTGAGTATAATGTTCAAAATGCGTGGTCTAAATTGAAAAACTTTAACGTAATAAAAAACTATAGGCCTCTTCTAGAGGTCAGCGGGGGCTTTGTAGCTCAAGCTGAAGAAACAGTGTTGGTTGTAGAAGACGGCGTTATAGAGCTTACAGGTTTTCCACTTTAAATTGAAGTATGAAGTCCACAGGCTTATAGCCGTGGACAGCTCACCGTTTCTCCCTTTTAGAAGTTGTTCTATATATCGCAAGTATGACCATAGGTGTTGAACAGTGGGGACATTTATCACCAAAGCCCAACACGTAATCTCCGTTGGCGAAGCCTCTAGTATTTGAAAATCCACACTTTAAACACCGTAGAAATGTTTGAACTTCGTAGTTTAAAGTCGTTGAGATCAAAGGCCTTCTTCGAATAACTCTCGACAAGGTATATGTTGACATTATTAAACCCATTAGCCCAGCCATAGAGTAGTATAGGGCTGTCTCTTCAAAGCCTTGAGAATAAGCTTTAACAGCCAGGAAGAGGAAGAATATGCTGCACGTAATTAGAGCAGCCATTAAGAGGAAAACGATAAGAAAACCTATGCTGTTTTTCGCAGGCATAGCAACCCTCCCAGTATTATTGACCTATGCCTATCGTGTTACCTACACCTACCAGTATTAACGTATCTCCAACATTCGTCTTCTCTCTTATAAGCCGTTTAATTCTGTTAATTGCCTTTTCAACGCCGACATATATATCCCATTTCATCGTAGATAAAGCGTCAGACATAGATTCTTTCACAACTATGGCGTAAAGTGGAACGTTGAACTTTTTAGCAGCTTCCTCTATTTTAAACTTGTCAACACCTATTCCTCCAATAGCCGCACCCACCCCCTCTGCGACTTCACCGACCTCTTCACCTTCAAGTTTTAGAGCGGCATCCACCATTACTATGGCGGCTATCCTTCCACCGTCTAAGATTTTTTCAACAGCTTCACCTGGTTTACCGACGTTTCCCCCAGGTCCGAGTGCTTTAACGACTATGAGCTTCCTCCCTTCAAATTCGACCTCAGCCATGACCGTGTCTTCCGATATGGGTTTTTTCTCAGCACCATACATAAATCGTGCGGCTACAAGGCTTCCAACACCATCACCTATAGGTTGACCCGTGCTGAAAGCCTTGATGGCATCCGTTAGCGCCTCAGCCTCCTGAAGAACTGTCGGCATGAGGGCTTCTGCTTGATATATTAAGAAGAGGCTCATAGTCTTCTTACCTAGAAGATAGTAGTGTCTCATCACACGATATATCTGATCTAGAGAGATGCCTATTTCAATAAGGTTTTCAATGTTTCTAAGCCTACTATCGTCAACATTTGGCGCTATGCTTTTAAGTTCCCATCTAAATCTCCTCTCTCTTATGTTGAGAAGATGGTCGATTTTGCCGACAATGCCAAATGGATCTATAGATGTAGGAGGGATCCAAAAGTATTCAAGCAACCTATCGATTGCGCTCTCCAAACCAGGGTCGTTGTTAAATCGTCTCAATAAATCTAATATTGCTTGTCTAGCATTATCTCTCATTCTCTTAATCCTATTAAGTCCGACTTCAACGTTCTTAAGCATCATCCAAATCTGGAACTTCTGCCCATAAAATATGCTGAATAGGAACAATGCTATGAATATGGCTTGAAATATAAATCCCAGTCTATCTCCTTCAGAAGATAAGATTTGTTGCAATACTGACTCTGAATTCATGGGCTATTCCTAAATTATCAATAAACGCATTAAGATATAAACGTTCACTGTAATGGTTGCCAGCATCTCCCCCCTCTCCTAGGGTCTCCCACTAGGGAAGAGGGAGACGTGGTGTGGTTTGACTTCCGTGTTCGGAATGGGAACGGGTCGGACCCACACCCTATGGCCGGCAACCGGGTTATAAGGTTGGTAAAATCTATATATAAACTTTAGTTTAAGACTTATCGTATAGTTTCCATTAGGTCTTCTCTTTTACTTCCAACCTCAAACTTTAACTTCGATTTTTTGAAAGGTTGTGTTCTATCATTAGCCAATGTTCTTATACAGTAGTTCCTTAAGCGAATCCCATCCACCCTTCTGCTTAGCAAGTATTATTGAAAACGCCTCCCTTGCCGTTAATGTTTTAGGCTCCTCTCCCGTTGTGATTTTAACTAAGTTTTTAGCGGCTTTTAAGACTCTATCGCATAGTGTTGAGTCGGCTTGATCTGCTAAGTAGGCTATTAATGCTTCAACGGTTTTCGGAGTCATGGGGCCGTATTGTCCATGAATTGCTAAAACTGCGTGGATTACTTCCAGTGGAAAACCGCGTTTTATAAGCTCTGAAACTATGAGCGTATGATGGTCTATTCTCTCACCCAATTGGCTTAAACCTGTTGGCGAGTTTTCATCGTAAAAGGCTGTCTTGTATACGTCGTGGATAAGGGTTGCCGCTAGAACAAAGTCGCTGTTCACTTTAGAACCATATACTTCTTCAACTACCCGGCAAATCGCTAAGCCTATTCTGCTACATGAAATCATATGCTCTAACAATCCACCCTTATATGAGTGATGGAAGCCTACGGAGCCTAAACTATCTTCAAATGCTGTGAGTTTAGGCTCCCCCTCCGTAAGCTTAAGACTTGGGTTTTTTAAAAGGTCTAGTACAAGTATTCTTAGCGTTTCGTCAGATATCATATTTATAAGCTTTAAAATTTCCTCGTTAAGCTCCGCCAAAATCTACACCAATTTTTCACTTAGAGGTCTTCTCCTTCTTAAGTTTAAATCCGCCTACATATTCTATCCTCCAAACCTTCTCTGCCTATTCTGGTATACTCTAATTGCCCTGAGCAGGTCTATTTCACGGAACTCAGGCCAGTAAACCTCTAGAAAACACAGCTCACTGTATGCGCTTTGCCATAGTAGGAAACCGCTTAACCTTTCCTCGCCGCTTGTCCTTATTATCAAGTCGGGCTCCGGGTTCGGTAGGTGGGCCGTGTATAGGAATTTCTGTAAAAGTTCTTCATCTATCTCATCAGGGGTCAGGGAGCCCTCTTTTACGAATTTAGCTATTTTCCTAACGGCATCTACTATCTCCCTCCTTCCACCGTATGCCAGGGCTATGTTAAGCCAACGTTCTCCATAGTTGGCTGTTTTAGCCTCGATCTCTTCGATGAGTCTTCTGAGCTCTTCAGGTAACAATTCTAATGAGCCTATAATCTTGACTCTAACATGGTAATCGTGTATTTCACGGATTGAGAGAAGTTGTTTAAGCTTCTCCTCAAAAAGCCTAAACAGTTCTTCAACTTCACGTGAAGGCCTCTTAAAGTTTTCAGTTGAAAACGCGTAGAGTGTAACTGTTTTGACTCCGAGATTGAGACACCATTTAAGGACTTCTTCAACCTTCTCAGCTCCAAATCTATGCCCCAGCCATGGAGAATAGCCGTGCTTGTAAGCCCACCGTCTATTGCCGTCGAGAATTATCCCGACATGGCTTGGAATATTTCCATCTTTAACTTCCCTCCTCAACCACCATAGGTAAAGCCGGTAGATCCCCAGTAATTTAAGTAGCCGTCTTACCAAGCTCATGGATTTTAAGTAAAATTATTCTACTCAGCTTGATATATTGTTTACTGTACTTATCTTCATGGTGTTACCTACTTTCAATTTGAAAAACCTACTTCCGTCACCTAAATTTACAGCCAACTCAAGCCTTCCAAAACTATCGATTATTGCTAACGGGGATCCCGGTTCAACATCTCCATAGGCTTTTGCGAGTTTAACTTTGAAACTGCCGTCAACGGTCTCGATAAGTAGAAAGTCTCCAATTTTAATATCCAGCGCTTTAATGGCTGAATCGTCTATGTTTGTTACTACGTTTCCGAAGCCGTCTACATATAGAACTTCACCCAAAATGTATCCACCTGTCACCTTTGGTTTTGGTAGGGTAAGTTTAACGTAGTTGCTGTAAGGCTTTCCGAGTAAATCTAGGCTTTCACCTTTAGATATCCTAGCGGCTACGGGGGCGAAGACATCTCTACCGTGAAAAGTCTGGGAAGTATAACTGGTTGAAATTTTACTTAAATCTATCTCATATACTTCCTTTATACCGAGTTTTTCAGCAGCTGGTATTAAAAGGCCATTATCAGGACCTACTAGGTAGCCTTTAAAACACTCTACAATTAACGGTTTTCTAGCTGTTCCAACGCCTGGATCCACTACGGCTATGTGAATGCTTTTCTCTGGAAAATAATCGACGGCATATGCTAATATGAACGCTCCCATTTTAACGTTGAACTTATCTATAGAGTGGGAGATGTCAACAATGGTCGCTTCAGGGTTTATGTTTAATATGACCCCCTTCATAAGGGCTGGGTATGGATCTGATGATCCGAAATCTGTTAAAAGTGTTATGACTTTCCGCATACAAGATTTCTTTGAAAAAGCTACCTTAAAAATAAAGCTGATAATACTTACGTAATGCTAGAAGTATTATATATTTCCACAACAACTCTTGTGGAAATATATTGAAACGATTAAACTTCATGTGTTTTCAAATGTTTATTCTACAGTTTCCTTTAAACAATTCATTAAAGAATGCTCGTCTCGGTGTATTTACGAGGCGTTTAGAATGTCTATTAAGAAGTGGGATAAAGGCGGTAGAATATTCGAAAGAACTCCTCTAAAGCAAAGGCTTACAATGGCTATCCATAGACTTAAAGTGCAGTATTCGAGGATTGAAGGAGCAGCTATGAGAATGGAGCGTCATGAAAGAGACCTCTTCGAAAAGTGCGTTAACGCCCATATGAAGAGTGATGCTGCTAGAGCAGCACTTTACGCTAACGAATGCGCAGAGGCACGTAAAATGGCTAAAGTGGTTCTGGGAGCGCAACTAGCACTTGAGAAAGCTCTGTTGAGGTTGGAGACAGTTCATCAGCTGGGTGAAACAGCAGCCGCTATAGTCCCAGTAGCCGGTATACTTAAAGCTATTCAGAAAGACTTGGCTGGGGTTATACCTGAAGTTAGCTATGAGATAGGTGCAATAAGTGATGAAATCGGCAAGATGGTTGTTGAAGTCGGTGAAGCCACTGGTATGAGCATTGATATGGAAGCTGCTAATGAAGAGGCTAAGAAGGTGCTTGAGGAGGCCGCGGCTGTGGCTGAGCATAGGCTTAAGGAGAAGCTTCCAGAACTTCCGGAGCTTCCGACACCAGACACGTCTACAACTACCGCCTCTCGCTAAACCTTTAAGTTTAAAGCCTCCCATATTTTTTTACTAGATGAAATCGGAGTTGGATAAAAAACGGGGTCTTCTAATTTCTAAGTTGAAAGAAGCTTCTAGTAGGTGTAGAAGCCTGTTGGAAGATGTTAGACGGGTTAAAGAGAAACGTAATAAACTAAACGCTGAAATTAGGGAAGCTATTGCGGAAATCAAAACGCTTAGATCAGAGTATAAGCGTTTAAGCTTAGAAATATCCAGTTTAAAGGGGGAATTGAGTTCTGAATATTCTAAGCTTAGGGAAACTAGACAGCTTATAGGTGAAGTTAAAGCTGGAATTAGCGGTTCTAGTGTTCCGTTGAAGGAGCTTAGAAGACGCATCTCCGAGTTGGAGTGGAAGCTTCAGACAACTCCAACAGATCTGCAGGTTGAAAAAAAGATCGCGGGTGAGATTGCTAGGTTGGAGAGGGAGGTAAAGCAGCAGGAGGAGGTTTTAAAGCTTAAGGGGAATTTGATGGAGCTTAAAGCAGCTAGAGAAGCGATTAAGATTAAAATAAAATCGATTAGAAGTAATCTTGAAGAGGTAAATAGTAAAAGAGAGAATATCAAAAAAGCTATTATTCAACTTGATGAAAGGATTAAATCGTTAAGGGAGGAGGCTGACAATTACCATAGGGATCTTCTTCAGAAGGTTAAGGAGTTAAATGAATTGAGAGCTGAGGAGAAGGCGATAGTTGAAGAGCTTAAAACTTTAGAGGCTGAAGAGAAAAAGAGGGTTGAAGATGAAGCTAAATCTATCTTAATTAAAAATGCTGAAATTGTTCTAGATAAACTTAGAAAAGGTGAACGAATTACGTCTGAAGAGCTTAAAATTTTGGCTGAAGCTGAAGATATGGGGGTAATTTAATGACGGAAGTTGAGAGGAAATCTATGAAAATTCTTGTTTTATGTATAGATAGAGATGATGATTTAGGTATTAAAACGGGTGTAAAATCTCCAGTTGTTGGAAAGGAGAAGGTTCTTGAAGCTGCTTTAAAGCTTATAATGAATGATCCTGAAGAGGCTGATGCAAATGCTATGTTTGAAGCCGTACGTATAATGGATAGTTTGAAATCTAAAGATAAGTCTAGTGACTATGAAGTGGCCGTTTTAACTGGTTTTAAGAATGGTGGGATTGAAGCGGATAGACGGATATCTGAATCTCTGAGGGAGACTCTCAGAGTATATCCGGCCGATGCGGCTATATTGGTCTCCGATGGATATACAGATCAGGAGATTTCGCCGATAATACAGTCTCAGGTTCCGATAATTTCGGTTAGAAGGTTTGCGGTTAAGCATAGTGAGTCTATTGAAACCAGCTGGTATATATTGACCAGGTATTTAAGTATGCTTATTCAAGACCCCAGGTATACTAAGTGGACTCTAGGGATTCCGGGTTTAATAGTTTTATCGCTTTCAATCTTGTACATGTTAGCCCTCTTCTACCCTGAAATCCCGCTCATACCTTACACGTTAACCGTGATCCTCATGGTTGTGGGTTTAACCCTATTCATTAAGGGTTTCGGCGTAGATAAGTCCATAGGTTACATAGTCTCGGAGGTTTCATCGAAGCCCTCCATACTCATAAGGGTTTTCGGATACGTGGTATGTTTCATAATGTGTGGGTTAGGTTTTTCACAAGGCTCCTCTTCTGTTATTGCAAACGTCCCCGTGGAGAAACTTACGGACATTCAAAGCCTCATAAACTTCTCTAATATAATAGTCGCAAGCTTTATCGAAGGTGTCTTAGGCTTCTTTCTAGCAGGCTTCTTAACACTGCTCATCAGTAAGGCGATATACGACTACATAAACAGGAGCTTAAAATTCCTAGGAGATATTGTAGGCATCGTTTCAGTAGCTATGATATTTGGGACGATAGCTAACTCGGTGCCTCTGATAAAAGCTCCTCCAACATCCATATTCCACCCAGCGGCTATAGCCTTCTTCTTCTGGGTGATACTGGCAACCGTTCTCATAGTAACTTCAACGCTTATAGCTCATAAATCTAGGGATAGGTTTATGAAGATTTGGAGGGCTGAAGAGGCTTGAGGAATATACGTCATGCCGTGATTCTGGGGTCTGGTTTTGAGAAGGCTTTACAGCCCTTTGAAACGATTGAAATTGAAACGCCGTTTAATTTTAAGAAGGTCATTGTCTCTAGAGCTTTTATTAGCGGTGTTGAGACTTTAGCTGTTTTAAGGCATGGTGTTAAACATGAAAATCCCCCACATATGGTGGAGTATAGGGCTAATATATGGTCTCTGAAGAAGCTCGGAGTTGAAAGGTTGCTTGCTGTTAATACTGTAGGCGCTATAAATCCTATTATGAAGTCCGGTGATCTTACGGTTCCAAATAATCTGATAGATTTCACCAAGCGTAGACATTATACGTTTTATGACGTTCAACCAGTTACTCACGTAGACTTTACAAAACCATACTGTGAAGAGCTTAGAGGTCTTCTGGTAGAGTCGGCGCGTAGGCTGGGTGAAACTGTATGGGATAGATCCACATACGTCTGTACGGAGGGTCCTAGGTTTGAAACGGCTGCTGAAATAAGGATGTTCAGGCTTTTAGGGGCGGATGTTGTAGGTATGACTGGTTGCCCTGAAGCAGCTTTAGCAAGAGAGCTGGGATTATGCTACGCCTCTCTATGCATAGTGTCAAACATGGCTGCTGGTATGCAGAACAGGATAACGAGTAGAGAAGTCTCGGACATAGCTCTTGTGAAGAGGGAAACGGTCATGAGGATACTTGGAGAAACAATTAGAAACATACCTTTAGATAGAAGTTGCTCCTGCTCAATCCAGACGGGTTCAGAATTCAAGGTTGTCTAAAGCCTTTAGGCTGAAGTAATATGGGTAGTGAGGGGTCGGATATTTACGAATAATGAGTTTGGGGTGATTTTGGAGTTTATCGATGGTGGGTGGAGAAGTGTTAAGAGTAAGCGTGTCAAGTCGTCATTAGGAAGACAATCTTAATTTCATCTCTATGATTGGTTTTCCATATCAAGAAATATGTGAGTCCAGCTTAAGGACGGTTTTCTCCAGAAGCTCATCGAACCTATGCATAATTAATCCAATACTCGTGGCAGCTCTCACACCTTCAACTACATCTTCAGGGCTTAAACCTCTTGCATATCTGAGAAGATTTGCCAGCTCTATGAATATTAGTTCTGGTACGTGAGCTTCCACTTCACCTATAAGAATCTCATCTCTAAGCTTTCTCATATCCTCGGATTCCTCTTCAATCAGGTACCACTTCCCTACAGCACTTGCATCTAAGACTACTTTCATGAACTCTTCCCCCTATCTCTGTACTCTCTAATAAGCTCCTTTGACTCACGATCAAGCTTCGCTTTACGTGAGATTTCCTCCATCACCGATAAGGCCCATTCAACCTCCCTCTTCCGCACTTCCTTCTCTAGAGCCCTCCTCATAACCTCGCTGAGATTCACTCCATATTTTTTAGCTTTCTCCACAAGGCTCCTCTTAACCTTAGTAGACACTGTAATGTATGTCATAAAAGAGTCTTCGTTTAGGCCTTGAGGAACATAATGTTGTCCTACATATTACAAGTGTACACCCCATCCATGCTAGTATGCCCGGCAACCATCTCGACAGCTACAACTCCATCAATTGAAGCGTAAGCATAGCATACTCCGCTAAGATAGGGATACTGGTCAACCATAGGGTTCTAACTTAGAACCCAAGGGTTCTAAGTTACGTAGTCTTTGATAGATATGCGAATCCGTCCTTCTCGGATTGAAAATAGATAGGCGGCTAAACACAACTGTGAATTTGTGTCTTCGGATAAAGGCCTCCTCTATCTTAAAAGCTCTTCAAGGAGTTGATGAGAACTCCGATGAGCTCGAGGGAAGCCTAGGCTGATGAATCCTCATGGCTATATATGTTTATCAAAGACTACATGGTTTAGTGCTCATGTTAAAATCTACCATTACCTAAAAATATGAAGTTTAATTTAGGGACTTATCAACGTAAGCTTCACTCCAGATACAATAAATTCGACGGCGATAGCTACCAATAGGAAGCCTGTTATCCTTGAAATAGTTTCACGCCAAAAATCTCCAATAAACCTATCAATATACTCAGAACATAGAAGGATAAGCCAGCTAGCTGTAAGGGAGATTACCGCCGAAATCACTGTTACTATATATCCATACTCCTCAGTAAAAATCATGGTTGAAACTATAACACCGGGTCCGGTTAATAAAGGCGTACCGATAAGTGAAATAGCAGGTGAGTAATCTCCCTCTTCAGCTTTAATAAATGATGTACCAAGTACAAGCTCTATTCCCAAAATGGTTAGGACGACGCCTCCGGCGATTTTTAAAGCTGATAGGCTAATATTGAAAATGTCCATGATCTCCTGGCCGAGGAATAGAAAAGTGAACAGTGTTACGGATGCGACTATGATCGCTTGAGAGGCGGGCTTCAACTTATTCCTAACATTCCGCGTCACGGCGAGGAAAATCGGTATACTTGAAAAAGGGCTCATTATTATGAATAGCGATATGGATGCTCTAAACACTTCCGCCATCATCGTATCATCAAAATATTATAGGCTATATGAATATTTATGTAAAGTATTCTATTTCCACCTATCGAATAGAGGTGACGTAGCTGGTTTATTGATCTCGATCGTGGTATGTCAATATTTTACATCCATCTTTAAGCACTAAAACCGTATCCTCAACTCTACACCCAAACTTTTTCCTGATGTAGATGCCGGGTTCTATCGTCACCACTTCATTCTCCATCAGTGCGTCTTTGCTGAACGGGTTTAAAGACGGCGTCTCATGTATGTCTAAACCGACGCCGTGGCCAAGGCTGTGTATGAAGAGTTCACCATAACCTCTACTATCGAGGAAGTCTCTCGCAACTTTGTCTATGTCTCTACACTGAACCCCAGCCTTCACGTAATTCAAAGCCTTCTCCTGAGTACTGGCTACATATTCGAGAATAGATTCATACTCTGGATTCCGACCGACTATGAAGCTCCTAGTCATGTCTACGCAGTACCCTCCGTATTTCACCCCTAAATCTATCGTCACAGGCTCGCCTTCCGAAATCGCCTTTAAAGATGGCTTACCATGTGGGTTTGACGATCTAAAACCCGAGACAACTATTATTGGAAATGCGTACTCAAGTCCGCGCGCTCTTACAAATATATCGGCCTCCCTTGCAAGGTCGTTTTCCCTAACCCCAGGTTTAGCTTGCTCAATTAAAACCTCCATAAGTTCTCCAGTCAGCTCAGCCGCTTTAACCATACACTCAACCTCCTTCTCGTCCTTCCTCCTTCTAAGATGAGAAATGTGGTTCGAGCCGTCTTTAAGCTTAAAGCCTGAGTTTCCTAAGCTTAAATAGTCTGAAACCGATAAATCGTCGTAAAGTAGTATGTGGGGTTTAAAACTGTTTAAAACCTTCAAGCTGAAATCTTTCATAGATTCGCTTACGGGTACCTTTTGAATCCGAACGCCATAGGCGGAATCTTCAGCCTCTTCAAAACTTAAAGCAGAAACTATTAGAAGAGGATCATCATCCTGCGTTATGAAAAGTCTCCCACCTTCAAAACCAGTTAAATACAGGACGTTTTTAGGGTCTTTTACCATGAAAAGGTCCGCTTCTTCACTGGCTAAGATGTCTCTAATACGTTTAACTCTATCCGCATAACGCATGATAGATAGAAGAGCTGAAACCTGGGTAAATGCTTTACTGTTTAAGATATTCCACACTGGAGGGTGAAAGTTGGAGTGGAGAACGCCGTTTAAAAAGGAAAAGGTTATACTAATCGATGAGTCGATTAGTATCCGGAAGGTGACCTTGAATCGCAACGGAGTCCGGCGAAGAAGTCTCATATACATACAGTAGGCTGGTGAGGCTCGTTGAAAATTTCAAGTTTCCAAGTGAAAGTAAACTGGAAGACTTTAAAGAGGCTTTAAAAAGCTCCCGTAGAGTCATATGTGTTGGAGTCGGGAGGTCTGGCGGTAACGCTGAGGTTTTCACAAGATTCCTAAGAAACCTAGGGTTTGAACAGGTCTACGGGCCCGACGATATTCCATATATACTTAAGAGTGAAGATACCCTCGTAGCCTTCTCAGGAAGCGGTGTAACAACCTACACGCTTGAAACGGCTAGAATAGCCCGTGAGGCTAACGCTAGAATAGTATCCTTAACCTCAAACGTCAAAAGTCCTCTAGCAGAGCTATCAGACCTCGTAATAGAGATACCTGGTAAGGAGGTTTTAAGCTACCATGCTGAAGACTACTACATAAGGCAGTTGATCGGCGTACAGTACGCGCCATTAACACCTATTGGAACACTCTACGAGCTTAGAACAATGCTATTCTCACTGAGCTTCGCAGGCTCGTTTATCGAAGGCAATGCATACGGATGGTTTAGAAGGCTGACTGAAGGTTTAAGAAGCTATACGCCGTCTCAGAGAGACTTCCAATTCCTATACCACTCTTTACCCAAGCCTAGGTCTCCTTTAAACCCTCTAACAGGTAAAACAGTAGTTGTTGGAGAAGGCTTCTCCGGAATAGTCGGCTCCTTCTTCGTAACAAGGCTTAGACACTGCTGTAAGCTGGATGAAGACCGTGAATGCTACTTTTGGAAGGATAAGGGTAGCGTATCCGTCGGGCCGAGAGATATGGTTCTAATAATATCTGGATCCGGTAGCCACATACCATCCCTTATGGCTGAAAAGGCTAAGGCTAAAGGCGCCAGGGTCGTCTCGATAACATCCTATGGTGAAAGTCCCCTGGCGGAAAACAGCAACTCAGTGATCATAATCCCAGGTAGAGTAATGTATAAGATTAAAGGGCTTAGAAGCAGCTACCTTCCTAAAAACCCTCTAGAATCCATCTTTGAGCTTAGAACCCTCTTCTTCCTGGAAAGCTCCATCTACCTAATAGCCATTGAGGAGAATATAACCGAAGTAGATATGTTACGAAAACACTCAGACTTCGCTTAGAATGTTTCCATCTGTTTAGATCAGTCTGGAATAAAAGTGAAGTTTTAATCCCTGTCCATGAAGTCTTCAGCCCTTGGAGGTTCTGGAGATAGCCCTTTACGCTTCCTTATTTCGCTTATGAGCTGAGATAGCATAGATGATGGTACTGGAGCCCATCTTGAAAACGGTAGGCTCCAAAAAGCCTTACCAGATGTCGAAGACCTTATGACATCTGCCAGGTCGAACGTTTCAGCGGCGGGGAGCTCCCCCTCAACTTGAACAACGTACTCTCTCTGATCTATCGTTAGAACACGCCCTCTTCTAGACGTAATAACCTTGGTTAATGCGCCGACCATTTCAGTTGGAGCCTTGCTTACAAGCTTCATTATAGGCTCTAATAGAATTGGATCTGCAGATAGAAGACACGCGTAAATCGCCCTACGAACCATAGGTATTATCTGAGCAGGGCCTCTATGAGCTGGGTCTGAGTGTAGCTCGGCGTTTTCAAGGTTAACCTTCACACCTCTGACATACTCTCTCGTAAGCGGCCCATCATCCATAGCTGATAGAAAACCTGAAACTATGTAGTCCTTAACCTCGTTGAGGTATTGGATGCCCTTTGTTCTATCCACGAGGATACATCCGTGAGGGTCTATGCTCCAAACGTTTCTAGCTTCTTCAGCAGACCACTCATGCTCTCTGAGAATATTGGCTATGGTCCTTCGGTCTAGGGAATCGTTAAGCTGACCTGAGGTTATAAGCTCTACTATTTGGGGGTCTAAAGGTTCAACGCTTATGAAGACCCTGTTGTGTTTATTGGGCGACTTCCCCATGAATGGGCCTGCCGGTCTTCTAATGCTCTCCCTGTATATGACTGTCGGTGGGGATGTTACAACCTCCAACCCGGTCTTCCCTATCAACGTTAAAGCTATTTCAAGGTGTACCTGCCCAATGCCTGAAAGTAGATACTCGCCGCTTTCTTGGTCTATCTTAGTTACATAGTTTGGGTCCTCTATCGTAAGTCTATTCAACACGTCGACGAGTTTAGGTAAATCTCTACTGTACTTAGGCTCTATGGCTATTGTTACAACGGGCTCGGTTACATACTTGACGGCTTCAAAAGGTACTATGTCTTGAACAGACGATATCGTTTCACCAGCCCTAGCCTTGCTAAGACCCAGTAGAGCCGGTATGTTTCCGGCCGACAGACTGCCAACTATCTCCCTATTAGGCCCCATGTATATACACACCTGTTGAACTCTACTACTGGATCTAGCGCCTATCATGTAGACGCTGTCGCCGGAGTTTATGGTTCCTGAGAAAAGTCTGCCAGTAGCCACTATACCCGCCTGCGGGTCAACTGTTATGTTGGAAACACACATGACAACAGGTCCATCATCATCGCACTCAAGCATAGCCTTACCTACATCAGAAGATAAATCGCCCCGCCAAATCTTAGGTATCCTATACTTCTGAGCGATGTGAGGTGGGGGGAGGTGTTCAACAACCATTTCCAATATCGCCTCATGAAGTGGAACGGTCTTCGCCAAATCCTCTACAGTGCCATCCCTATAAGCTGTCACAACATCGGAAAACTTCACGCCTTTTCTCTGAGCGATCTTAAGTGTAAAGCCCCACCTGTATTTGGCAGAGCCCAATGCTACGCTATTATCTACAAGGCTAGCCTTCCAAGCATTTCTATACTCCGGCTCAGCGTACATTTCGATTAAACCGTTAAAATCCTTGACTATTTTAATAATGGTTTCCTGTATCTTCTGCGGGGTGAGTTTAAGCTCATTAATCAACCTATCTATCTTATTGATATATAGTATTGGTCTAACCCTCTCCTCTAAAGCCTGCCTCGTCACAGTCTCCGTCTGCGTCATCACACCTTCAACAGCGTCTACAACGACAACAGCTCCATCTATCGCCCTTAAAGACCTGGTTACCTTTCCAGTAAAGTCTATGTGCCCGGGTGTATCTATCAGGTTTATGACGTACGGCCTATTTTCATATTCATAGTAAAGGCTCACGTTGGCGGCTTTAATAGTCATCTGTCTCTGCTGCTCTTCTTCCATATAGTCTAATGCTAAAGCCTGACCAGCTACAGATGGTGAAAGCAGTCCACAGGCTGCTAAAAGACTATCAGACATCGTAGTTTTACCGTGATCTACGTGAGCTATAATACCTATATCTTTCGGGCCTAAGGCTTAAGCCTTAAGCCTTTCGAATAAGCTCCTTATCCTTAATTATCTTGAGGATTTCAGCCGTCGTCTTATACCTAGGCATTTCCATACCCCCCTAAGCAGGAAAAGTATCCTCCTTTCAATCTTATTAACCTTTACATTTTATGGAGATGCTAAAGCTAAAATAGGTAAATCGTTCATTTAACCAGCATATTTAACTCTTCTTCCGCAACTTCTAAACGTCGCTTGTAGCTCCAGAAATTGCCTTATGTCTCCGTTCGTATGCCATGTTCTTACAGAAGCACTCTTCACAGAAGATCCTTCCACAGAATCTACATTTAAACTCCTTCTCCAAAACCTTTACACAAGAGGAGCAAGTAGACAAAACTACACCACTATTTAAAAAATAAATGGAATCTTAAAAACATTTTACATTTCTTTCCTCCTCTCTGCAAGAAGCCTCTGCAAGATCTCCTTAGCTTTATCTATTCTTATAACGCGCTCCTCTACCATCCTTTCCGCCACCTCATCTATCAGCTCACCCGTAGCACCAGCCATTATAGCTATGTTTCTGGCGTGAAGCTTCATATGCCCCCTTTGAATGCCCTCAGTCGCCAATGCTTTTAATGCTGCGAGATTTTGAGCCAACCCTACTGAAGCCATGACCTCCGCCAGTTCGCAGGCAGACTTTACACTCAGAATCTTCAAACAGACTTTTGCCAACGGGTTGGATCTTGTGGCTCCACCCACTATTCCGACGGCTAGAGGCAGCTCTATTGTACCCACTAAATCGCCGTCGCTATTAACTTCCCAAGTAGTTAATGGTTGATACTCGCCAGTTCTAGCGGCGTAGGCATGGGCACCAGCCTCCAATGCTCTAGTATCATTGCCTGTAGCAAGTGCTACTGCGATTATACCGTTCATAATTCCCTTATTGTGCGTTGCGCATCTGAACGGATCTGACTTAGCGAAGTGGTATGCATACAGTATTCCCTCAACGGCCTCCTCACCGCCTAAAGCCTCCTTATCGAACACTGCCTTCGCTCTTGCAAGCCTATAGACGGCTAGGTTTGAAACTATACGTAGATATACTCTTCCTCCAGTAAGCTTCTCTATTAACGGTGCGACGGCTTCAGCCATGGTGTTAACGGCGTTTGCACCCATAGCGTCTCTAACGTCTACGAGAAGATGGGTGATGACCATAGGTCCCAAATCAGACCTCACAACTCTAACCTCTAAATCCTTCGCCCCGCCACCCAGCTTAACCAATACTGGGTCCTGTTCGTTTGCCTTACTTAAAATATCATCCTTATGTGTTAGGATTGTGTACTTGGCTCCATATGGGTCTGGAACCTTAACAAGCTGTATTTGCCCGATCATTATGGGTGGTGTTGTAGACGCTTGGAAGCCTCCCTTGACTCTAGCTATTTTCGCGGCATTACTTGCCGCTGCTACGACGCTCGGCTCCTCTATAGCCATAGGAACCATGTAATCTCTCCCATTTATGAGGAAGTTTAAAGCTATACCTAACGGTATATGCATCACGCCTACGACATTTTCAATCATCCTATCAGCTAAACTGAGCTCTAAGCTTCCAGTGTTTCTAAGTAGGGCGCATTCCTCCTCGGTTAAACCTGCAAACTCAGCTACTACTCGCAACCTATCTTCCAAGTTCAACTTGTAAAAGCCAGCTATACGAGACGTTTTCTCCAAAAAGACACCTATATAATAGTTTCAAGCTATATTGAATAAGTCTTACTGAGTAGGAGACAATTTTTAAACCAGTTAGACATATGATTTTTCTTTAAGAGCTTTTGTTTAAAAAACTAGGGCGGTGGTTGATCTGGTCAAAATGATACTTATATCCGGTAGAAGCCTCGAACAGGGTTTGGGAAAGGAGGCGAGTAAGTTTTCAAAACGCTACATAGACGCTACAATGGTATGCCAAATCGACCCCAAAGACATGAATACGCTGAACGTAAGCGAGGGTGAAAACGTAAGGATAAGCTCCCAGTATGGAAGCATCATAGTTAAGGCTGTGAAATCTAAGTACGCTCCCCATCCGGGAGTGATATTTATGGCATACGGTCCTTGGGCTAACAGTCTGACAAACCCTGAAACACATGGAACTGGAATGCCGAGCTTCAAAGGATTAGAAGTAGAGGTTGAACCCGTCAAGGTAACTGGGCAGCCTCAAAAGGAGGGTTAAACGTTGGAGGTTATTAAAAACGTGTTATGTCCATTTTGCGGGTGCTGTTGCGACGATCTAGAAGTTGAAGTCGATTCCAACAAGATAATTAACGTTAGAAATGCGTGCGCACTTGGACGCGGTAAATTCTTAAGTTTAGGTGAGCATAGGCTTCTAAAGCCGCTGGTCAGAGTAAACGGTGAGTACGTGGAGACAGACTTGGATAAAGCCATCGAAAAGGCTGTGGAAATGGTTAAAAATTCCAGCTACCCTGTCTTCTACGGGTTCGGATGCACCAGTTGCGAAGCCATAAAGCTCTGCTTAGAAATGGCTGATCTATCAGGTGGACTTGCAGATAACATATCCGTCGTATGTCATGGGCCGACAATCCTTGGCCTGCAAGATATGGGGATACCGTCGGCGACGCTGGGGCAGGTTAGACATAGGGCAGACCTAATAATATACTGGGGCTGCAATCCAGTAGAGGCGCATCCTAGACACATGTTACGTTATGGTCCACTATCCAACGGTAGGTTTGTGGCTGGGAGGAAGAATAGGCGAATGGTAGTTGTAGATGTTAGGCGAACACCTACGGCTGCGATGGCGGACGTATTCATACAGGTTAAGCCGAATAGCGACTTTGAGATTCTAACAGCTTTAAGGGCGTTGGTAAACGATTTGGATCTAGAGGTTGAAGAGGTCGGTGGCGTTTCAGCGGCAAAGCTTGAAGAGTTGGCAGACATGATGGTTAATGCGAAGTTTGGAGCTTTATTCTTCGGTTTAGGCCTTACAATGAGTTATGGGAAAGAGCATAATATCGAGTCTGCTATAGCCCTCGTCAGAGACTTAAACAAGAAGACCAAGTTTATAATGATCCCTATGAGGGGGCACTTTAACGTGACTGGTGCCAACGAGGTTTTCACATGGCAGACTGGCTATCCGTTTTGCGTAGACTTCTCAATGGGATATCCAAGGTATAACCCTGGGGAAACGTCGGCTATAGACGTCATAGCTAGAGGTGACTGCGACCTGGTGTTCGTCGTGGGTGCAGACCCGTGTAGTCATTTACCGCATCATATCGTTGAAAAGCTTAAAAACGTAAAGCTTATAGTTTTAGACCCTGCAGTGACGCCGACCGTTAAAATGGCAGACGTTGCAATACCAGTTGCCTACGTTGGGATTGAAGCGGGTGGGACAGCTTATAGGATGGATGGGGTTCCCCTACAGTTAAGGAAAGTAGTAGACCCTCCTCCCGGTATACTATCGGATGTTGACGTCTTAAATCAAATACTTAGGAGGTTGAAGTAGATGTCTGGGAAAATTCTGATAAAAAACGGCTTTGTTTTCGATCCGATGAACGGTGTAAATGGCGAGGTTATGGACATCGCTGTGGAAAACGGCAAGATAGTGGAAGAAGTTAAAGGTGCAGACGTCAAGGTCATAGATGCAACGGGTATGGTTGTAATGCCTGGAGGAGTAGACATTCACAGTCACATAGCAGGTTCAAAGGTGAATTCAGGTAGGGCTTTAAGACCGGAGGACCATTACAGAGATTATGAGCCACGTAAGCCTGGTTTAAGGTCTGGCGTAGGACGCACCGTTCCCTCAACCTTTGTAATCGGTTATCGTTACGCCAGAATGGGCTATACAACGGTGATAGAACCCGCCACTCCCATGCTTAAACAGAGACACACTATTGAAGAGCTCAATGACATCCCGATAATAGACAAGGCTTCTTTCCCGCTTGTGGGAGATTGCTGGTTTGTAATGGAGTATATCGAGAAGAATATGCTTAAGGAATGCGTAGCCTACTCGGCTTGGCTTTTGAAGGCTTTGAAAGGATATGCCCTTAAGATTGTGAACCCAGGTGGTTTAGAGTCTTGGGGATGGGGAGGAAATGTTAGAGGTTTAGACGACAATATACCGAACTTCAACCTAACGCCTAGGGAGATCTTGAGGGGATTATGTAAAGTCAACCAAATGTTAAACATCCCCCATCCGATACATGTGCACGCCAATAGGCTTGGACAGCCTGGAAACTATAAGACGCTCATAGACACTATGGATTGCGTCAGAGACCTATACGATGGGTATAAGCCAATCATATACCTAACCCACTGCCAGTTCAACTCCTACGCTGGTGAAAGCTGGATCGAATTGACTTCAGGAGCACCTGAAGTAGCAGACTATGTGAATAAGCATCCACACGTAGTCATAGATATAGGTCAGGTTATCTTCTCAAACGCTACGACTATGACTGCGGATGGGCCGTTTCAATTTCAACTCCACCTATTAACGGACTATAAATGGGTCAATGCGGATGTAGAGTGTGAAACTTCCGCCGGCATTGTACCCTTCAGGTATAAGAAGCGGAACTACGTACATGCGATTCAATGGATCACAGGGCTCGAGCTGGCGTTGATGATTAAAGACCCATGGAGGGTATTCCTCACAACAGACCATCCGAATGCGGGGCCATTCACAGAATATCCAAGGGTTGTAGGCTGGCTTATAAGCCGTAAGGCTAGAGAGGCTACTATGAAAAAGGTCAATGCTAGAGCTTTAAAGAGGACGATGCTGGATAGTATTGACAGAGAGTATAGCCTTTACGAGATAGCTATAGTCACTAGAGCTGGAACCGCCAATGTTTTAGGTTTGAAGTCGAAGGGTCATCTCGGTGTTGGAGCCGATGCAGATATAGCGATATACGGCTTTAACCCGCGTAATATCGATTTATCTAGAGATTACAAGCTTGTTAGAAGAGCCTTTAGAAGAGCAGCGTATACGATAAAGGGCGGAGAAGTCGTTTGTGTAAACGGTGAAGTAGTTAAAAGTACTGAGGGTTCTATTTTCTGGATTAACCCATCGATCTCCCAAGACCTTGAAGACGCTGTGATTTCAGATATACGTGGAAAGTTCAGAGACTACTATACCGTTGAATTTGACAGCTACCTTATTGATGAAAGCCTCCTCGTTAACTCTCGCCCACTACAGGTCAAGGGAGGTGTTTGACTTGAAGGTCTACCAGATAACTCCGATTTACGAGTTCAGGCTTCCAGTGGTGGCGGACGCTATAAAGCCTGAGCTTTTTGAGGAAAAGCGGTTATCTGAAGTCTTAAACGTTGAAGTCTATGAAGGCAGTAGGAGAAAACGTTTCGGAGAACTGTTTAAAGTGAAGGAAGCCGGTGAAGCTGAAGAAACTACTCTTGAACTCATCGGAGACTTCTCCAAAGTTAAGAGAGTGGGCAGAAGGATGAGCCGTGGAGTGATACGGGTTAAAGGAGCGGCTGGCATAGCTTTTGGAGAAGCTATGAAGGGTGGTAGAATTGTGGTAGAGGGTTTGGCGGGGCCATGGCTGGGGGTTAAGATGAAAGGTGGATCTATAGAAGTCTATGGCGATGCCGGAGATTTTCTAGGAGGGGCTTATAGAGGTGAGGATGTTGGCATGAGGGGTGGGTCTATGGTAGTTCACGGTAGAGCTGGTTGGAATGTAGGTTATAGAATGAAAAATGGTTTGATAATAGTTGAGGGTGACGTTGGCGGTTTTCCAGGGGTTCATATGAGCGGTGGAACAATATACGTGAAAGGTGGATGCGGTAAAGGCGCTGGAGCCTTCATGAAGAACGGTAGAATAGTCGTACTTGGCTATGTTCCGTCGATTTTAGCAAGCTTCAGCTTCGAGGAGATAAGGCCGAGCATTAGAGTAGAATCTGAAAGGCTAAAAGGACGCTTCTACATGTTCATAGGAGATCTTAGTGAAAAGGGCTCTGGAAGACTGTTTATTAATGCCGACTCCAACAAACACCTATCATTCTACGAACAGTTGATAGAAGAACTCTAAAAAACGCCATCTTTTTTCCTCTCTTCGGAATGGCGCCTCTCTGTGTAAACACTGCTGACAACGGCGTCAGTCCGCCCGTCTGACTTCATAGCTCTACGCTCTGTAAATTCATCCTTTCTTCATTCGCCGATTAAGTTTACTTTACTGCTTATAATTAAGGGTTTCGTCCATCATTGTATCTCCACCACTTTGAACCCCTTTTTCTCTAAAACTTCAGCTATGAAACGTCTGTGGCAGTATCTCTGTTTACGTTCAAGACACATCACACAGGTCCTCCTCTTAGAGGCTTCTTTAACTAGTATGTCCAGCCCCCTTTCAAAATCTTCAGTCTTCATGTATTCTTCAAACCCTCCGCTCCTGTATCCTCCCAATAGGTCGCCCAGCCATAAATAGGCTATGTTCTCACGTTTAAGAAGCTCCATCAATACGTCTTTCCTAAAAGCTTCCACTTTAGAGCTTGGAAACCTTCTAACGTCTACTAGCAACTCTATATGGTTGTTCTTAAGTGAGTTTAGAAAGTCTCCAGGTCTCCTACCAGCATATCCTATGAACCATACTTCTCTCTCTACAGTTAAACCGCTCATGGTATTCTTAGAGGAATATTTCTCTAAGCTTGAAAATAACTCTTTACCAGCGGTGGAGAAAAATATTGGTTGACATAGGGCTGGTAGATGGCGGCCTCAGTTAACGTTTATTTACCTCAGTGTAGCCTTCTAATGTAGAAATGTCGGTGGAATCTGGAAGCCAAATAATTAAGCGTATAAAAGACGTCTATGATAAAGATAAACAGGGCTGGAGGGTGTTGGCTGGTCTCGACACCGGAGGAAGGCTGGATTTTTACATAGCACATAAAGATGAGATGCTTTGGAAGCTTAAATCTAAGCCTGTAAACCCCTACAGCTACATAACCGTGGGGACGGAGATGCGGGATCTAAACTTTGAAATATTCATGAAGGTTTTAAAGGAGAGTGAGCCCTTCGGCTTTCAAGCATTATTCCCCCAAGATGAGTTGAAGTATATACTTATGCTGGGGTTGGGGAAGTACGCGGTGAAACGTAGAACGCCGATATTTGAATCTGAAAAATCCATAGATGAAGAATTGGTTAAGAGGGTTGAGGAATTCTTCGGTAAAACTTATCCAGAACGTAAAACGTCCTACGTTTAAGTTTTTCACTTCCGCTTTCTGAACATCATTATTCCGTTGAACGTGGTTACGTATTCGAAGCCCACCTCTATGAACTTTGAAGCCTCCTCTATCGTCGATGCCGTTTTACACTAGAACCCGTCGTTCTCATATCGGAACAGCGTCTTCTCTTTGACGTGTATGATATCCTTGGTCTTGTAATACTTCAACTCTATGGGTGTTTACTATGGATTTTTGTATGGCTGTTACTATGGATGTTAACCCCCCTCCCCTAGTTTTACCATTATATCCCTATGGAGATTTTCCATAGGTTTTCCATGAAACGGCCTCATTTTATTCATCTAACCTACTCCGAAGGCTTTCTTCTTCCTTAATATACTATATGTAAAAATTTTAAAATCCATCAGTCAGTTTGAAGATGACCCTGCCATCTTCGGTTCATAAGGCTCATAAATCTCTCAAGCAGTGCAGATTTAGATCGAACTTTAGCCCTCCTATGCTCCTTGAAAGACTTCAGCTATATCCACTTAACCCTCCATTAGCTTAACTGTCTTCTCGGGCAGTCATAATGTTTAAACTTAGATTTTTGAAAGTAGGCTTGAATACTTTTCCATTCTTATCATCTTTCCTTCGGGTTGAATTAGCCACGTCATCCAGCAGAGCTCTATAGGTCTATACCCGCAGGTTAAAGCGACTTCTTCAGCTTTCCTAATAAACTCCATATCATCGTTTACAGGCTCTAAGCCAGCTTTAACTAAGATCTCATTTACAACCCTTTTAACGATTTTATCCGGCATTACGGTATCGATTCCACCCATCATCCGTAGATATTGAAAAGTAGTCAAGCCGACGCCTTTAATCCTTCCAATAGGGTCTTCTTTCCAATTTTCAAGCCTAGCATTTCTAGCCCAAGTTCTGAGAGCCTCTCTATCGTCATCGCTCACTGTTGAGAGATAAGAAGCTATTTCCCTAGCGATAACCCAAGACCTCCTATTCTTCCAAACACTCCTCAACTCTTCGATATCGGCATTCACAAGATCCTTCAGCTTTCTCACCCTCCCGTTCTCAACGAACTTCTTGTTGAACTCTTCAACCTTTGGAACAACAGCCGTGAAGTAGTTTAAGCCTATAGAAGTGAAGGCTGCATCCACAACCATTAGAACAACGCTTCCTCCCCACCTCTCTGTCCTAAGACATCTATCGCAATGCTCCCTCAAACCCGAAACCTTCTGCATATAGCTATCGACTATTTCCCGCAGTGACAACATAGCCACCCAGAGCACTAGATCTACAAGCACTTAATGATTAAAAAGTATAACATGGACAGGTCTCAATATTGTTTTCCATGTTTTGACTTAGCTATGTTTTGGCGGAAAGGCTTATATTTGGTATGGTGAGAAATAGATGGCGGCTCTTTAACGTAAAAGTGTTGGCGGATGGGGGGAAGAAATGAAGTCGGGAAAGGTCTTCATCCACAAATTGGACGTAAAGATGTTATGGCGGCTCTTTATGTCATAAATAAAAGTAATGCTGAAGCCTACCGGAAGATTATTTCCTCGGAGTATTTCAAGGAGCCTGTTTTCACCTACGAAGAGTTTTTTGAAAAAGTTTAACGAGATGATCTTTCATGGCTATGAGCTAGAGGGTAAAATCATTGGCGTAGCCGCCTTACAGCTTCTAAACGAACATTCAGGGAATATTCGCTTCGTTTATGTACTTCCCGAACACCAAAGAAAAGGCATTGGAACATCCCTTGTAACTCACATCGAAGCTGAAGCGAGGAGGTTTGGATTAAAATACCTTGTGATCCCCTATGTAGATATCAATGCCAATTGGGCGATAAACTTCTACATGAAATTGGGCTATAAAGTCGTTGAAAAGCACGAAAAGCCTTGGGGATACGATCTCTTTTTCAAGAAAGCACTATAATCACTCTAATAGAAGGAAAGAATAAGGTACAGAAAAAGAAAGTCAAAGAGGCTATAAGGCTACGTAGCTCTTACTTTAAAGAGCTATTCGAGGTTTTGATTTCATCAAAGTTTTCAACATTTTTAAATTTCAAAGCCTACTTTCAGGTAGCTTATTTAAAGCATAAGCTAAGAGATGGTTTGGTCTATTCGGATCTGTTCCATACCCCTCTTCCATAGTTGCTGAAGCTATTAACTAAACTTTTGTTAAGGATCTTCCATTTATCTCTCTTTATCTACTGAGCGTACCAAAAATTGGGCTAAATCCCGTTTGCCTTCATGGACTTAGTTTACATAACCTCAAATGGAAATATTTTAGGGTTTATAGTCGAAATAAATTATGGCTTCAAGCGCTTCAAGAAGGTCGGCGAACTTTGATCTCGTCTTTTCCGGATGTTTAATGTACTCCTTGAAGGCCTCTTCGACTGAATTCCCAACTATCAGGGGAATACACCAACCGTTACCCTCGTCGCCTGCGATAACAGCTTTGCCCGTCTTTTTGTTTACCCAAAGCCAAAGTCTATCCTCGATATTTTCACAAGTGTATGGTCTTTCATCGAAAGGTTTCCCAAGCTCTCCTGAGTCTATCTCAAGTATATTAACCAGCATCGCATCCTCCGTCATCGGTTTTCCTTTGAAGTATAAACCCATACTAAACCTCTAAATAGAAAAATGAGAATAGGGAAGATAAATTCTACTCTTGTCCAGAGCCTCATTGAGTACAAAACTTTCATTGGTGATGAAGTGGCGGCAACCTTCATTACCAAAGCTACTACCCCATAATCAGCTGACATGCTTAGCAAAGGCTGTCAGCGTCTGGCAACCCCCTCATCTCCTTCGCGGCTTCGTCCGTGGCTCAAAAAAGAACCGATAATGCTTAGAGAAGAAAAATAAGGGGTTTTGCGAGGGAAATCCCTAGCTGTTAATATTTAAATAGCATACTAGCATCAGATTTGACATGATTCTTTAAGAGGCCTGAGTTAATGTCTTTACAATTTGCCTTCAACCCAATCTTGAGCCAGCTTTTCAAAGCAATTATGCAGTCCTATACGTGCCTCCTCAGTTAACCCCCTGCTATACATGGTCTTGTATTCTTTAAGTATTTTCAAGGCATGCTCCTCTTTAGAGCCGCTGTATTTCATGCTGTTCAACTTCATCATGAATTGGATCAATATGGGGATATTATTAGAAGTGAGGTTGAACTACTGAATGTACTGCTTGGCTTTTTCACTATACTGGGTAGCTTTAGAGCCGAACCCCCTCATAGCTGTTATCTTTGATTCGACTTCGGGAAGACTACCTATATATTGAATTAGCGTGTTTGAATTCGACTTCAAAGCCTCTAAAAGCCAGTCAAGGTCTACGTAAAACGTGGAAGGTATCTGCTCTTTAATTCGTTTTAAACGACCGAAAGCCGTAAGAAAACCTACATTTCTAGCCAAATCGGGATGGTTTAACCCCCTCTTCTTGCCAAGCTCCGATGAAATTTCACTTGCAATTGCTATTACCATCTGTGAAGTCTTCACACATACCCGTGCTGGACTGAACGACCATCGAAAAAGACGACATCTCCAATAAATACTAGGGAAAAATAAGTGGGGATGTTTAGAATGTGCGTGGGAATGGTATGAAGCTTACTAATGTTGTTAAGATTTCTAGAGCGTATCCTACTGTGAAGGCTTTCATAGAAGCTTAGCGTGAAACATGAGTATATCCACAATAATCTTATTAAAAGCGAAAGACGTAATACAGAAACTCTAAATTACAATAACCTGGCATACTTCAGCTTTAGCCTCCTCTGCATTTCCCGCCGACTTACAGATGATACTTCCCTTAAAAATTGCCTGTTCAATCTGGACGTAGACCAGAGTGTTTTTGATGCCCTTACGTTTCATATTAAGGGGAAACTCGCCTCGGATATGTTGTCGACTGTGCATGATAGTTCACATGAAGCAGGTTCTCGAAGTCGAGGAGTTTTCGGTTCGATCCAATAGGGGGCCGCCTCGATAGAAACTCAAATAGAGTTCTTTTCAACGTTTATTGATGAGTCATAAAAGCATTGCCTCAACTGCTTCTATAATTTCGTTAGCGTTTTGCTCAACAACATTGACAGTGTCAATGAAACGCTGCGGTGGATGAGTGGCGAATGAGGGATCGCATTTCTTTATCCAATCCCAAAGTGACTGTTTGATTAACTGCGCGCCTTCCTTCACTTGCTCAATCAACTTTGTGATACGCTCTTTCTCGTTGCTCGTTAATTCTTCGCCTCCATCTATCCTCGCCACCGCTGATGAAATTTCAGGAAGCGTCGAAAGAATTTTTAGATAACCTAAGATAACCATGCTTTCGGCAATCAATCGCTCATCATTGATCTGCTTTGCTATTTTTAGGGCCCTCTCTGCTCTCGCAATGTCGTTTTGTAAGTGCTCATCCGTTGGTATTTCAGCGAGCGACCCCTCACCGGGCTTGATAACCCTTCGCTCTCTTAGCAGCCTACCGATTCCACCAAAGAACCAGGGATATGGAACACCGCAGGCATAAACATCCCAACTGACTGGGCCAATAGTCTCTGACCACTCAGCAACTAAATCTGGCTTTTTGAACTCTTCTCGTGTTGCCCAGGCGATAGCGAATTCGCGGGTTGTTCTGCCATTTAAATTCCATGACCATTCAGCGGAAGCATTCAAGTTGAACTCCCAGCATTTAACGGATGGCGTGGCATATCCGTAAAGGCACTTTAAGCCTTTATTGATGAACTCCTCTATTCGCTCGTGGATGAAGTGTGCTCCGCTAAATGGACTTACGGTTCTCCACGAGGATGTCAATTGCGGGCAGACTCCGAGCCAATTTCCTTGCTTCACGAAGCCCTCGAGTAATGGATAGATCATTGGTTTGTGTGAACTGCTATAAGTTAAACCGCCGTGATAATAAATAACGTGAACGTCCCCAGGCACTTCGCGAAGCACAAGCTCGTTATATGGATAGCTTCCCTGCGTGAGTAAGATGCGCAATTCAAGTTGCGGTTTTATCTTCCGTACCTTCTGCCAAGCGCGAAGGCAAGCGCGCGTCTCCATAACAAACTGATTATTCTTCCGGCAAATATCGCACTCGCACTGTACTGGTGACTCGCTAAGCCAAACCGTTACAGCGTTAACATCCTCTATCTTTGCTAAGTCCATCATCCAGTCAGCAAGCACCTTTTGCGCCTCCTCCTGCGCAAAACATATTGGTTTTATACCGTTCCATTTAGGCCACTTTTCAGGGTCGCCCTTTGCCACGATATTTGGATAGCGTTTGAAAATCCCTGTGAGTTCAAGCTGGTCAAGATGCCTGATTATTGGTACAAGTTTAATCGCATGCCGCTTCGCTAATGTGATAACTTTAGGGTCGAGGGCGGCATGTCCATTACCGTTTTCATCCACTGTTAGGGAGCAATGAATTTCGAGGAGATTTAGTTTGCGTTCCGCAAGCCAGGGTATGTAGTTAATGGCGTAGTTACCCCATAATCCTCGCTCTGGCAGATCAGGATAATCTACGATAAGTATCTTAGGAATGAGAACCGCTGCCTCCTCCCCGTTTCCGCTAATGTGTGGTGCGATTAGTTGCTTCAAAGTTTTCGCAGCGTAATAAAGCCCAGCGTCGCTAAAGGCATACATTGCAGCACCTTCCCATCGTTCTCTTTCTCTTGTGACGATGCCGTACGCTTGCTCTCCAGTAGGCACCTGCTCCAAGTTATGTTGGCGGACCTCGCTCCTATCATAACACCAACTTTCATCTATCTCAACGCTCTCCAACGCTAAAATAGCGGTGTAATTCCAAGCAAGCGACCATTTTACTGTTAAGGGGGCCCCGACTTTACCGAACAATTCACAAAATTCCTCAGCAACCTGCTCACCAATCAATGTTTTATTTTTCGGCAGATGCAACACCAGCATTTTTAAGGGTATTCTTGTCATACCCCTAACTTCGATGTGTTTCGGTAGGGGGAGCAAATAGTTCAACAATGTTTGCTCTTCTAATGGAGAAAGCGTCTTCAAAAACCCTCCCAACTCTACTTTTTGGAACCAAAAATTGTTGAGGTGTCTTCAAATTTAAGTCTTCTGTTGCTCATTTTTTGTTTATGGAGTTTCTTGAGTTAACTGATATTGAGTGGGGTGTTATTTCAGCCTTCCTTCCACTTGAGCCTGGGGGATTTATGGGGATTCAGCGTACGATGTAGATGAGATAAGGGCTAAGCTGAGGAGAAATATAAAGCATTGTTTAGAGACTTACTCGATAAGACACAGGTCTTTCACGAACACTTCTATGAAGCAAACCTCGACAATAAGGCGTTTGAAGAAAGATGAAGCTGTTCGTGAAGAAGAAGCTGTAAAACTCCTTGAGAGGATTAGAGAACTCACCCTGAGGAGATACATTTAGCACGTGTGCAGTTATTGTGAAAATTATTAAATTTATGCTCTTATGAAATTGATTCCCGAGGGTTGATATGACATCTAGTGCATTTGAATCTATAAGGAAGATGTTTACATTGGAGGGGAAAAAGGCCATTATAACTGGTGCTGGAGGGGGGATAGGTAGCGCTATGGCATTCGGCTTCGCCGAATTCTGCGCGGATGTAGCCCTCGTTGATGTAAATGCTGAGGGCATAGAAGTTCTCAAGGAAAAACTGGAAAAAATCTTCCCAGTGAGAATTCTAGCCGTCCCCGCAGACCTCTGCGATGCGAAGCAGGTTGAATCCGCAGTCAATAGGGTTCTCGACTCCTTCGGCCGCATAGACATACTCGTAAACTGCCACGGTATAGCTCAATGGTGTCCCGCTGAAGAAATGAGTGAAGAATATTGGGATAGAATGATCACGGTGAACCTGAAGAGCGTCTTCCTCATGTGCCAAGCAGTAGGCCGCCACATGATAAAGCAGAGGTACGGCAAGATCATAAATATAGCCTCAATGTCGGGCAGAATCGTAAATAGACCTCAACCTCAAACCCATTATAACGTTTCAAAGGCGGGAGTTATAATGCTCACTAAAAGCTTGGCTGCTGAATGGGCTAAATATAATGTGAACGTTAACAGCATCAGCCCAGGGTACACCTTAACCCCTCTAGTCGAGAACCTGCTTAAGAATAAACCTGAGTATGCCGAGTATTGGAAATCCCTAATCCCCCTAGGACGCTTTGCAAGACCCATAGACATAGTCGGAGCCACACTCTTCCTAGCCTCAGATGCCGCAAACTACATCACAGGCCATGATCTAGTAGTCGACGGCGGATACACCATATGGTAACACCTCCACTTTTCTATATTCTGCTCAGGAAGTCTAGGCATTCATATTTCTTCCCGTACGAGTATTGAAAATTCTCTCCTCGCCGTAGATATCCTCTAATATGGCTGATATAGCCTTTCTAACTGCCTCCTCCAAGTTTCTCCCCTGTGAGACGGCACCTTTAACATCAACACACTTTGCAAGGATCCATCCGTTAAGACCTTTCTTCAAAACAACCCTATAACAAGGGCGGATGCTAACTCCTACACCAGACGGCTTAAAATCTACATCTGACGGTCTCGGTGCAGTAGGAATAAAAATAAAAATTAATTTAATAAATAGATGAAAAATGAAAAACATTTAAGTCTTACCCTCAGCCTATCACGGCCACATCTTAACAGAGGAGCACGAGTTATACGATCTTCCTCTCCTCTTTTGGTATACCTTCCTTTAGCGGTTTTTCCATAGTTCCTTCAGCCTTAGTCTGCTATGACTACACAAGCATAAAAGGTTGACTGGCAACGGGCTTAGGATAATATGGTGCTACAACAGGGGGTTCCACTGCTACAGCCCAAGCTACACATACTCGAGGGTGAGCAGGCGTGTGAAGGGGATAGACTTAAGCCAATAATGTAAAAATAAAAAATAAGGGGTTAAACGCGAGGGAAATCACTATCGCCAAATGTAGAACGCCCTATGTTTAAACCTGTAAAAACCTTAACGAATCGGTGTATAAGGCTAACTCTTCGAGGAAATTTCCAAGCTCTGTTATCCTAACTATTGGAATTTTATCGTAAACTTTAGACTTTGGTGCGATCAGCGTTACTAATGCTGGCAGAATCTTCCACCCTTCAGATGGTTTAGACTCCAATTTTAACCTTGGAAGAGCCTGCTTTAAAGCTTCAGCCCTTTCAAGTTCTTCCAAAGCCGCCTTCCTCAGAGAAGCCCAGCGTTGCTTGAGGAAATGCTTACAGTTTAAACATAGTAAAACCGGCTTTTTTATGGCCAGTACATCTATCTCCCAACGTCTATTCACACTTTTAAACCTGTAATTCTTATAGACGGCATATCCATATGCATCCACAATTGTCGCTGTAAACCCTTCAAACTCTCTCCAGTCTAAATGCCTAGAAATGTATGATGGGTCTGCGCCTAAATTGAGACAGAGTACGGCGATTTGAACCTTGCCGCATCCGGCTATGCTGATGGCATCGTCTTTCACGGTGACAAAATCTGCCACCTCCATCAAGACGTTTTTGACGACTTCAACTGGCATATTGGCTTCTTCGCTAAGTTTAGTCAAACTCCACTCTTCAGACCGCTTAATCCTTAGTAGCGTTTTCAAAACCTCGCGTTTAACCCAGTCTTCTAAACCCCTCAACTGTTAAGGTATATATGTGAGGACTTTGAAAAATGTTATCGAGAAAATTATGAATCTTGACACTTTAGACAAGAAGATCTTAAATTTCCTTCAGAAAGACGCTAGGATAAGCTTTGTAAAAATAGCTAAACAGCTCGGTGTGAGCGAAGGTACTATCCATCTAAGGGTGAAAAAACTAATTGAGGAAGGCGTTATAAAAGGCTTTTACACGATACTCGACCCGGAGAAAGTCGGATTGCCGATTAGAGCCTTCATAGGATTACAGGCAGATCCATCGCTGTATGAAAGCATTTTGAAGAAACTCAGTGAAATAAACGGGGTGTGCGGCATTTATGACGTAACGGGTGAATTCTCAGCTCTGATAGATGTTAAAGTTGGAGATAAGGGGGAGCTTACCAGGGTGATAGATCAAGTCGGCGCTATACCTGGTGTTAAAAACACGGTGACAATGCTCGTTTTACGGGTTTTGAAGGAAGAGTTCGGAGTAACCATACAATAGTGTAACGGAGAAACAGTATTCAAGTCAGGTAATTGTTTTAACTGGTTTAGGTAATTCTCCAATTCTACGCTTAACTTCACTAGGCCAATCATCTAAGTTGAAGCCTTTCTGAGCTAGAAAAGCTGTAATCCATCGGGTTACGCCGAAGCCTGAGCATCCAGTCCATATGTCTCTACCCTTAGCCTCCTTTATCTTAAAGCTTTTTACATATTTGTCTCTGTGGCATGAGAAGGCTCCTCCTATTTCAAGCCATTCAGAACCTTCCCTAGGGCCTCTGTAGGGAAGCCATGCCTCCAAGTCGAGGGTAGGAATCTTATCGCTACTGGATATGTCAACGTATGTCTTAGAAGCTTCATCACTGCTCATGTAGAATGGCGCACCTACAACAATTCTAACTTCTAAATCGAGCTTTTTATCCGCAAGCTCCATAGATTCCTCAGCCAATTCATCGCGTATTTCAACGGCTTCTTCGGGGCTTGATAGCCAAACAGCCTCTATCCTATAGAACTCGATAGTCCTTTCGAGTCCTCTAGTAGCTTTCCCCTCCCACCTCCATGTCCAACCGCTTCTATCGAATATCTTAATCGGTAGATCGTCTAAGTTTACGATTTCACCTGAGAAGAACTGGTAAAAGGGTGTACATTGGGCTGGCTCTAGGACATAGTTTGGACCGCTAAGCTCCATCTTTAAAGATTCAAGGTCTAGTTCACCTGTGAGCGAAAACCTACGTTTAAAGTCTTTCAAAGCCTCTTCCTCCCGCTCCGGTGTGAAAACGTAGAGCATACCTTCTGCGAGGTTGTCGAAATAGCCGGGCATTTTAGCCATAACTTGGAGAGGTGTCAATTTGGGAAGCATCCACTCTTTGAAACCCATGGGCTTTAAAACATCATCCACTATCATGTCCATTATGAGGTTGATTAAAGCGGTTATTGGCGCCGTTAAAATCCACTGTCCCCTTCCAGGGTATCTTTTAATCCAGTTGAGTTTTTCAGCCCACTCTGAAACATCTCCGTTGAATTTAACGTCCTTCCTAGCCGATTCTTTGATCACGTATCCCATTGGAACATACGTCGGTTTTTCGGGCTTCACTGCCACGCCTACTGGAGCAAGCATGGGTTCGATCTTCTTCAGAACCCTATCTATAACACCTTTTTCCAAATCTCTACTGCTAACCTCCTTGAAGACTATTACGGTTTTCCCCTCAACTGTTTGAACCTCGGCCAATCCTTCTAAAGCTCCTCTAAAAGCGTCACTAGATACGGTTGAATCGCTGAGTATTATCTTAGCTTCCTCGGCTTTTAAGCCTCTTACACCTAACCTATACTGTCCAAGTTTATCCGCTAGGAAGTTTCTAACCCTTAACAGGGCTGAATGGGCTCTAACAGCTCTCCCAGACTCTATTGTGAGAAGCAATCTACTCCCTTCAATCCTCCAGTCGGATATCCTAGCACCTTCTTTTGGAGACTTAGCCCCTCTGAGTAGAACTTTCCTGTTGAGTTCATCAATCCAAGAGGCTACGGCTTCTTTTAAACCCTCCAGGCTCCCACTCGCTTGAACTTCTCCCTTAAGTTTAAACTCCATGACGGTTTTAGCCCCCTATCTAACTGATGGTTTACAATCTCCCTTTTAAACGTATTAATCTTTTTGAAATAACTTTTTAAACTATAATTGTTCATAGCTCAGGTGTTATAATGGCTCTCAAAATATGTATCTACGGTTTAGAAGGTATTCCTGAAGTCAAACCTAATGATGACCTAGCTAAGCTTATAGTTGAAGCGGCTGAGAGAAGCGGTGTAGGGGTAATGGATGATGACGTTGTAGTAGTATCTCAGAAGATAGTGTCGAAGGCTGAGAATAGGCTGGTACGCTTGAGAGATGTTACGCCCTCAAGTTTCGCCCTCAACCTCGCTGAAGCCGAGGGAAAGGACCCTAGACTTGTGGAGTTAATACTCAGAGAGGCGAAGCGTATGGTCAGAGTGAAAAACGGACATATAATAACTGAGACTAGACATGGATTTGTATGCGCAAACTCCGGAGTGGATAAATCCAACATACCGGGCGACGACACGGTTTCACTACTGCCAGTCGACCCAGATGCCTCTGCTAAAAGGATTAGAGACCGTATAAGGGAGATTAAGGGGGTTGATGTAGCGGTCATAATATCCGATACATTTGGTAGGGCTTGGCGTATTGGACAAGTCAATTTCGCGGTTGGAGTAGCAGGCATGAAGCCCACTATAGACTACAGGGGTTTAAACGATCCATATGGATATACGCTTAAAGTTACAGCTATAGCCGTAGCAGATGAGCTTGCGGCAGCAGCCGAGCTCGTCATGGGTAAACTTTCGAGAATACCTGTAGCCGTGATAAGAGGCTTTAAGCCAGTCCGAGGTGAAGGCTCGGCTAGAGAACTTGTGAGACCTATAGAGGGAGATCTGTTTCGCTAGCGCTTAACCTTTGATACCACGTGGTCTACAATCGCTTCAGCTATATTCACCTCTGAGACGCTCTGTAGCCCTCTCCAGTCCGGCTGACTATTCACCTCATTTATGCAGAATTCACCGCTTGGATTTAAAACGTCTACACCAGCCACTTCACACCCAAGTACACTACACGCTTTTAAAACAGCCTCCCTCAACTCCTCAGGAAGATTGTAGGGCTCCGGTTTACCTCCCTGAGCTATGTTCGTCCTCCACGAAGCCCCGACTCTACGCATCGACGCTACAACGTCGTCTCCAACCACGAAGGCTCTAACGTCTTCCCTAGCATGGGGAATATACTCCTGCATGTAGACGACATGGCGATAATAGCTTAGAACGGTTGCCAGACGGTAGAGCGTTTGCCGGCTTCTAACCCTCGTTATTCCAAAACCCCTCGACCCGAAGATAGGCTTCAAAACAACCCTTGAATTAAACTTTTTAAACGCCTCTAAGCTAACCCTTGGATTCTCAGTCACGATTGTTCTCGGAACTGGTAGTCCAGCCTTCTTCAATAGGAAGAGTGAAAGGTATTTATCTACGGCCTTCTCTATGGCTTCAGCCCTATTAACCACGTATACTCCCAGACCCTCCACAGCTCTTAATAGATCCATACGGAAAATTATCTCTTCAAGCGATCCTCTACCTATAGGTCTAACTATTATAGCATCAAGTTCTTTAATGGGTTTACCCTTGAAGCGTATACCGTTTTCAAAATCTACGTAGGCAGTTAAATCGTTAAAACTGAAGCACTCAAATCCACAGCCTCTACTGTTTAAAGCCTGTTTAAGCTGAAGACTACACCATGAAAACTCATTTCTAGTTAAAACACCCACCTTCAAAACTCTCCCTAAAATAATAGGGTGAATGTTCAAACTTATACGGCTTACCCCCTTAAAATCTGCAACGTTGAGAAACCTTAAAAGGGAGAATTTTTTGTAATTAAATGGCGAGTGGGCCCGTAGCTCAGAATGGTAGAGTGCCGGGCTTTTAAAGTAGAGGATTACTTCACTACTGAAGTAACCCGGTGGTCGCGGGTTCAACTCCCGCCGGGCCCGTTACCATCACGGATTAAATAAATTTAATGGAATCTACTTCTTGAACCTCGTAAGGGCTAGACTCTGTAGTATTTCAGCTCAGATATTTAAATTAAAAATATCAAGGAAAAACTTTAATATATTCAAAATTTGTCTTGAATATATGTAAGGTGGGCTCTAGATGAGAAGTCTTAGATTCTACCTGCTTATTTCCGGTGCAATTTTAATAATCCTATATGGAATTGTTGAGGCAACTTTCATGGTTCACACAGCCGGGTTTGGGATACTTGAAGCTTTAAGCCTTCCTGGTGATTTGAAAAACGGTTTAAGCTTACTGTTAACTTTAAGTCTTTTATCATTTCTCTTTGCCTTGACTTCAGCAGTCAGCAACGGCTTCTGGTCAGCTTTATTATCAGCTTTAGCTGTGATCTTTGGAATGGCCTCCATGACATTTACAAGCTTTATGAATTTTCAAACCTCGGTTTTTCTTGAAATGCTGGGTTTGATATCTACTGGAATCTTAGCTTACGGTTCAGGGTTGATCTATGGGATGGGATTTCCCCCACCTACGTTGAAATTTTCAACTGTTGAAACAGCTTCCATAGCAGTATTTTCGGCTTTAACGGCTTCAGCTACGGCTTTTACAGGTCAATTCTTCCCCTCGCCGACCGGTGGATATACACATGTGGGAGATTCCGTAATATTCATAGCATCTCTGATGTATGGGCCAAAAGTTGGGGTCCTCGTAGGAGCAATAGGTGCTGTAGCAGCAGATATATACGTAGGCTATCCAAGGTGGTTCGTATCGATACCCGCCCATGGACTTGAAGGGTTTATAGCAGGCTTGGGTAAGGGTCGGAAAATGTACATGCAAGTGCTTCTGTGTCTGCTGGGCGGCGTCGTTATGGCTTTAACATACTTCTACGTGAACGTGTTCATTAAAGGGTTTGGACCAGCAGTAATATCGCTGTTCAGAGACGTGTTTGGTCAAGTAGCCGTGTCGTTAATATTAACGATAGTCATTAAACCAATACTGTCTAAAGCTTCCTCTAGGAAGATTTAAAGGTCAAAGTAGATGTTTAGGCTTAAAGTTTTCAATTATAGATGAAGTTGCGATAAAGGCATAGAGTTTTCCCTTAGGTTAAAGCGTCAATTATCATCTGGCAGAACTCCGGTAAGTCGTCTGGGACCCTGCCTGTTATGATATTTCCATCTCTGACAGATGGCTCATCTACGAAAATAGCCCCGGCGTTTATTAGATCATCTTTAACGGCTTTGTAACTCGTCACCTTCCTTCCCTTCACCAAACCGGCAGATATTAGAACTTGAGGACCGTGACATATCGCCGCTATAATCTTACCCTTCTCGTAGGCCTTCCTAACAAGTTCCAAGACTTCAGGCAATATTCTTAAAGCATCTGGGGAGAAGCCTCCAGGTATTATTAACGCGTCTAAGTCTTCCAAGCCTATCTGACTTATCTTCCTTATGGTGTATCTGCCGCCTTCTTCGAAGACTTCCATAGGCACTGGGGTTCCATACCGTCCAGTTATGGGCTTATCCTTAACTGATGGTCTGGGGTGCAGACCGGCTTCAACAGGCACTATCACAACCTCAGCCCCCTCTTCACTGAGCCTCAGAAATGGGTATAAAAGCTCTACGTCTTCAAATTCATGGGCGACTATTATGGCTACTCTACGATTTTCAAGTTTACGCTTAGGGCCTGTACGTCTAACATACTTCGGCATGATTAGAAATCTGTCTAAGTATGTATATAAGTTTCACCGTCCATGTTGTGGAAATTATTTAATCTCCTGTGCATATTTATCAACCTGTATGAATTCTTGGGAGAGGGTAGTTAAAGCCATGGAGATTTCAACGCCAGATAGAGTTCCGCTTTACGAAATGCACATCCCACCAGTAATAGCTTCTAGAATACTTAGAAAACCAACCAGTTCAATCCTCGTGCATAACCCAGAAGCTGTATTCGCTCTTATGATGGAGAATGGTTTAGACTTAGATAAGATAAATGAATGCATGGCTGAAGAACTTCTAGCCCTCCATAGAGTAACGGGGCTCGATTGGGTAAGAGTTGTTTCAGCCTATACTAAGAAGCCGGAAATCCTGAAAAAGGTCAATGAGCACGTATGGGTGATAGATGGAAGAAGGTATAAGTGGAGCGGCTTCTCACTCTGGGATATGGACGAGCCGATAAGCTATGACCCAGATGACATCATAGAATTCTGTAGAAGTTCTACTGTTGAAGTAGACTCTAAAATCTTCGAAATCCTAAGGCATCTTGTGAAGAAAGTTAAGGGAGAGTTCTTCCTATCGTTTGACGCTGACGGGTCATGGGGTCCTATAGTTTCAAACCCGAATTTGCTTAGACGCGTGCTAACCTGGATGTATAAGCGTCCTGACGCTGTGAAGACTCTCATAGAATTCAACACCAACTACGCTCTGGAGGTCGGTAAATGGGCTATCGATGAGGGGGCGGATGCCATACAAATGTGTGTAGACTATGGTAATAAACTGGGCCCTTGGTTTTCTCCTAAAATGTTCAGGGAGTTTATAAAACCCGCCCTTAGAAGACAATGTGATGCTTTTAAGCGTAGAGGCGCCTTTGCAGTTCTCCACTCGGATGGAAACATAACTCCCATACTTTCAGATGTCGTAGACGCTGGGATAAACGCATATCAGGGTATAGACGTGACGGCTGGGATGAGTTTAAAACGGGTTAAAGAAGATTATGGCGATAAGATATGTCTCGTCGGCAATGTAGACCCTAGAATTCTCGAATTCGGTAAACCCGAAGATGTAATGGCGGAAGTTGAAAGATGTTTACGTGAAGGAGGGAATCGTGGGTATGTTCTATCGGCTTCGGCGAACATATCGGTCAACACCAACGCTGACAATTTCCTACTAATGATCGATTATACTAAGAAACACGGTGTGTACGCTCGGAGATAGGCTAGATTTTTAAGCTTTGAAAGCTTTAATAGTAATCCGTATGAGCATTGTAAAGCAGATCGTCTACTTTAAAGAGCCTGGCCCAGAGAATACCGACGCGGTTTTAGACTGCGTCTCCAGAAGGTTGAAAGAGGGAGACATTAAAACAGTTGTAGTTGCAAGTACGTCAGGGGAAACTGGTGTTAAATTCGCCAGAGCACTTAAGGGGTTGTGTAACGTCGTAGCGGTATCCTATGAGGAGATGAACCTGGAGTTTAAAGAAGAAATTGTAAAACTCGGGGGAAAACCCTTAGATAAGACGCATCTTCCTCTACATGCACGTGGAATGGACAGCATTAGAAATAGCTTCTACACCTTAGGTCAAGGGTTTAAAGTCTGCGTAGAGGTTATTCTTATCGCCTCCGATCTTGGAGCCTTGAATATTGGAGAAGACGTAATAGCAGTTGCAGGGACGGATAGAGGATCGGATACGGCTATAGTGGCTAGAGCCACTAGAACCAACGACATGTTCAGTAAAGATAAGTCGAAAAAGCTCGAGGTTAGAGAGATACTTGCCATGCCCCTTAGGAAGATGTGGTGGTAAATCCAAATCAGCGTACCTTTTCCATTATTTTTTATCGACGACATATGGTTTAAAAGACCTATAATGGTTGCTTCAACCTAAGCGGAAAGCCATATATGTTGAATGAAGTTGTGGCTCATTTAGAGTTATGTCTAGGTTTTAGATTCTATGAGCACCGCGTTTATTACACCGTCTGAGCCGAGCTTACTAGTTACCTTAGCTAGGCCATGCTCCGTTTCAATTATAGCACCTTTAGTTATCACACCTCTCCTCTCATAGTCTTTGTTTGACGGGTTTTTAATGACTCTTAAAATCTTGCATTTAACCGTCTTGCCTGAGGATGGTATGCTCAAATTGACGGTATTATCTCTAATAACTCTAACTTTTATATTTCCACCTCTAACACGTTCGACTTTTATAGCTCTATCACCTATCTGCGTTTCAACGGGATAACCGCCGCGCTCGTATTTTCTCTTACCCCTATATGGATGGCTCTTCCCACCGGTTCGTTTACGTTTATGAAGATCACCGTGCCAATAGGCCAATAAACCACCTCAGAGAAAGAAGATGACTGTGTTATTTAAATGTTAAGAAGTCAAGTAAGTCTTAGCCCTCTCTTCGATAATTGAAGAAAGCTCCCTTATCGGTATACCTGTGATGTCTGAAATCTTTCTAAGCTCTTCATACTCCGGTTTAACTCTGATAATTCTTCCCTCAAGGTCTTTAGCTACTTTAACCTTAACCGGGAAATCCATACCGTTTATCTGAACATTTATCGTTTTAAACTCCCTGGGAACGATGAATCTAGACGTCTTCGCCAACCTAATCCCCAGCGTACCGGTTTCTCTGAAAATGATATCTACTATACGGTTGAGGTTTTCGCAATCCAAAATCACCTTAAGAATTTGCCCAGGCCTACTCTTCTTACACGTAGCTGGAATAATACATGCGTCTTTCGCCCCGTTTTCAATGAGCTTTTCAATGACATGACCTAAAACTTCTCCTTGAACATCATCCATATTCGTCTCTAAAACGTACACGTCTTCCTGAATATACTGCGTTCTTTGCTCACCGTAAATGAGCCTTAAAACATTAGGAGTCTCAGGCAGCTCTTTAAAACCAGCACCATATCCGACTTTAACAGGCTCAATTAACGGCGGCATCTGTGTAACTTCATCTACGATGTTTACGAGTAACGCAACGCCAGTTGGAGTTGCAAGCTCCCCCTCAACAGGTCCACCTTTAAAAGGATAACCTTTAGATTTTAAAATTTCAAGAGTTGCCGGTGCTGGCACAGTAAGACGTCCATGCTCTGTCTTAATAAACCCAAAACCCACTGATACTGGGCTACCGTATACTTTAACGTCCTCAAAGAGACCGAGGTTATCTAAAGCCAACGCTGTCCCCACAACATCCACCAGTGTATCCGGTGAACCCACTTCGTGTAGATGGACCTCTTCCACCGACTCACCATGTATAACACTTTCAGCGTTTAGAAGTGTTTCAAGAACTTTAACGGCATAAGCCTTCACTCTATGGCTAGCGTCCATAAGCTCCAGCGTCTTTTCCAAACCATCTTTTAATTCACACCCCCTCCTATGGTCTTTAGAATCAGAGTAAGCGACCTTCAGCAAGCCAGCCTGAAAACCCATCTTAGATTCAATACCGTACGAAACCTCTAGCCATTCAACACCGTCAAGGCTCTCTACAATGGACTCCGAAAGCTTTTCAAGGTCTATTTTAGCTCCAAGGTTTATTAGGGCTGAAAGCATCATATCGCCGGATATCCCAGCTAGAGAGCAGTCAACGTATAGGATTCTCATAGATACACTTAAGCTAAAACTAATGTGTTAGAATATCTAAACATTACTTTTAAGCAAGTTGAAATTTAACTTTACTTACATCTTCTGAAGAGCATTAAGGTTTAAGCGGTAAGGGGTCTAGGGCTTCATAGGGGCTGGCAACAGGGAAATACGTTGCTACAGCCAAAGGTATCTCGGGACGTACTTCTCGTCGAAGCGAAGCCTATTAAAATATATTAAGGATAATATTATCTCTTTTTAAGTGCATCATTATGGAGGAGATTCTAAGGAAACTATCTAAAGGAGAAATCTCTCTAGAAGAAGCGTTAAAAGCCCTCAAACTCTTTACGATAGAGAAGATTCATGAACTCGCCCGTGTAGATATCGGTAGAGAGCTTAGAAGAGGGGTGCCTGAAATAATACTCGCAGAGGGTAAGAATCTAGAAGACCTCCTAGAGATCTGTCTAAGAGCCATTGAGAAAACCGACCGCATAATCGTAAGTAGAACCGACAGGCAAATCATGGATAAGTTCACGGAGTTCTTCTCAAATAGAGGAGTTACAGTCGAAATATACGATAAAGCCCGCATGATCATCTTGAGAAAGGAAAGTACTAAGCATGAACGTGGGGGGCGCGTCGGAATAGTCACAGCCGGGACGGCTGATATACCTGTAGCCGAGGAAGCCCGTATAGTCGCTGAAGAAATGGGTTGTAAAGTTTATAAGGCTTACGACGTGGGGGTTGCCGGGTTACATAGGACGTTTGAAGCCCTTAAAGAAATGCTGTTAAACGATGTCGATGTGATAATTGCTATAGCTGGTAGGGAAGGGGCCCTTCCATCGATAATAGCCAGCCTCGTAGACGTTCCAGTGATAGGTGTTCCAACTTCTCAAGGATATGGATTTGGAGGCGGAGGGTTGGCCGCGCTACAGGCGATGCTTCAGGCATGTCCGCTAGGCTTAGCAGTTGTAAACATAGATTCTGGAGTAGCAGCCGGAGTCGTAGCGGCTCTAATAGCCAATAGAATAGCCCGTAAGTTGGAGTCAGCGGAAAAAATATAAGCTATTAAGCCAAATCTTAATTGGTGGTTTACTGTTGGCTGAAGAAAAAGCGAAAATATGGATATTCAGAGACTATGAACGCTGCAGCGGCTGTAGAAGATGTGAAATAGCCTGCTCTCTAAAACATGAGGGGAGAATATGGCCTGAAGCTTCAAGAGTCCGGGTCTTCATGCTTATACCAGGGCTTGAAATCCCACATCTATGTACTCAATGCCCAGACTATCCATGTGTCTCAGCATGTCCGTTTAAAGCATTGACTGTTGATGAGAAAACAAGCGCCGTTTTAGTAGACGTGGATAAGTGTACTGGATGTGGCAAATGCATAGATGCGTGCCCGGGCAAAGTACCCTTCATTCACCCAAGAATGAAGTACGCTGTGATCTGTGACCTATGCGGTGGAGAGCCCGAGTGCGTCAAGGTCTGTATGGAGGCTGGCTACAATGCACTTATAAAGGCTCCTAGATTTGCATCTCAAGTCTACAAAGTCTATGCTAGAAAGCCTGAAGACATAGTCAGAGACTTAGCTTTAAAGGTTTACGGTGAAGAATGGGAGGGGTGGGTTTAATGCCTTATGGATGGTGGGGTAGGCTTTTAGAAGTCGATCTATCAACAGAAAACGTGAAAGTTGTTAAAATAGACAGAAGCATTATGCGTAGATACATAGGGGGCCGTGGTTTAGCCGTTAAAATTCTATGGGATAGGCTTGGTCAAAAATGGGAAGAAGTAGATCCACTGGGTCCAGACAATGTACTTCTCATACTCACAGGTCCCTTAACCGGCTACTACCCAGGAGGGAGGGTATGCGTATCCGGTAAGTCTCCTCAAAGTAATGGTGTAGTAGGTTCAACAGTGGGGGGAGAGTTCGGAGTCGAGCTCAAATGTGCAGGGTATGATGGAATAATCGTAAACGGTGTTGCTGAGAAGCCGGCCTACCTATGGATCGAAGATGAAGAGGTAGAGTTTAAAGATGCATCACACATATGGGGGCAAGGCGCTAAAGAAACGTTGAGAACACTTACAAAGGAGCTTAGAGACGAAATGTCTAAAGAACATCCACTGCGTGGCGTCTGCAAAGAACCGAGCATCCTATACATAGGACCTGCTGGTGAAAATAAGGTGAGAGTTGCCGCTGTAGCTACCAAAATCACACACGCCGCCGGATATGGAGGCTATGGAGCGGTCATGGGCTCAAAAATGCTTAAAGCCATAGCTGTCAAAGGTACAGGCCCACTACCTGAGGTTGCAGAGCCCGAAGTCTTCAAAAAAGCCTTAGATGATATCTGTAAAAGCCTTGCACAATCGTTCACGATGAGATATTGGGGTACAGGCTCAGCAGGGTATACCGTTGGCGTTGATACGAGTAGCGAGCCCATTAGAAATTGGCAGGAGGAGTGGCATGATGAAACTAGATATGGGTCGAGCGCATTCGAGAGTAAGGTTTGGATTAAGAGGTTCTGGGGCGACTTCGGATGTCCAACAACGTGCCTTAAATTGGCCATGATCAAACACGGCAAGTTTAAAGGCACTTTAACAGACAACCCAGACTACGAATTACAGGCATACTTAGGTACAAACCTTGGGGTGTTTGAGCCAGATGGGAGCGTATACCTATCGGCTAAAGCCGACGACCTCGGCTTATGCGGCATACAGGTTGGCAATGTACTGGGTTTTGCAGCTGAACTTTATCAAAGAGGTATATTGACGAAGGAAGACCTTGGGTTTGAACTTAAATGGGGAGACTTTGAAGCTTTTGCAAAAGTTCAAGAGATGATAGCGCATAGAATAGGTATAGGCGATGTTCTAGCTGAAGGTACCTATAGGGCTGCTTTAAAAATAGGTAAAATGAAAAACGTTGACGTAATGCCGTATGCTGTGCAAGTTAAAGGGATAGGTGTTGGAGCACACGGTATAAGAAGCGGTTTAGATTACACAAAACCTACGGCGTACGTCTGCAACCTCCAAGGTGGAGACCACACGTCTGTTTCAAACCTAGACGAGAAGAGTAGACCGGAAGAGTGGGAGATCATACTCATAGATTCTGCAGTTGTATGCTGGTTTAACTTTAGAAAAGAACACGTTTACAAGTTTTTCAAAGCCGTAGCTGGATGGAGCATATCCGACGACGAGCTCTACACTGAAACAGCTCCTAGGATAGCTGCAATCCAAAGAACATTGCTCTTACTGGGTGGTCCAGACGTCTACTGGGATCCACGCGTCGACGATGATAACCCGCCTAGATTCTATGAACCTTTACCCTCTGGACCTAATAAAGGTGCAACTGTTAAAAAAGAAGATGTCGATAAACTGAAGCGGACTTACTATGAGGTGGCTGGATGGGATGAATACGGTCTACCTAAGAGGGAGGTTCTTGAAAAACTGGGTATAGGTGATGTTGGGAAAGCCTTGGAAAGAGTTAGACATCGGCTTCAAATACCGTAATCCCTGTAAAGCAACGCTATGCACTCATCCTTTTTTATTTCAAGACTTTACCTGTTTCAAGATACCAGAGGAATAAATCAAGCTCGGCTAGTGAAATGTTCAAACTGTGGGCTATTTTTCTCAACATGGATTCTATTTCCAAGTACCTCTTCTTAGTCATAGTCTTAGGTCTATTTATCAAACCGTACTTCGATAGTATATTGACTATGTGGAAATCTATTATAGCTAAATCGGAGAAGCCGATATTTCTAAGGAAATGACTTGCCTCTTTAAACCCAATTCCCTTTACGTTTTTAACAAGCCACTCCCTCAGAGAATTAGCATTTTCGAAATGTGAAATGACCTCTCTCAGAGAATCGGCGTATCTTCTAGCCTCTACAATGTACTGTGCTCTAGCTGTGGGATAGCGGTGGCCAAGTGCTTTAAGCTCTTCCATCAGCTGGGGGAATGGAAGGGTTAGAAAACCGTCACCTATCTTCCTCTGAATCTCTATGCTTCTCTCAGCGTTGAAATTCGCCGTTAGAATGCAAAAACATAGTTCTTTAAAAATTTCTCTACTAGTTTTCCTACCAGTCTGTTTAAACTCTTCTATACGCGCATCTACCAGCTTTTTTACATGGCTACTTTTCAAGCGGCTGATTTCTTCAAACAGCTCATCCACCCTGGCCATATAAATCCCTCTATCGTAGAAGAACTGGGATGTCTGGGCTATCTAGATAAAATGATGAAGAGCGTCGGTCGTAATAGGCGCTCATCGCCTTTAAAACACACCCGGTCTCGTAAGCTTTTAAAAGCAGTTTAGGTATTTCTCCGTCTCCTCTAGGATTCGGCTTAAAACCGTTGATATTTGGCAGCGCAGCTATGAACACTATTATTCCCAAACCGCCCTCTTCAGCATGCTTTATAATATCCATTATATGCCTCCTCCCCCTAATAGTTGGGCAATCTGGGTATAAGGCATATCCCTCACCATCCCGCAAAACCGCACTTTTAACTTCAAGATATGCAAGCCTACCATCCAGCTCTATTAGATAGTCTATTAAGGATCTGCCCAATCTACAGTTTCTCTTAACTATTCTGTGTTTTCCAAGCCAATGTATCAACCCCTTACTAGCCGCTTTTTCAAAAAGGCGCATCTGAATCCTGGTATCTACAATCGCGGCTAGACCGTCTCCAACATCTACTGCAAAAAGGCGATGCCTAGTTTTTCCACCATATGCTTTTAAACAGTAGGCCACTCTACCTTCAGCCATGAATTCTAAAAGTCTACCAGTGTTGTTGAGGTAGGCTATGGTTGGAGAACCGTCGATAAGTATCTCAACGAGAAACCTATTAATCCGTCTAACGATTTCACATTCAACTACATCATATACTTCCTCAAGTCGAAAATCGGTACTCTTTTCCAACGGTTGAATAGTCTTAAAATCAACTATTTTTAACTTCTCCCTCTTCCATCATATTGTTTTTCTGATTATGATGGGAGAATATAGGAATCAGTTTTAGCAAAAATAAAGCTTAGAAAAATACCGGACATTATTGAACGATTTAGAAATAGTTTAAACGCCTCTTCTACTCCTCACCCTGAGCGACCGGTGTAGCTATGGCGAATCTTCTACTGACAGAATTCACTCTGACTTTAAGCTTATCTCCCACTTTAGTGTTTTTCACAAATATTACAAAACCCTCGATTCTAGCTATTCCATCTCCTCTGCTTCCAATGCTCTCTATTTCAACGTCGTATTCGCCGCCCACGGCAACTGGCACTGGTCTAGCTGGTCTAAAACCGCCTGTAGCCGGCCGCCTTCTCCTACTTCTTTCCATAATTCAACCTCCCTTTAAATTATTGGATTTAAGAAGGTAGGAAAGAGTCCTTTAATAGGTTCTTTCTTACCTTCTTAATCCGAGAGACATAGGACAGCTGGCAAGTATATAAATGTTTTTAGCCCGAGGAGATAGCTTCAATGGCTCTCCTTATCCTATTTTCATTCGTACGTATGCGTTTATTGTATTCGTTGAGAAGTCTCTCATACACGTGTTTTGAAATTTTGCCAGTTCGATATCTATTTCTAAGCTCGCCTAGACCTACATCACAAATACTTAAATCGGCCTCGGCCTCTTCTATATTAGTCAATTCGTCGAGGAAACCGGCAAGTCTAATAGTAGGCTTTAAGTTTTCAATCATTCTATCGAGTTCGGCTATCCTATTCTTGACCTTTATAGAACGCGCTGAGAATTCAGCCCTAGATATGTTTCCAGTCAAGTAGTTGCTTTCAAGCTCACGCATCTCTCTTCTAAGGTTAAGCTTTTCCTCATAGGCTGAAATAAACTCTGAAATCTCCTTGGTGGCAACTGGCGCTTTGACTTTAGGCATGGCTTCAACTGTCTTCGCGACTCTAGCTCTGTATACGTAGTATATAACAGCGACTGTTGTTAATCCGCATAAAGTCCAGAGAACGGGTTTGAAGGAAGACCAGAGGACGTTATAGTTATAGTTTAACATGAGAATAGGCGGCTGTCTAATCGGAGATAAAACAGGGGTGTGATCGCTACTTTTCAAAATCCAGCTTAAAACACCATTATTCTCCGTGTAATTTTCAGGCTTAACATCTACGATCGTAGAGTAATTCGGCAGCTTCAGGTTCACCTGTATAGATTCAGCAACTATGGGTAAAGCTGATCCCAATTCCATGCTTAGCCCATGAGAGTACTTGAATAAACTGTGTTCCACCATTAAGCCCGCTGGAAACTTGTACGTTATCGTTAGAGAATATCGGTCGCCCTTCCTCAATTCATACCTAGGTTTAACGGTTAATGTTAGAGTGCCCCCCTCAGTATTCGTTGAGGATTGTAGTCTTCCAAATTCGTCTTTCGCATAGACTTCAAAAGCGTCTGCTGGAAGACTAAAAACTATTTGTGAGGTAGATGAGCCTACGTTTAGAATCATGTAGAATTCCTCCACCACTACATCCCCGTGCTCCGAAACAGTAATGGTTTTACTGAACTCTTCAACTTCAATCAATGGACTTCCAGTTATAGATATCGGTTCTACTCTAGAAGCATCGGGCTCTAAATTCTCACGTATAAGCCAGAGTTTACCAGCAGATATATTGAAATCACTTGGGTAGTCTTTAAACATAGCATCTCTTGGTATTTTTAGGGTGAAGTTTAACCGTGCAATATCCATGCTTAATCCTGGGTAGACGGGTACGTATATTGTAAATGTATCAGCCAGTCCGATTAACGCACTACCATTAACTAAGAAAAACAAAGTCAGAGATGAAGAAGTAACATCTATCACTTCTACTACAGTCTCATTTTCCGTGAACCCAACGATGCTTACGTTTAAGTTTAAACCGTCTGCCGTTTCAGCTCTATAATCCAGCAGATTTTCCGCGAGGCCTCTCGGAAGCCTCAGAGTAAATGGTCTATCGCTTCCATTAAGTCCTGAAATACGGTCTTCTATAAGGATAAGACCAGTAGAATATAGAGTTGCCTCCCTATTATATGTTACACTGCTGGTGGAATGCGTAGACGGGACAGATATTAATATGAAAGTTGCTATCAGTAGCACGTAAAATCTTATCTTAATCATATTGAACACCAATGTCAATCTTCAACTCCTCATGGTTTAAGAGGAATTAAGTATTTAAGTGCTTCTCATGTTTGGTCTCGTATAAATCTGCTTAAACTTGCTTGCACACCAGTTTTACCACTAACCATAAGTGTACATATTTCATCCTTTATCAGCATAAGCCTCTGATAATAGTAGTCTCCAAGTCTATACTTCTCAACAATATCTTCAGCCATTTTAAGGTATTTTTCAACCCCTCCCTTAAAAACTGTCAATATTAGCGCTCCACCGCATTTCCTACACCTACCACTCAGAGGCACTCTACGATACTTAGTGTTACAACTTTTACATCTAAATGTCTGGGATGTAAATGCTCTAAGATTGCCAGTTATATCCTTGAGTAAATGTGTTGTCAGAATCTTTTCAGCAATTTTAGCCGCGTCAACGGCTGATATTTTATCTGCAAGATTAAGTTGGCTTAGCATTTTCTGGCTCATTGTCTTAAGTTTTTTATAACTCGTATTTAAGTTTCCACCGGCTATTGTTGTCGATGGATGCGTATACTTAAACCCTTCAAACTGATTCTTTAAACCCAGTCTTTTCTCAACTATTTCAATCAAATTCTTAGCTTCTCTAGCGTCAGCCTCCTTAAAGCAAAGACTGTAGAACTCCATAGGATATCTATCTGAAACATCTAGATTGTGAACGGCAGAGTCTACTTCAAACGGGTTAATCCTATAGGTTATCATAAGCGGTGCATCCATTAAACCTCCGACTTGGGCAGGTAGATATTCGACTGAAAAGTTTATTAGGCAATCTAAAGCAAGCATAATGGAATCTTCATCTCCGTCGCAGTCTCTCCTCTTACACGCATGCCAATACGGGTGAGCGAAGCATACGTTTGCATCGTTGAAACCTATGATTCTACCGACAACGCCGACCGACGTATGAGGAGCCAATCCGACGACTAAGTGTCCTATGAGATCGTTCTCGTTTTTAACGTTGTAAAACGGCCTTAAGCCGTAGAATCTTTCAAGAAGTTCATCTATGAAGTTTGCCACTTTTACAAGATATTTGCCACAAGTCTTTGGAAGTATTACATCATGGATTTTAAGCTCACATATCTGATCTAAGCTTTCAAGCGGTTTACCCTCAAAATCCCTATGATAACCAAGTTCTCTGAGTTTATGTATGGGAGTGTTTATTTCGGATGGTTTAAAATGAGTTAATGGAGCATTTGTCATGTCGAATCTGATAGTGCCGTCTTTAAACACCGTCAAGTCGTATTTTGCTCTTAATATACCCTTTTCAAGAGGCTCCGGGGTTCTGGTCGCATTCATAAGTTTGATAACTCCCTTAATAATCTTCAACTTTGGAGAATCTACCCTTCTTAAAGCCTCGTAAAGCTCACTTCTTAAGTCTATACGTGTGATTTTATATGGTGAAGAAGGGGTTTTACAAGATGGACATACAGCGTCTAAACTTAACGGTCTTCCACAGATTGGGCATCCATATTGGATAACGGTTCTGCTTCCACAACTAGGACAAGTGGATTTGTAGGTTTCAAAACCGCACGCCGAACATTTACGGTGAACAAGCTCAACTTCTACTAAATTCTTCTCAGCGGCTTCCGCTATGTTTCTTCTAAATCCACCCTCAAGACCTATTGGAAACAAGCTGTGAACTGAAGTCTTCATAAGTCTTCGGTTAGCCTTCTCCGGTCTGCCCATTCTAGCACCTATGAAGCTTACAAATTTAGGTTTAACTTCAAATCCTGAGATCGTAAATATTATGTTGAAAACGTCGTCGTTATTCAAATCATTCAACGGCGCATCGGGTTTTAGACACTCATATAGTACCTGTCCGTCCTCCTCTAAAATTATCCATTCGCCTGAAACCCTATGAGGTACAAGAAGCTTTTCAAGAATGACTTTAACATCTTTATTTGCCTTAAGCCTTATCCTCTTAATGAATCCATTAATGCGTTCAATTTCAGCCTCTGAGAGAGCCTTCCGCAAATGTTTAAGTTCGTAAAGCGTCAATTCCCCCCACGCGTAAGTGAAACGCGGATGGATAGGTATCCCCAGTAAGCGGGATATTGTTAAAACCTCAAGTGGGGTAGGCTTAATATGTAACGGCTCTTCAATAAATGCTTTAAGCCTATCGACAGGTATTTTTGAGGCTTCACTGAACTTAACATAGCTTAATCCATATTTTTCCTTTAAACTGCTTAGAAACATTTGGCTCCAAACTTCTTCTGTAAAGCCGGGCACGAGTAGGTTGGCTTTATTTTCAAGAAACTCGTAGAAGCTTACGAGAATATCGCCTAAGAAAAGTATTTTATCGATTCTATCCTTGACGTTTAAAGCCTCCTCGACTGTTTCAACTCTTATCACAGAGCCGTCTCTAAGCCTCACAATAGGCGGTTCTATGGAATCTACTGAAGCGACTATGCCTGCTTTCCCAGGCCTCTCTGTTTTTATTTGAGTACCTACTGCTAGAAAATTGTCAACCACCACCATTGTTGCGGGATGTACTCCCAAAGCGGCGAACCCGGTGTTTCTAGCACGACCGTATCTAACTCTAAACCCTCCAAATTTAGATGGAAATCCGAAAACCGGTCTGCCGGCGAGTATTTCTTCAAGGTACATTGTTTCCATCGTCTCTGTATTTCCCCCATTTTCATTAGAATTCCATACATCACCTACCCACTTCCAGTCATCTATACCAAGAGATTCTATGATCTTCATAAGTTTCCTAGCTCTACCTGCAAGCCCGTCATTAAGCACTATTAGAGCTCCCCCTCTAACCCTGTTCGTTTCAATCCTTGGTAGATCTCTGTAAGACGTGACTTCAACTGGGTCTGTTTCAACGCCGGTAATCTCAACGGGTAAGTTTCGAATGATCTTCTCTAAAACATTATCCGGAACTTGGTATTGGAAGGGTCGTACATACCTCTCATATGTTCTAACTTCTTCTATAAGTCTGAAAACCTCTTCTTCAGACGGCTTCCATCTATCCAGCATCAACTTTTTCCTGATGAAATCTGCTATAACAACTATGAGGGCTTGCTCAGTCCCCCCGGCGGGTCTTATGGGGCCTGCAAAGTAGACAGCTAGGTATTTAGAACCATCCAGGTTCGTTTTCACAGAAACCTTTGAGATTCCCTGGACAGGTGCTACAGTTACACCTTCAGTGATTATGGCTAAGGCGGTTCTCAAAGCTTGCTCAGCATTTTTCTCCAACCCCGATCTACCATAGCCACTATAGATGATTTCTTCTGATACTTTGAATGCTAAAGCCTCTCTATCCATAGTAGAACTTAGTTCTCTTATACGGTCTGCCACCCCTTTAGGTCCTACTAAAAACTCTACCCGTTCAGCCAGATCCTCTGAGAGCTTCGGCTCGGGCTGTGGAAGCGGGTCTAAACCCTTAGATCTAGCTTCATGTGCAATCTCGTAAAGAGCTCTGATTTGAAGCTCTATATTTCTGAAGTATTCTTCATATTCAACCGATGTCTCTAAAACGGGTTGACGTTTCAATTCACATCTGCCTCTCACATCTTCTAGAAAAACCCTTCTTTACAGCATCTATGAATAGGAGTATTGATTTTTCAGCATCCACAGCCTCCTCTATCACGGTTCCAGTTACGATTATATCTGCACCAGCGTAAACCCTCTCTTCTACAGAATCTGGACGCTTTAAACCGCCTCCGACTATGATGGGAATACTCGTAATTTTTCTAACCAGAGCAACCATTTCAACTGGTATCGGATTTTTTGCTCCAGACCCCGCTTCAAGGTATATAAACCTCATGCCAAGATACTGTGCAGCTAACGCGTATAGAGCCGCTATCTCAGGTTTATCGTAGGGTATTGGCTGAGCCTGCCCTATGTATCCTGCTGCACCACCGTCACCGATAATTAGATATGCGAGAGGGAGAGGCTCTAAACCATATTCTCTAACCGCGGAAGCACCTAAGACTTGAGCACCTATTATGTAATAAGGATTTAGCGAGTTTAAAAGAGACATAAACCATATGGCATCTGCATACGGACTTATACCTGAAAGATTGTTTGGGAAAAGTATTACAGGTATTGAAACACTCTTCCTTACGAGCTTTACTACCTCGTTTAACTTAACGATAGATGCTACAGTCGACCCGCCTATCATTATGGCTGCAGATCCCCCTCTTTCGGCAATAACACTTATTTCAGCAGCCTTTTCCGGTGATACATTTTCAGGGTCTATGAGCGGCATATGTAGGGCGCCATCTTCTTCAAGCCTCTTAATCAAGTACTTTTCAACTTTTCCTAACTTGATAGTCATAGTGATCCTTCACCCCTCATCTCCGTAATCTCTCATGATTTGCCGGATGCGCTTAACCTTCACCTGGATTTACCTGTTTAATCTCCTCTAATCTTTTTCCAGGTGCAATTTCATCAAACCATGTGCAATATGCGTCTACAGCTGTCATCCCCTCTATGAGTGCAACATCGCCTGAGATCTTACATGTCCCACATGCCACATGGGCAATATTTGCCTCTTTTATTATCTGAACAGTTACAGTTCGCCTTCCACATTGTGGACATACGTAAACCTTTGGTATAGTCCTCCTAAATGTCCGTACAACCTTCCTCCTTCTTCTCCTACCCAAATATATCTAGTAATATTGCACCACTTCACACCCTTAAATTTTATCCGAACCCTCCTCTAATTGAAGGCTTCAAATCGGTTTTAAAATAGTAAAAAATTTGTGGAGTTGAAGATCTAGAATAACTCTTAATTTATACGAAATGTTTCTAATAGATGTCTCAAGAGGTGTTTGAAGATGGGTTTAGTGTCTAGGAGTAAATTTGCAGAGGAGGTCGCCTCACTCTTGAATAAGACTGTTACAGTCGTCACTGTAGATGGGAAAAGGTACACAGGTATTTTAACAGGATTCGACCCAGATAGATTGAACTTATCGCTTAGGGATGCTAGGGATGAGAAAGATACAGTCATGTATAGGCTTATAATAAACGGAGGGGTTATAGCGCAAGTATACACTTCTGAAAGGCCTTTAAGCCTCAAAAACTTAGCCGAAAGGCTTGAAAGAGTTTTTCCGAGACTTGTTAAATTGTATGAAGATCAAGGTGTAATAGTTGTTATGGATAAGATAAGGGTCACTGAGAAAGGCGTTATTGAAGGTTCAGGTCCTGCCGCTGAAAGGGTTCAGAAGATTTACGAAGAGTTCATTAAAGAAGTAACGGGATAGAATGTTACATTAAGCTCAAAAAATCCTCCCTCAAATGGTTTAGACACTTCTCTAAATTAGTTAGATCGATGTGAAGGTTTAGAAAAACGCTTAACACTTTTAAAACTTCTCTTGCTGCATCTAGGCCTATCTCCCCGCTTCTAACTTCTCCAAGTAGGCAGACGCTTCGCATGTTTTTAAGTTTAGCTAAGCCTGCTAATATCCCAGCCATTCCATATACTCGTCCAGACAATTCCCTTAAGCCCATGTTCTCAAACATCAAAGCATATTCTGAGTGGTTTGTCGCATAGTAGATTTTGGGTGGGGTTGAAGGTGTTGACGTTGAAAACCCGCCAAGAGTCACAATAGTCTCGCATCTAAACTTGGAGGCTAGGCTGAGAACCGTTTCAGCCAATTCATTCTGACCTGCGAAAGTGGTCGCTTGATTATTTCCAAATAATACTATGATATCTCTTCCAAGCCCGGGAGATGCTTTAATATAATATAGACTATTTATTGGATGCCTCAAGTGTCCACCTCTACCTATGACGGCTAGGGGTTTAAAAAAGGGCGATTTAATATCGCAAAACTTTTTGGCGTTAAATTTCTCTATAATGTAGTGCGTTGCTAAACTGGCGACTAAACCTATCCCTGGGAGGCCTTCTATGAGTACGGGGTTTTCAAGCTTAGGCTCATCGAAAAATTTAATGAAGCTTCTGATGCTCATTCCTCAACCCCCTTTCTAACTTTAACAGCAACTCCTCTTCTAAACTTACCCATTTCAAAACCAGCTAAAACCGCTTGACCTACAGCCAATAGAGAATCATTTTGATCCACCACTATAACCTCCTCCTTCGGTACTATTTCTAAGTCACACTTGGCTACAAACCTCGAGAAAACATCGCTTCCAGATTTAACCATTTGGAGAAGTTCATCGTTTCCAGGCACATAAACCCTATACTTTGGAGGCTGTAAAATTTTCTTAAGCCTAAGAGCCCCATCTAAGCTTAAACTTATAAAGCCATCGCTAGGTCTTAAAGCTCCTATAAGGGTGTCGCCAATCCATATACGTCTGATCCTACCGGTACGTTTACTCTTCTCTATGAAGGCATCTTCAGGTATAAGTTTCAACCCAACCCCTGAGCCAAATTGATAGTCTGCTATTATTCTGATCTTCCCAAGGTCGTCGTAACTTTTTCCGTCGAAGTTTAAAATGCCACTTTTAAGAATGCTCTGTCCGAATGGATACGTCTCAGATAAAGCCGATGGTATCCTATCGCATCCAAGCCTTTCTCTAACCCTTTCTAATGCTCTTCTAAGTTCAGGCCTCAGAATCGTTTCCTCACCCGAGTAAAAGAGGGCTGCTCTCTTCCTTACTGGATCCACCGCTTTGAAGTAACCCCAGCCGTCTTTAAAGGCTCTTATAAGGGACTCAAGTACCTTGGGATGTGCCCTCGCCCTCTGTTGAACAAGCTCCCATAACCTATTCTCCCTTATAGCCTGTTTTATAGCGTTCATCTCTCTACGTATCATGTAGAGATTATGTCTTGCTAAGAGTCTCACCCGTTCTTCTCCAGCCATTTTCTTAAGCTCATCGACGTCTATGCTTAGACATATGGGGCAATCACATGGTAAGTAGTCTAACTCTTCAATTTGCTTAACGCCCCACTCGGTCATGTATCTTCCATTCTTAGCATAAATGGCATAGCTGGCGGAGTCAAATATGTCATAACCTATAGCTACTAGGAGGGACAGTATTAATGGATTACCCATTCCAAATGCGTGTAGAGGTTTCTCAGGGGAGATATTCACTCTGCTACTCAATCCTTGGATGGCTATAAGCTCGAAATCATAACTCATCCAATATTTCGGCGGTACTCCAACGGCAAATATGTCGAAGTCAAATTTAGACATGAGTTTGCATGATAGTTCTAAAAGCTCAGGATGGGCTCCACCTTGTATAACGCCTTCCCAGGCGGTCTTACCTTTAGATCTTATAGTAGACCACTCTTCTCCTCTCTTAGCGGTTTCTATGACGCTTTCTCTACATTCTTCAAAGCTTTCACCGCGTGATGGTACATCTAACATCACTCCCACATCGACGCCTATGTTTTCTTGAAATTTAACGATCTCCTCCTGTCTCAGCTCTAATCTGCCTTTAAAACTCTGATATGCACCTGAATCTGTAAATACCATTCCATCGAAGTTGAGGAGGGCATGTATGCCTTCTTTGAGGGCCTTCTCTCTTAGAATTTCATTTTTATAGATTATGTAGGCGTTTGTCATAACCGCTTTAAAACCATACTTCTCCATCTCACTAGGGGTTATGATCGGTATGTTGGGGTTGTAGACTGGTAGGAAGAGGGGGGTTTCAACCTCTCTTCCTTTAACTTTAAGTCTTCCAAGTCTAGCTCCAGCATCTCTATCTCTAATTTCAAACTCTAAAGTCAAACCCGCTCTTAAGAGAGAAGATGTTAGAGGCAGTGTAATAAGTATTCTCATAAAAAGTCTTCAAGTCTCTTCGGAGCTTTCCCAAGCCTCTCATCTTCATTTGGTTTAAGTATAGGCTTACCATAAACTCCATCGAAACCAGGTCTTATTCTTAGGGAGCCTGCTCTCTGAGCCATTATAAGCTCGGCCAATTCAACGTTACCCGTGGCCTTCAAAACGTCTTCACGTGAAGCCTCTAGTAGAATGAAGTATTCACTTCCAAGTTTGGACGTTAAGTTTCGATAGCTTTCCCAAACCTTTTTAGCGGATAAAGCCCCTTCGTAGGATAGATCTAGACCGTAGGATAGTGCTATAAGCTCATGTAATGGTAAGGCTGAAACATACGGTATGGCGTTTGGAGGCTTAAATCCTCTGGGTCTATCAGCCAACTCTTCAATCCTACTTTCAACGCCTTTCGTAAGGGCTCTTCCACAGACAGGGCATCTATAGTTTATTTTAGATGCCTCTTCAGGCGATAATGGTCCTATGCCACACTTCCTATGGCCCGACCAATGGTACATCGGGGGTTTTAAAGCCTTTCCCGTAGGCCGGGTTAACTTCGACTGTCATCACTATTTTCGTAGGGTCTTTACTTTTAATTGCCTCAGCAACTTCCCTATAAGTGCCTTCTTTCAAGTTGAAAACAGTAGCCTCCCTACCTAATCTGTACGGATAGGGGCTGTGGGAGTCGGAGAAGCTTAAAAGCGTATATTTATCTAAAGCTGAAATCCTCCAGTTCATAGGGGGGTCTGAGCTTAAACCGGTTTCAAGAGCATTAATGTACTTAGTCATATCTTCATAGCATTCCTCCATTTTATCAACCCCACTCATAGAACCGAATATACCCCACCATGGCGTCCAAACGTGAGCTGGGAAAATAACGATGTCTCTATCAGTGTCCATAAGGATTTCAACGAGTTCAGCCGGTCTAATTGAAAACAGTGGTCTACCGTCTACATCTAGTTCCCCATATTTTCTGAGCCTTTCTCTAAGTTCTTCAGCCGTTTCTAAACTCGGCATCATTATGACGTGATGTACTCTCCTAGTCCTTCCTCCATACTCGTGAATGGTGGCGACTTCCGTTTGAACTATAAATAGCGTTAAACCACCGCTCTTACCGCTTTTATAGACTCCAAAACCGTTTAACTCAACAAGTTTACTTCTAAGCTCTTTAAGCCAAGAACCGTGTAAAGCATCTCCAGTACCAACTATGTTAAGTCCCTTCATGGTAGCATAAAAATCGACTTCCTCGATCGTCATTTCCCTGCTCGTTGCCGCCGAGTATCTGCTATGTAAATGTAGATCTGCGTAAAATCTGGCCAATACCTACACCATTAATAGGTGGGACCGTGAAAACATTAAGCTTTTCCCCCCTCAGAGGAACCTATAGTATTGTGGTTGAAAAATGGCTTTAAACTATAGAGAATACCCGGTTAGACCAGTTGCAGCAGTATCGGTCTTGGTTAAATCTGGAAGCAAGGTCCTCTTGATTAAACGTCGGTTTGATCCAGGTTCAGGTAAGTGGTCTATCCCGGGTGGTTTAATCGAGCTCGGTGAGACTATACATGAAGCGGCTCTGAGAGAGGTTTATGAGGAGACTGGGTTGAAGGTTGAGCTTGACAAACTTTTGAATGTTGTAGATTATATTGAGGTGGATGAGAAAGGCGCTATACGCTTCCATTACATATTGATATGCTTCCTAGCGCACGTTAAAGATACCCCCTCAGTTAAACCTTCAGAAGAGGTTGCTGATACCATGTGGGTTGAGGAATCTGAAGTCTTAAACTACGATATTACATACAGTCTTAGAATGCTACTATCCAAGAAGTAATCTCCCCCTTTTAGAAAACTACGTATCCAATGTTTTGGAAAAGGTTAATATTATAGGTTCTTACTATTCTTCATTGAGCGGTGGCTCTTACATGTCTGATATGCCTATAAAAATTCTTGAAAACAGTTTAGGTAAAATAGTGCTGGTTAAACTTAAAGGTGATAAAAGAATTAGAGGTCGTCTCGAAGGCTACGATCAACACATGAACCTATTTCTAGAAGATGCTGAAGAAGTCCTATCGAATGGTGAGGTAAAGAGTCTAGGTCCCATAATACTCAGAGGAGATAATGTGGTGATAATATCCCCGGCGAGCTAGGTGAATGATTATGGTTAAAGGAACCCCTTCTATGGGTAAATACGGTAGAGAAACGCTGCACATACGTTGTAGAAGGTGTGGACGTAGATCCTATAATGTTAAAAGCCGTAAATGTGTTGCATGCGGCTTCGGCGCTTCTAAGAAGCTCTTAGACTTTTCTTGGCGTAATCGAAGCATAAATAGGCTCAGAAAAAGCTAACTTCTTAAGCGTAATAAATTACCTGAGACTTTTACAATTCTGCTCTAGTTTTAAGATTTAAAGGTTAAACTAAAACGTGTAGTTTATTTTAAACTTATTAGGTTTGCTTTAAAATCTCTTCAATCCTCCTATCAAGGTCCTCCTTAAGCTTGCCGCTCACGTCTTTACCTGTGAATGCGTCTATTCTAGCTGCTATAGATAGTTTAGCCGCTAACACCCTAGATATTCTCCCCCTAAGCTTCTTAGGGCTCTGTCTTATGATTGGATGTTGAAATATGAGCCCATGCTTAGGAGGCCTTGCTCCAGTTCTTAACGCTCTAAATAGGGCTTTTTCAGCTCCTAACACTTGGATTGTGCTTGACGGCATTTTAGACAAGGCTTCTAGTCCTCCCGCTTGGGCTATGAGCTTAGCTGCAAGGGTCGGCCCCACCAGTGCGTAAAGATTTGGTGAAATCTCTTTAACTCTCTCCTCTATATATTTCTCTAATCTCTCTCTGAGGCTTACGAGTTTTAAAACGGTTGAAGCCATCGCACGTATTTCCTCAAGGTCTCGCTTATCCATCTCCACGCCTATGGACGTTTTTAAAGCGTCGAGAACGGCTGAAGCGGTCTTCTTACCTACCCCAATTTTAGACAAGTTTTCAATGTTGATGTCTTCTTTCCAACCTATTTCAGCTATTATTTTAAAATACTCCTCGGGGGTTTCTACGGCGTCGCTAAGCTCTGATAGATACAATCCATACCACTCCCGTAGCCGTCCATAGAATAAGTTTATCGTTTTATCGAGTTCTTCTAGTGCATGTATTGCTTGAATAACATGCATGTCTCCCTTGCTACTACGCTCTCTTATGTTTTTCCTTGCTAGCAAGTCTAAGGCTTTTTGAACAACCTCTAAATACTCGCCTCTGCTTTTCACAAACCCGAGTTCTATGGCTTTAGACGGTAGATCCCTTCTAACAATTCTTCCTAAGGTGCTTGGGCTTTCGACAGCTGTATCGACGTTTAAGCGCTCCCTTATAAGATGGGATGACGATTCGCGTTCAAATATGAAAGATTTAAACCCTCTACTTTTAAGTCTATCGACAAGGTCTATCAAATCATCTACAACCCCTCCGGCCTCCATAGTATACAGTTTCTCCGCTAAATCCACCGGGTTTTTCGGGAAAAGTATGTAATCTATAACGTTCATCTCGTCATCTAAGGCTACTACTCCAAAGATTAACTCTAAAACTGTGCACCTAACTTTCATCTAGGAGAATACTTCGTAGAAGTTTATTATAAATAGTTGTTTAAGTTTTAGGAAAAACTTTAACTTAGAGTATGAATATTCTTTTTTTGGTGAGTTTGTGAGCGAACAGGCTCCGGTACTTCAATGTCCATGTGGGAGGGTTATTGCAAATCCACAGGAGTTTAAACTACTTTTCCTGAAGATGGAAATGAAGGAGATAGACATCCTATGTCCAAATGATTCATGCTATCTAAGAGAGCTCGGATACATAAAATTTGATATTAAAGACGGCTCTCCCGTGTTTAAAGAGGCTATGTTCTATCCACCATTTGTAACCTGGAACAATAGTAGGCTTGGAAGTGAAGCTGCTATGAAGCTCATGAGAGAACACCTCAGAGTAATCGTTACTAGAGTTGTGGACTGGAAGAGGATTAAAGAGAACATCGATAAGTTCAAACTTACATAGTTTTACGTAAACTGAAAGTTTAAGCGCCACCTTACAATTTTATTTAACGTTATGGATAGATTTAGGTTTCTTCAACATATGGGTGACGCCCTCATAGAGGCTTATGGCTTAACTTTGGAAGAAGCGTTTGAAAACGCGGCATTAGCCATGTTTGAAGTAATGACCGACACGTCTAAAGTCATGCCTTTAGTAGAGGAGGTTGTTGAAGCCGAAGGTTTTGACTTGGAATCATTACTATACAATTGGCTTGAAAACCTATTGGTGATGTTCGACGTAAACGCTAGACTTTATTCAAAGTTTAAAGTTGAAAGCATCACGCGGACAGCTGAAGGCTATAGGCTTAAAGCTAGAGTTTGGGGTGAAGACTATAATTCCGATAAACATGAGTATAAGGTCGGCGTTAAAGCAGTAACCTATCACATGATGAGTATAGAGGGGAAGGATGAAATGTGGATTTTAAGGTTTCTATTAGACCTCTAAAACGTTAGAGCTTGTATTCACTTCTAATCCTAGAGAGTATCCCGATTGATGAATCGAGCTTCTTCTTCAAGTCTTCTATTAGTGAGGTATCTCCAGGGTCTATACCTCTGAGATACGCTAAGTATATGGACGTGAAATCCGCCGTGTAGAGTATTGTGTAGATGTTTGAAAGTATCGAGCTTCCTAAACCATATAGATCGTAGACACCTGAAATCTTCCCATCCATAATCTTCCTAGTGACTTCAATTCTAGCTGTGATCTCAGGGTGCTCGACTCCTCCTCTTAAAAATATGACAAACTGGTTTTTAATATGGTGTTCAGGATTCTGATAGGCCATAACTTCATTATGATCTAACTCTGGAAGCTCATCCCATCTAGCTACAACTTTACTATTCTCGTTAAGCTGATTTTTAAACCTCCTGGCGACAGATGAGAGATACCCATACCCAAATACCGTAGGAATCTTACCGTAAATCATCCCGGCGAGCTTCTTAGCAGGGTTTTCTTCAATTGAAGTTGTCCTTACGAGTTTGGCTCTAAGCCTCCTCAAGTTTTCTAGAGTCTCATTAACCTCCCATTTAAGTTCAACATGTGTCAGTTTTTCAACGATGGGTATTAGTGGCGTAGATAAGTAGGCTATTGCCGCCCTTGGGAGAAGACCAGATGGGACTTTTATATGAGGTATTCTGAGTCTCTCCGATAACTTCTCCATAAACCCTCCCGAACTCAACGAGATTACTGTACATCCGAGTTTATGTGCCTTGATCATGAAGCTCAACGCCTCCTCAGTATTCCCAGAATAGCTTATAGCAAACACTAATGTTTTATCTGAAACGTAAGCCGGTGGATCATAACTCCTACACACATCTATTGGAATTTTAACCCTCCATCTAAGCCAGTCTCTAATTAAATCTCCTCCAACTGCGGAACCACCTACTCCGGCAAATACGACCATGTTAGGGTTAAGTTTTTCAAAGTCTATTGTACTTGTAAATTCTAAGCCAATTCTATAGGCTTCTTCAAACTGTTCCGGAAAAGCTTCGGCAAGACCGCCGACATTAAACTTATCCATCTTTTCATCGTACATCTGTAAACACCTCTTTCAAACAATGACTATTTTAAACTCTTAGAAACTTTAAGGTTATACAACCGTTGGTTAAGGGATTTTTCCAGTCTAGGTAGTTGATTATATCCAGTAGAATTTGACGCATTCAAAGCCACATGTTTTCCTCCATGGCGTTGGCTACGGCGTCTATGTTCTCTAGTGGTGTTGGTGGATGTATTTCCGCTTCAAGCATTAATCCTCCCTTCTTCATGGCAAGTAGTTCCACGATTCGTTTGATGTAGTTTTTAATGTCCCCGGCTCTTCCAAATGGTACTAGGTACTGTCTATCTATGTCTAAGTCTATGCAGATCCTACCCTTACACATGGAAGCTATATTATCTAAACCGTTCACTCTATCTTGAATGTTCAGAATGTCAGCACCCGCCTCCATGAGCTGATCCAAGACTTCGACCACATGCCCGTCCGTATGCAGGTACACGTGGATCCCTAGGCTTCTTATCTTCTGAAATGTTTTGGCATAGCTTGGAAATATGAATTCTCTAAACGTTCTGGGGCTTATAGGCATTTTAGTCTGTGTACCAAGGTCGTCTCCAAAATAGAACACATCTATTTTACCAGAACTTAGAAATTTATCTAAGAGTTTAAGATTAAATTCCGTAAGTCTTCCTATTAGTTCATAAATCTGAGGCGGCTTCTGAATGAAATCCCTCATAAGATTTGTAAATCCTCTAAGATAGTAGAGTCTTTGAAAGAAGAAGCCGTGAGGCATACTTGCAATTACCAGGTTACCTTCGCTCCTCGCTTTATCTAAGCTTGAAAATACTACGTTCCACGGGACGGGTTTTTCAGCCCCCTCAACAGGAACCCCATCTTCTGGATCGGGCATTTCATACTTCTTAAAATCCTCCCAACTTTTAAGCGGATGACGTACAACTTGACCTTGAAACCCCTCTATGTTAAAACTCCAAATGCATCCAAAAGGGTCTCTAATCATCCGGTTGGCTCTTAAAACACCGGGTTTAACGTCATACTTTACAGACCCAGGTTTAAACCCTGGGAAAACCAGTGGATGTTTTAGGGCGACTTCTTCAAGCTTTTCCCTGTAAGTATTCCATAGGGGCCACATGACCGTTATACGGCATGGTATATACTCGGGCCCTCTAAACTCAACACTTCTAAGGTAGTTTTCCCTCCATGATAGTGAAGGGCTTCTTATAGACATGTCTTTCACAGACACATGTCTTACAAGGGCAGTCTTTAATCTTTCCCTACGTTAGAATCTGATCAAAGCGTTTCCGAATCATGAACTTCAAATAACATATTATGATGCATCATACATGGTGGCATCAGAGAGGATGATATAAAACTTGCAACGGATGCTTAAACCCTTTATCCCACCCGTAAACGGTATAGAGCCTCCCGCCTACAATGTTAAAGCCACCCCTCTGGAGAATCCACTGTTAAAACGTTTTTCAGGTAGAGAATGTTGTCGCTGTAAGAACAAACATTTATATTGTAAGTGTACGAATGTGAGATTTTTAAGTGAATATGGCGAGGCTAAAGTGCGGCAAAAGTCTTACTTCAAGCTTCCTATTGGCTTCAGCTTTTCTGATGCAGATGCTTACTGGAATCGTTGGAATAGCCGTGCCTATATATGCTGCGGAATTGGGGGCTTCTCCGCTGCTACTAGGATTCATAGGGGCTACTGGGGGCTTTATATACTCCTTCATGCCTCTGGCTTCAGGGATTCTATCAGATAGATTTAAGAGGAAAACCTTCGTTTTCACTTCCACACTTCTCTATGGCCTATCCTGCTTCTTATACAGTATTGTGGAAGACCCATACATGCTTATCCCGGTTAAGGCTTTAGAATGGGTTTCAGTGGCACTGTTCTGGCCATCAGTAGAGGCTCTTCTAACGGAAGCCTCAGAAGTGGATGTTGAGGAAACCCTTAGAAGGTTCAATCTATCATGGGGTTCTGCAACGATAGTAGGACCCATGATAGGCGGGTCCTTAATTAGCGTTCTCGGAATTAAAACACCCTTCACAGTGTCTTCAGCAATATCGCTTATGCTGGCTTTTCTAGCGATCACCATGGTTGAAGAGCGGTTGAAGAGTAAACTTGTTGGAGAGCGTGAAACTCCGGCGTCAACTGGAAATCACAGCGTTTCAATAGTTGGAGCTGTAGTAGAGATTTTACTATTCTCCTCCATAGGTGGAGTGATATTCAACCTCTTTCCGGCTTATGCAGTCGGCCTTGGGATTCCAGCATATTCTGTTGGCTTGATAATGCTGATCAACGGATTGTTCAGACTCATAGCCTTCCTTGAAACCTATAAGATTGAGGCTAAATTCAGCAGACGCTTCATGTTTTTAACCGGGTCGCTAATAATGGCGTTTGCGTCGGCTCTAACGGCAATCGGCTCTACGGCATTAACATTTGCCATATCTTTTGCGTCTTTCGGCTTTGGAGCAGGCATGCTTTATGCATCTTCAATAGCAACCCTTCTCAAAGACTGGGGTTCTAAGAAGGGCTATGCCAGTGGGTTGTTCGAAAGCCTTATAGGTGTAGGATACTTCCTAGGCTCACTAACCGGAGGCTTTGTATCAGAATACGCCCCGAATGCTCCATACATCCTAGGCTTATCTATAAGCTTAATTGTGTGTCTCTTCCAGGTTTTTTATAAAAAGTAGAAACCCAATACCATGTTGAATTATTATGTTTTCCGAAGATGTCTAATGCTTCAGAGCGCTCATCTTTAATCTTTAAGTTCAATATTAGATTGTAGTTATTTCGAGCACTGTTTAAAGTATGGTAGGACTTTTTCTCCGTAGAATTTTATGAACTTTACCTCGTCGGGGCTTGAGCTTACGAAGTATACATGGTTAAAACCAGCTTTAACGTACTTCTCTATCGCTTCAATATGTTCATCAGCTGTTGTTGCAATTATCCACTTCTCAGCTAAGGCTTCATCTCCGACAAGTTTTCCATGTTCTTCTATCTCTCTAGGATCATATATGTCATATTTGAAGAAAATGGGTAGCATAGATCCGCTCCAGAATCGGCAAGATTTCAATGCCTTCCCATAGTCTTCATCATATGAGACTAGAAGCTCCACCACCCTCTCTAGCAACTCGGGCCTTCTACCAGCTTTCCTAGCTCCCTCTTCGAAGGCATTAAACAACCTTTCGACCTCTGTCAATCCCCCAGGGCCTATGAGAATTCCATCAGCATGTCTTCCAGCCAGTTCCGCAACTTTAGGTCCACCAGCGGCTACGTAAATCTTTATGGGCTTCCTCGGCGTAGTGTAAAGTTTTGCCTTCTTCAACCTATAGTATTTTCCCTTAAAAGTGGTGAAGTTTCCGCTCCACAACTTCTTGATAACGATCATCGCCTCTTCAAGCATTTCAACACGTTGTTTCGGAGTAGGCCAAACATATCCTAAAGGGGATTCATTTAACGCCTCTCCTGCGCCAAGCCCGAGAAATATCCTATCGGGATACGTATAGGCGAGAGTTGCAAAGGCTTGAGCAACTATCGCTGGGTGATATCTAAGAATTGGCGCAGTTACAGCAGTCCCGATTTTAATACTATTCGTCCTCTCAGCGGCTGACGCTATCCACACCCAAGCAAAGCCTCCGGCAGCTCCAGTGTGAGCCCACGGGTGGAAGTGGTCACTTGTCCAAAGTGTTTCAAAACCGTACTTTTCAGCTAAAACCGCATGTACTAAAAGTCTATCGGGCTGATACTGTTCATGGCAAGTTTTATAACCAATGGTTAAAGGGTGCAAATCGACCACTATTTAAACTAAATTTCCACCATCAGTATTAAATTTAATCAGTATGGTTGTTGGAATCTATTGTAGAGTTTAATAGGTGATACGATGGAGTTGGGCATAGGCTCCTATACTTTTCCATGGGCTTTCGGCGTTCAAGGCTATCCTCAACCTAAAGTCCCCCTAGACGCTATGGGTCTACTAGAGAAAGCCGAATCTTTAGGTGTTAATGTTGTTCAAATATGCGATAATTTCCCCCTCCATAAGATGGAAGATAAGACATTGAATGATCTTTCAAAAACCGCCCGCGATATGGGGATTAACATCGAGGTTGGTACGCGTGGGATTGAACCTGAAAACTTGCTGACATATCTAAAAATAGCGAAAAGGTTAAACGCAAAGCTACTGAGAACAGTATTTGAAGTTTCCGGTAGAAAACTGAGTTTAAATAAGGTTATAATGCAAATTAAACGGATTCTTCCCATCTTTGAAAGGGAAGGTGTTTCAATAGCTTTAGAAAACTATGAACAATTTAAATCAAGAGAATTGGCCCTTCTAATAAAGAGGCTGGGCAGTCCTTATATTGGAGCATGTCTGGATACAGTCAATTCATTTGGTGCTTTAGAGGGTTTGGAGGAGGTTGTAAATAGGCTTGCAGCCTTCACTATAAACCTACATCTGAAAGACTTCGACATAGTAAGAGTTAGATGTAGAATGGGGTTTAAAGTGGTCGGCCGTCCACTAGGTGAGGGAAGGCTGAACATAGACTGGCTTTTTAAAGTCTTAGAGAGAAAGGGGAGAAAGCCGAGTGTAATAGTAGAGTTGTGGGTGCCATTCATGGGCTCGATAGAAAAAACTATATTGAAAGAAGAAGAGTGGGCTATTAGAAGTATTGAGTATTTAAAGAGGAGGATGTTAAAATGAAAGTTGAATTAGGGGGAAGCGAAGATAGGCTGAATATTACAGTTATCGGCGCTGGGGGGACGGCCGGTAGCTTTATCACAGACAGGCTACTTAAGAAAGATTACAACGTTTTCCTATGCGAAAAAGGCGAAGGAGTTGTCAAGCTTCAGAAAAAGGGGTTAACAGCCACTAGAGTGGAGGACGCTATTCCAATAAGCGATGTTATTATCATGGCTGTTCCAGATGATAGGATAGGCGATTTATCAAAAACAATTGTTCCAATGATGAAGGGAAACACCACCATGATTCTGCTAGATGCTGCAGCCGCATACATAGGGGATGTATGTCTACGGGATGATTGCACTTTCGTTATAGTACATCCATGCCATCCGCAACTTTTCCAAGAGCAAGAGTCGATAGAGGCGTATAGAGACTTCTTTGGAGGAGTAGCTAAACAAGACATAGTATTCGCTTTACTACATGGAAGAGAGGAAAACCTTAAACTTGCTGAGAAAATCTGTAGGGAAATATTTGCGCCAGTCGTTAATTGTCACAGGTTAACTGTTGATGAAATAGCTATTCTTGAACCAATAGCCTCAGAAATAGTTGTAGGGGCAGCGTCCCACCTTATGAGAGAAGCGTTTGATGAAGCTGTAAGACTTGGCGTCCCAGAGGAAGCGGCTCGGGCTTTCCTACTCGGTCATATTAGAATTCTGCTGGCCGTTTTATTTGAAGAATCTTCTCATAAAATCTCTAAAGCCGCTGAAAACGCTATAAGATATGGATGTAATAGGATTTTGAAGCCGGATTGGAAGGAAGTGTTCAACATTGGGAAAATGAAAAAGATAACCCGTGAAATACTATACTCTCCTTAGATGTTTAACCGCTTAGCGTTGGAACGATCGTCTAAACTGAGAGGTGTATTCGCATATAACTTAACTGATCGATGAGAAAAACGGTATATAATATATAATTCAATATGTAATTAATTAAATAACACATACAGCTACTTCAGCTAGAGTTTTCAGTATTTCTCACTTTTATTATCCAGAGTTCAGCTACGCTTACTCCTCGACTCCCCTCTTTTGCAATCCATGTTAAATTTAATTTTCCACCACTAATCGCCTCTTGAGGAATGGGGCGCTCTATGGTTATGCATTTACCGTAAATGTTAACGAAATCATGTATAACGTATCTTCCACTAGCCAATAGCTTCACTTCGCCTCCCGAAAAACCTACATATGTCACTCTAATTTTGTAGAGTGCTGTTGGGTCTAAATCGTCGTAAGAAATCGTTAAAGGGTGTTGATAGGGTGAGAAAATATTACTAATCCAAGCTAGAGGAACGTCGCCGTATTCGGTCATCCCCTCCTTTAAATGTAGCAAGGGTGTTGCAAATGTTATCCCCTTAGATGTGATAAATCCCGGATCCCTCTTCCAATCGCCGTCTTTAAATAGACGGTTTATACTCGTATAATCCCCGAAATTCTCGTAGTAGCCTCCAGGACCAGGGTTTACCCTGTTTATGACTTCATCTATTGCCTTCAGCCTTCGACCTTCATCTTTCATTTTACGTATACTGTCGAATTGGGCTAATAACCAATTAATGTTGTTTAATGGTATATCGATATCATCTATAAACGCCCCCCTCTCCCAGTTTGCCGCCTGATGTCTTTTAACTGAAAGCTGTAGTCCGATATTTTCAAAGAGTTTGTCAGCCAGTTCTTCACATTTTTTACGGTATTTTACAGCCACGGGCTCTGTTTGAGCCTTCCTCAATACCTTCTCAGCCTCTTCCATCGCCTTCAAAGAGCCTATTGAATCGGCCGATTCCAGTATTTCAATAGCCTCTTTTTCCAGCTCCGTTTCATAAATCAGCCTCCTTCTGACATAAGCGTCGTAGTATGCTCTGAGTAGTCCCATCTGAAAACGCCAGTTCTCTAAAACCTCCTGAGGGGCCATCTTCTCAAGCTCTTGCCACTGTCTTAAGGTTACTTCTATACCTTCATTAGCTATCGCAGGGCCGATCCAGTTTTCCTCTAAAGCCATAAGACAATGCGCTATTTCATCCGCCCATTCACTGCTAATGAATAAGCGGGCATAATCTCTTAACGTCTCTATCACGGGTGTATTTGGATCCCAATCTTGATCGCTCCATACGAATTTATTTACGTCGTCATTTACACCTTCTGAATAGCTTATGCTTCCGATTGTATATTGTGCAGACAAATTGTGAATGTGCTTTTCAGCTTTAGGCCTCGGATTAATGCACTCACGCCCCAATGTTATGGCGAAGGCTAAATCCCAATTTGGAACCGGGTATTGGCATCTAATAGAGTGGGTGATATCTGGATAATGGCGAATGGGATATTCATCTGGGATTATTTTACGTAGTTCTGGTAGCGGGGCTTTCACTCTAGGTCCAAAAACTATCCCTCCTAACCAATCCGGTTTTCTTTTAACGTTTTCATAAAATTCAGAGTACCAGCTGTCTGAAGGTTCTTCTGGGAATTGGGGGGATAGCCAAATTTTGGCGTTAGGATGATATTTACGTAGCATTTCCGCCACTTTCTCAGCCCATTGGAATAGTTCACCCGCCCCCAGTCTTCCAGGGTCTCCACCAGGGATGAAAACTGCATCTATCCGGAGAAGTCTACTGAAGACTTCTTCACGTTCAGCCAGCTCCCTTTTTACAGTCTCTTCATTTGCGAGTTCTGAGCTAGAGAACATGTTGGGATACCAAATCCATACATCTAACCCATATGAGTCTATAATCTGAGATAGTTTCTCCATAGCTTCCAAAGGCGGGACCTTCATAAGGGAATTTACCGGGTCGTCATCCGTCCTAGGTGGAACTATTTCAATCGCATTTGCACCGAAGACCGCTAATTCACGTATATACTGATCAAACTGTTCGACAGACCACGCATCATATGTGTTGCTTTTCGGCCTATAACCCAGTTGATGGCCTCTTAGAGGGTATACTGGTGTACTGGAGATTTTTAATTTATTGTATATTCTTATAGAGCCTTTCCTCCATACGATTTTACGTAGGAACCTTCCAACTCCATAGAGAACTCCCCGCTCATCTCTCCCAACTATGAAAATAACCGGGTGGTTTTTCGGCTTTTCTACAAGAATCCTATAGCCTTCTCTACCTGGCTTTTCCAATCCATCTAAGAGGTTTAGGTAGGGAACTTTCAGATTCTCTAGAGACTTCTCCGAGCCTACTATAATAGTTGTTCTATCTTCACCCTCCCATTGATGAATTACTGGAAGTTTAATCCCAGTCCTCTTCTCCACCTCTTCAATTAAAACAGTTATTGCTTTAGCCTCCACTCTTGAAATATTATTCGACGTTAAGACAAATGCGTTGTAAACATCGATTAACCCCATTTTAAACACCCCTATATTATCCAGCCTCCTAGAAGTTAATATTTCAATTTGTAAGCAAGCATCTAATAGGTTGGTGGAAGAGCTTACATATCACTTGGCCTTATATGTTTCCAGGTAATTACCCATCAGGTGCTATACGTTGAATGTTTGTCAGAAGACCGGGAAAATGAAGGATGTAAAGGTTCTTAGACTTAACCTCCGAACCCGTGTTGAGACGTTTAAAGGTAGTGGCGTTTGGGATGCTGCGGTGTTTCGGAAAGAGTTTCCAACACTGGAAACGGCGCTGTTGATCTGTGACGTTTGGGATAGACATTGGTGTAGGAGCGCAACTAGGCGTATCAACGCTTTCGTCGCTAAAATGAACCGTGTAGTTAAAGCCGCCAGGAGGAATGGTGTACAGATAATACACTCGCCCTCAGAAACCATGAATTTCTACGTAGATACACCTTGTAGGCAGAAGATTGCCAATATTCCTTGCGTTACCCCACCGAGCCCGTTAAACATCTCCTCCCCACCTCTACCAATCGATGACTCAGACGGCGGTTGCGATGATATTCCACCTTGTAGACCATATAAAGCATGGACGAGGCAACATCCCGCCATCGAAATTTTAGAGCCTGACGTGATATCAGACGATGGTTTAGAAATATACAGCTTCATGAAGTTGCGTGGGATTAAAAACCTCATAATAATGGGTGTACACACGAATATGTGCATCCTAAACAGGTCCTTTGGGATTAAGCAGATGGTTAAATGGGACGTAAGGTGCATCCTCGTTAGGGACTTGACAGACGCTATGTATAATCCACGTCAGCCACCTTATGTCAGCCATGAGAAGGGTACGGAGTTGGTCGTCGAATACATCGAGAAGCACTGGTGCCCTTCCATATTAAGTAGCGACCTGTTGAAAGCGTATCCCCTTTACAAATCGGGGGAGAATCTTTCATAGAAATTATATAAAGACTGATTCATATCCTTAAGATTGAGCTTTTAACGGTGAGGAAACTATTCTCTGAAGCTCTTCGCATCTGGATTTCACGGCCTCGTATATTTTTCTCCTCAGCTCTTCACCGGTCAGATTCGCCTCTCTAAAAGCTCTCAATCTTTTAGCTAGCTCTACATCACCTAGGAAGTGGATCCATAGTTCAAAGTCTCTACGTAAAGTGTGGAATTCTATGGATTTCACATCTATATTCTGAATCTTCTCATAGAAGTCGGTTAAGGAATCAGCTGAAACCATTAACGGTTTATCTACTTCAATGTAGAAGTGGAAGGCCCTCTCCTGCGGCACTTTACTTAAAAGCCTTATGGCTAAATCCCTATCGATCTTCGATAGCCCCAAAGCCTCTTTACCTTTATCCGTCACTGAATATAAACCCTCGTCTGTCATAGATACGTAGCCCATCTTTTTAAGAGTCGAAAGGTGCACAATAATGGATCTTGTTTTCAACCCGGTTTCTTGAACGATCTTCTCCAGGTCTACTGGTCTATTCATCCTCCATAGCAGCTCCAGTATATTCCTCTTCTCTTTACTCAATTGCTTCAAAAACATCCTCCCACTTAATCAGCGCTCTTCCTATTAAACGTTTGGAAATTCTACTGTAAACGGTCATCTAAGCTGATGAATGATTGGGTTTACATGGATGTAACAGGTTAAAAGCTTTTGTCGAACTATTTTTATTCAAGGTGATATTACAATGTCTCAGAATGAGCTGAGGAAAGACTACATACTTGATCGATGGGTTGTAATAGCTTCACAGCGAAGAAAAAGGCCCTCAGATTTTTCTAGCGTGAAAAGTGAGGAGGTTAAAAATACCATATGCCCCTTCTGCCCCGGTAATGAGCATTTAACACCACCCGCGACATTAGTGTATATGTTAGAAGGTGGAAGCGTCAGAAAGACCCTGGAGGACGGTGAGCTCCGCCATAAAAATTGGATTATTAGGTGTATTCCAAACCTCTACCCGGCCTTTTCTCCGGAAGAGGGTCGAAAACCCATGCAGATGTTCAAATCTACAAGTTTTCACAAGTCTATGAAAGCTTTAGGTTTTCATGAAGTTCTCATAGAGTCGCCGATTCACGGCGAACACCCAAGCGTCGCTAGAAAGTCTCAACTGAAGCTTGTTATTAACGCTATCAAGGATAGGTTCTATCACCTATCCTCGAGAGAATACGTGAAATTTGTATCCGTCTTCAGAAACTACGGTGCTAGCGCAGGGGCTTCTCTCTCACATGCTCATTCTCAAATAATAGCAACACCAATACTTCCGAAAACAGTTGAAGAGGAGGCTGAAGCTAGCAAGAACTACTATGAAAATGAAGGAAAATGCGTCTTCTGCAGTATAGTTGAGGAGGAATCTAAGAGTGAACGCTTCATTTGGGAGAATGAAAGCTTTACAGCGTTTACACCTTGGGCTTCATTAAACCCATTTGAATTCTGGATCTTTCCAAAAAGGCATCAACCGTCTATTCTAGAATTGACTGAGTTTGAAGTTGAAAGGTTTGCCGAAACGTTAAGGGTGAGCTTGGGCGGGTTAAAGCGGCTATTGAATGACCCACCCTATAACCTTGGCTTTCACATGTTGTCTGAAAGCCACTACCATTGGCACGTGGAGGTTTATCCTAAACTAGCCATATGGGCCGGGTTTGAGAAGAGCACTGGTATGTTTATAAACACGGTAGCTCCAGAGGATGCTGCAGAGGGGCTGAAAGAGTCTTTTAAATTGGAGGAAGGCGCGCTCAGGGAGGAGTGAAAACCTAACTATACATACTTAAAACCTTTCTTATCCCATCGGCTGTTATGAAATACCTCTTAACGCCGGAGACAATTCTCACATCTACGTATTTCGCCTTCAAAAGTCTGTTTAGGCTTTCCTCAGCTTTAGCTGGCTCTACAGCCGTCCAACGCGATATCTCTTCGATTGTAAGAGATTTTTCGGGGGCTGTCATACCGATATTGTGAAGCATACATAGAAAGTATATTTCATCTGATATTGGCATAGAGCCTCCCCTATACATAACTAAGCTCCTCCGTATGATTTCTCATATACTTCAGCTGTTCTTCTTGCCACAGCATCCCAACTATATACTTCTCGGACCTTCCTTTTAGCATTTTCCACAAGCCAAGATGCGTATTTTGAATCTGATAGAATTCTATTCACACCCCATGCTATTGAATTTGGGTCTCCAGCATAGACTAAAACTCCAGTTTTATCATGTTCAATAATTTCAGCTAAACCTCCAATATTACTAGCTACGATTGGAACCCCGGCGGCCATCCCCTCAAGAGCAACTATACCAAACGGCTCATATACTGAAGGAACTACGAGGACATCTGAGCTGAGGGTTAACTCAACAAGTTCTGAATCCGATAAGAAGCCTAGAAATGATATTTTATGCTTATGTTCGCTTGAGATTGTAAGATTCCATAAATGATCCTTCATCCACCCATCTCCAACTATTACAATGCGGGCATTTGGATGACTATTAACGATCTTAGACGTAGCTTTAATTAAGTATTCTACTCCCTTTTGAGGGACTAGTCTTCCTACGAAGAGGACTATTCTTTCATCCGGGGCTATTCCATAACGCCTTTTAACAGCTTCACGGTCGACCTTAACTTCATACTTAGAAGTATCAATGGCGTTTGGAATCACGTCGATTTTACTCTGTGGTAGGTGAAAGTGCTCTTCAACTTCCCTCTTCATGGAATTACTTGTAACGATAACTCTCTTAGACTCATAAGTTGCCCACCACTCCACACCATCAATAAGATAAGAGTCTGGATTACTGAAGCCAGACGTCCTACCAACTTCTGTACTATGTAAAGTTAAAACAAGCGGTAACCTAAGATAGTGTTTCGTAGCTATACCTGCTAAGGCTACAAGCCAATCATGGATGTGAATTACGTCAAATTTAACTTCTTTACTTATCATCGCAATCTTCTTCTCCATAAAATGGTTGAATATAAACACCCAAGCGATAAAGCTCGGATGACCGAGCTCTACAGATGTGCGATGGATTTTAACGCCTTCAACCTCTTCGTATTGAGGTGCTCCTGGGAAATCGAGCGTAATCACATGCACTGTATGTCCCATTTTCGCAAGCGTCTTCGCAAGCCCCTCGCAATGTCTAGCTATACCGCCGACTATTCTAGGTGGGTATTCCCAAGTTAACATGCAAATATCCATGGAATTGCCAGCCCGATCCAGCAAAACTACTTAACCCCCTCCCATATATAGGTTCTCCTACCATGTCTCTCTATTAAGGAAAGAATAACTATGGTTCTACCGTAAAACATCGTTGTAAAAAAATGAATAATGAACTTATTACCCTAAAGCTTCATCGTATACTCTTAAAGTGTTTTCTGCTACATTTTTCCACGTGAATTCTTCAAGAACCCTCTTTCTGGCATTGGACCCGCATCTTATCCTTAAATCTTCATCTTCTAAGAGCATAATCACAAATTTAGCTATGTCACTTGGATCATACGGGTTTATATGAAAGCCGCATTGATTTGGGCCTGAGGGAATGACCTGTTCACGCATACCGCTAACGCCTCTAGCTCCTACGACCACTGGCTTACCCATGCTCATAGCCTCGGTACATACGATGCCGAAGGGCTCGTATTTAGACGGGAAGACGCATACGTCTGCTGCAGCATAGTACTTTATTCTCAAGTCTTCCGGTATGAATTCGCTTTTAAAGATGACTTTATCTTTAAGTTTAAGTCTTTGAACCTCGTTTTTTAACAATTCCTCCTGTTCACCAACGCCTACTATCACAAGCTTCGTGTTTGGTATTTTGCTTAAGATCTCTGGCATTGCGAGTATTAACGTATCAACACCTTTGACCCAAGTCAGCCTTCCTATAAACAGAACCATGTATCCATCTTCACCTATACTAAGGCTTTTTCTGATATTAGCTACGTCTTCGCGTGATACTTTATCTGGGTCGTATTTTTCAGCGTCCACACCGTTATAGACGACGCGTATCTTCCTTTCATCGTAGCCTAAGCTTATAAGATGATCTCTCATGGCGTAGCTTACAGTTATAATTCTACTTGCATGTTCAGCTGCTAACCTCTCTAAACGCTTAATTGTTTCAGAACCGTTTCCAACACGTCCCTGCTCCGTACTATGGATATGGAAGATCAGCGGCTTGTTTAAACCTCCACTTGAAAGTATCCCACCTATTGAACCCAACCAGTCGTGTGAAGCTAACAGGTCGACTTTCCTCCCCTCATTTCTAACTAAATCGTTCACCAGTTTACTCGCTGAGAGGACGTTGTAGAGGAAAATGTCGCCGAAGAATTTTCTCCCCTCTTCAGACCAACGCTGTACCTCCTCCGGTATGAACATTGGAAGCAGTAGGCTTATGTTTATGTTTTCAACAATAGGTCTATGGACTTCAACACCCATGTATACATCCCTTGTAGGCGCGTTCTTCGTATGCATGGAGAAGACGGTTACGTCGTGGCCCATTCTTACAAGCCATCTAGTCAAATATTCGGCGTATGTTCCAAGCCCTCCAACAATATATGGAGGGTACTCGTATGCGAAAAATATTATCTCCATCATGGTTTAACCCTCCCTCCGCTCAGTTAAACGTTTTGTGAGAGCTTACGTTCTTTTGGAGAGAAAAATGTTGCTATTAAAAATCGCAATTATCCGTTGGCTCAGTCTGTTGAACTCTAGGTTTTCTAGTGAGTTTGTTTCAATTCCTCCATTCTACTTCTGATTAAGTCTAATAGTGCCTTACGTTTTTCTTCGGCATCCATCTTAGCGCTTCGTAGGTTTGCTATGCGGTCTGCAAGCTCATGGTCTTCGATAACGTTTAAAATCCACCTTTCAAAGTCCCCCCTCTCCAGATGGAAGACTATCGAGTTAATACTTACTCTTTTAACAACCTCGTAAAATTCCTCCAGACTGTTAGCTGATAGACCAGTTGGCATGGCAAATCCATAAAAGAACTTGAACCCCTTCTCCCAGGGCACACGCCGTAGTATACGTTTATGCTTAAACTCAGAACTTTCAAACAACATTTTACATCTAGCTTCAAAATCCAACAGTACGCCTATGTAAGTGATGAAGGCTTCAGCTGGGCTTCCATATGGGTTAAACGAATCATGCACGATACCGCTTTCCCCTCCTCTACTATACATGTAGTAGAAGTGGTCGCTCGTCTGTAGGTAGCGCCAAATCTTCAATAGGTTTGACTCGTTCAACTCTTTAACGATTAAACCGATTTCATTCAATAGATTGAATGAAATGTTCTGTTGATTGTTGCTCAGCCAAGCACCTAGATCCCGCTCAACGTCAGCCCATGAAACAGTCTTATCCGGTGGAACGTCTAACTCTCCACAAGGGGCATGCTTTTGAACAGCCTCAGAAGGTGTAACCCATGAAAGATTATCCCACTTAGAAACTTCTACTGGAAGCCACTTTAAGAAATTGAAAATACCGCTTTCAGCCCAGTAGTGTTCGCCGAATGTTTCGTAGTCTAAGAATAATACTATGACCTGCCCGTATGTATGCGCCAACCAAGTGGCATACTTATCAGCCGTTAAAGGCCACTGATCCCAATCGGCTGATGCAAATCTAAAGCCTATGTCATCTGAAAGCCTATAATTCCGCAGTAGAACCTTAATATTGGATCCTTTCGGCTTATAGATGAAGTTCGGCGACCTCCAACCTAGAATTCTTTCAGCCCCTTCTGTTATAACAGCTTCAAAACCTAGGTTCTCCACTTCTCTAGCGACATCGTTGTTGTAGATACACTCTGTGTTTTCAAATGTTTTAGGCTTATAGCCGAATAAATCCTCAATGGTCTGACGGTGTTCTTCAACTTGTTCAGAGAACTCCGACTTATCCATAGGGTTTAAACTTGCAAGCGAATGGTAATACGTCTGGCTGAGTAGTTCAACGCAACCGCTCTCAACCATCTGTTTAAATAGTTCTAATAGGTCTGGACTCCACCTTTCACACTGTTCTAAGAATACGCCTGAAAAGCTAAATGAAACTTTAAACGGCTTCTTCCCACCTCTAAACTCGTCTATCAGCTCTAAAATTATTCTACTTGCGGGTAAATAGCATTTCCCAGATATTCTATTGAAAATCTCCCTGTTCAACGTATCGTTAAAGTATATTTCATAAAGGTCTTTACTGTCTAATCTTTGACGCCTTAGAGCCTCCAAGTTAAATCGACGCTTCAGCCTTAACGGCTGATGTACTTCAAAAACCATACAGATATCTGCCATTTTTCCACGCTGCTTTACAGTATCACTCCACCGTAAACAGACCGTTTAGATATACGTTTATGCGGATAGATCTTCGTAGATGAAAATTCGCATCCAGCCTCTAAGTAGACATCATCAGCTATAACCGTGGTATTTAAAAGCATCGTTTTATCTGACATATTTGAATCCACAGTTACATGCCTCCCTATAATGCTCTCCTTTATCTCAGCGTGATCGCCGATTATACATCTATCCATTATGGCGGATTTCTCTATTGTAGCATTCCTACCTATCCTCGTGTAGTTGTCTATGCAGGAATCTACGATCCTAACGCCGTCTGATATCTCGCAGTGTCTGCCGATTAAAACAGCACCCTCCACTTCAATTCTCCCATCTCTTATTTTACGTATAATCTCCTCCCTCCTGCGGATCGATTCGGGGCTCTCTCCCTGTATCCATATTAATGTGTCTTCTGAAACTCTTCCCCCAAAATCTTGTAAAGCCTTTAATCTGCCGTGTAATATCCCATCCATAGCTTCTAAGTATCTTTCAGCTGTTCCAACATCATACCAAGTACCTTCTAAGACGTATCCGTAGACGCCTCTACCGGTTTCAATGAGGTATGGTATGAAATCGTAACCGAAATCTAACCGCTTATTTTTACATATCATCTCTTGAACCTTATCTTCTTTAAAAACCTCTCTAACCTCTGGGCTGAAAAGGTAAAGCCCGGTATTAGCTAGGTTTGAGGGGGCCGCTTTTAAACTGGGTTTTTCAACGAATTCGGATATATGCATGTCACTGTCAACTTTGGCAATACCATACCCTGTTACATCTGAAACCCGCATTAAACCAATCGTTAGGAAAGCCTTCCTCTGCTCGTGAAACTTCAACATATCTTCTAAATTTATATCGAATATATTATCACCTTGAACGGCGAAAACAGGGTCCGTAACATCATAGTATTCAACGTTCACCCTAACGGAGTCGGCACTTCCACAGTCATCCAGGTTGGGCTGATACTTGATATGGACCCGCGGGCTAATGCCATACCTAGCTGAAAAGCCAACCCCAGACTCAAAATGGTCGTGTAGACTCCTATAGTTTACGTATCCTTTAACGCCGAATATGAAGTTTCTTACCCCCTGCTTAGCTAAAGTTAGAATGGATATTTCAATAAGCGGTAAATTTAAAAGCCTAATACAGGCTTTGGAAACCTCTGCTGTGAGAGGCAGTAGTCGTTTAGCTATACCACCTATGGGGATTATAACCCTTAAATTTTCCGGCTTGATGTAAATCCCCATGTGAAATTAATGGTTTTCATAAACTTAAAGTTATAAGCTGGCTAAATTGACGAATCTCCTCCAAATCAGGATGAACGTTTAACTTTGTTTTCTAGATTTTGAATATCCGAGTAGCGTTTTCCCTCAATATCTTGGAGGCTACTTCCAAGGCCTCATCAAACTTTAGATAACCTCTATCCACCATTTCACATAACACTTCAGATAATATGCTTTTGAATAACTTTAACGCGCCGTAAGTTGCCTCAGCAACCCAGCAATCCCCTCCCCACATAGCTCTACTTGAAAGCCCCAGTTCAATAACCTCTCTCAGTAAGAGTCTACAGGCTGATGGAGATATTATTGGAAGCCAACAGAAGTCTATGTAGACGTTTTGAAAACTCATGGCCATCGCCGCAGTCTCTCTTATCCATGGGTATCCACCGTGGAAAAGTATGAAATCGACATCACTGTACTTGCGTATGACATTCACCAGGTTTATAGGGTTTGACCCATCTATCAGAGCCAAGCCCGTATGGAATTGAACAGGAAAGCCGAGTTCGCTTGCTTTACTTAGAATATGGTGGAGGATGAAGTCTTGGAAAAGCTTAATGTCTTTAGACGTTAATCCCAAACCCCTCTTATTGAAAACCCTCTCAGCCTCGTCTCTCCCAACATCTTCGAATAGTATCGGTCTATCGTATGCAAGGGCAGATTTAAGTGCAACATATCCCCTTCTTTTAGCCTCCTCCAAAACTCTATCGGCAAGATCTATGTAATCTTCAAACGTCTCAACTTTGAGATTCAACAGCTCCTCGAAAACGTAGGGGTTATTTCCATTATGATCTTTAGCCTCTCTCCCATAGCCAAATAGCAGCGAGTTTATTCTAAAGACTGGTTTGAAGAGCTCCGGATCGAAGCTTTCCCTCCAAATATCCCAATATGGATCCCAAAGAACCTTATCTATTAAAGAGTATTCTACAAGTATCTTCCTGATCCAGTACCTATTCTCATAGGCTTCACGGATCAATTTTGAAGCTTCCATGAAAGCTTCTTCACTGGGAGGATCTATATCTACTCCGTATATGTCTTTAATGGCGATACTGCAAGCTTTGTAAAAAGCGCTCCCCGAAATCTCTTTAACGCTTTTCACAAGACTTTTAAAGTCGTCTTTCTTCGTAGGAGGTTTTGCAATCCAGAATATGTACGCGCCTTCAAAAATATCGACGATCGATGGCCTTCTACCTGCTATAATCTCTTGAGGATATGTATGTTCATGTGTATCTATGACGTGCATATCCGCTATAATCTCAGAGATCTTCACGTAGGTAGAGCTCATAACCATCTGCTACATACTATTCTTAAATGCTATAAAGGTTTCACCGTCTCTGTCGCAAGGAAGCCCACGGGCTTCAATCGTGGGTAGCTGACTGTTTACATCGAATATAGGGCGTATTTTAAAACGTTCGATGAAAGCGTTGTAAGGGTTTATGTGGTGATGTATTCTTTGTTAATTTCATAGAGTTCTTTAAACCTCCAGTTCAGATGGTTTCCTTTCCAATTCTGTCAAACGTATACTGAGTTCCTCGGTGCTTCTATATGGAACCATGTAAACCTGTATCTTAGCACATCTTCCAGTAGCTCTCTTCATCAGCCTAATATATCGGGCATCAACAAGCATAGCATCGCGGATCTTCAACCCTCTATGAGCATCTATGGCAATCTCTATGGAGGAGTTCTCGGGCTGTATACGTAGATGCCCTCTATGTGTAGAAATATCGACCCAGTTTTGTGTCTGCTGAAAGCCTCCTCTAAAGTGTAGACGTGTTTCTACTAGAGCGTTTTTCCTACATGTGACTTCATCCGTCAATATTAAACCGTTATGTCCGAAGAATAACAAGGTTCTCACGGCCTTAGACAATACTTCAGGGGGGTATGCCTTTGAAAGATCCAATCTAATAGACTCCCAGCCGTCTCCGTGTTTAAAGTCGACGATTTCACCCTTGTACTCTCTGCCTACGGCTTGGCTCCTCCCATCTACAAAGATGAGATTGTGCCCCTCCGCTCCGCAAATGGGGTTCTCATACCTTTTAGAGCTGAAGTAGTCTCTATCGTAAATACCTACGCCTAGATCGCAGATGAAGCTGTTCCCGTAACAGTGGTATATGAATTGGCCTACGTCTATATGGTTGTGAGGCTCAGCGTTATGGCCGGCTTTAACTGCTAGAATCGGTGCGTCTAAGTCGTTCCAAGAAGACCGTGTAACTATGACGCCGATTCTACGATACCATTTGGAAGTCTCTTTTGGAGGCATCGGCTCTACGTCTACGGGCTCCCACACTAGTCCACGTATGGAGATACCGTTTTGGAGGCCCTCTTCTTCAAGCCGTTGAATGTACCATGCGATGCTCGGCTCTTTATAACGCTTCAGAATTAAGTTGAGAACATCTACGTATACTGAAGGTGTACTTCCCGTATCTCCGAAGTTTACTTGAGACCGTGGTGGAAGATACATCCAGACTGGAAATGTCGTAGACGCTTTGATCCTCGAGTCTTCGAGCAGATCTACATCGCCTTCCGTCGCCTTAGCGAGTAGATCTGCAAAGTAGAAGACTCTTGAGAAGCCGTAGAACCAGTATCCAACACCTTCAACCCAAGCGCCATCCGGATCTGCCGTAGATAGGAAGCCGTCAATGCTCTTAAGGACCTTATACATTAGTTCTATAGACCAAGGCTCATCTAATGCTGCAAGTATCAAAGCGCAGCCGGAGTTTCCGTTGCAGACGCCACACCAATTAGATTCATAGCTTCTACTCCACCACTGTTCATCGTAGTGGTCTCTTAGAGGTATGAGTACGCGTTGAAGTATGTTATAGCGCATCCAATTAAGCGTCTCTTTGTCTAAGTCGTTGTACAGTAAATCCCATACATCTGCTAGAAGCATGGCGGTTCCAGAGGAGAATAGGTCAACTATGCGTTCACATCCGGGTTGGAAGGGGGTTTTCGCATGGGCTGGTATAACCCATGTAAACTCCTCCATTATAGCCCATATGTAATCTCTACAGCGGTCTAGGTAGGCGTCTTTCCCGGTGAATATGTAAGCTAGAGTTAAATCTTCAACGGCTCTCCTACGTAGGAAGTATGGCCCTTCAAAGAGGTGGCGGCGGCCAGTTCTAAAGAAGTCGTCGTAGAGGGAACGTGGAAGCTGTGGTATTGGGTCCTCCAGCAGCTTATCGGAGCGTTTCAACAGCTTCTCCGTGATGTTTCTCCAGCGCTTCTCCATCATTCTAACGCGTAAAGCTTCAAAGTCGCCTACATCCGTTAAAAGCAGTGGGTGTCTGATGGGTCTTCTAACAAGGTTCTCGAGTTCATGTATTTTGGGGATTTGCATGAAGCTCTAAGATAGCTACTTTACCCGCTTATTTTAATTTTGACTGAGTTAACGTGTATGTGAAACCATTTATAGGAGGAATGGTCCTTAGAATTGAGGAGCTTGGTTTTCATAGTTGTAACGGGCACTCCTGGGACTGGGAAAACGGTTTTTTCGGAAGCGTTAGCTAAAGCTATTGGCTTCACGCATTTAGACGTGGGGAGGCTCTGCTTGGAAAGGGGGTTGACGCTGGGGTTTGACGACGAGAGGCAGACGTACATCGTAGATATGGCTGGGCTTAGAAGGTTGATCCGAAGCCTTAAGGATGAAAATTTGGTTCTAGATGGGCATATAGCGCATTTAATCGCTCCATCTAGATACGTTAAGGTTGCGTTTGTCTTAAGATGTCATCCTAGGGTTTTGAGGAAGAGGCTTGAAGCTAAAGGGTATCCTCTCAGTAAGATACATGAAAACGTTATGGCTGAGATTTTAGACGTATGTTTAATCGAGGCATTGAAGGCTTATAGAGGTAAAACATACGAGCTCGACTCGACGGATAAACCCGTCGAACAGCTGGTTTCAGAGGCTTTATCATTCTACAGGGGGGATGTTAAACCTAAAATAGGTATAGTAGATTGGATATCTAAGCTTTCTGAAGAAGGGCTTCTCGAAAAGTACATCAGAGGCGTATTTGAATGAGCAGGAGGCAGTTTAAAATATACAGGTGCCCTGAATGTGGGCGTCTCTCTCTAACATCTTCAAGCAGGTCTGCTAAGTGTCCATACTGTAGTACGGTTGTCCATTTAACATCTTCGAGAATCGTAGCTAGATTTCAAAACGCCAGAGAAGCCTCCGAATACCTTAAGAGGCTTAAAAGTAGAAAGTCTGAGTTCAAAACGTTTTAAAATTCAGAAACTTACTACGGTTTTAACTTTTGCATTATTTGTGGAAGACTTCTATCTAAGCATCTTTACCTAAACTTTCCGGGATGATCAGAAACGTTGGAACTAGAATTACGACGTCTATGAGCATCGGCAGGAGTAGAACCAGCTCCATATATCCAGCCTGCCAGAGGAATCCTCCAATTATAGATGCAAACGACCCTACGAAGTCTAGTAGACCGCTTATCCCTTGAAGTCTACCTCTCTTCTCAGCTGGGAAGCTCTCCCAGTACATTGTGATGAATGGGATGAAGCTTATGCCGCCTATTCCACCGCCGAAGACCATAAGCCCCATAGCTCCGAGTGCTCCGGCGACTATTAAAGCCGTAGGGTTCGGCGCCCAGACCAGTAGTAGAGTGCCTATGTAGCTGAAGGGGCGGAGGATTAGGAAAACCTTTTTACGTCCGATTGTGTCTGCGAGTTTACCCATTGGAATCTGCAGTAAGAGTGACGTCACTACGCTTACTGTCCCCAAAACCCCCAGTAGGTATGGGTCGGCGCCTTTCACTTCGACAATCCATAGTGGTACGAAGGGTGCTGATATTCCTCCCAGACGTAGGACAGCCATCGTAATCAGCCAGTGTTTAAGCCACTTTTCACCTTTCAAAAATTCGCCGTAATAGTCGATGGGGTTAAACTTCCTTGAAGTGTGTTGCGCTTCCGTTCTCCGGCTTGGCAGCGGTTCAAGCATCATTATGGTGAAGACGGTTGTAAGTAGAAATACCGCTATCTGTATGAAGTATAGAGGTCTTATGCCTTGAGTGTTTATTCCGCCTAGGTTTGAAACCACAAGCGCTGCTGTAAATGGTGCGAAAAGGCTCGGTATAGCCCATATTGTGCGTGATAAGCCCATTGCTAGCGCCCTACTCTTCGGCGCAGTCACTCCGATGATCATTATGTCTGTTAACGGCATTATGAGTAGCATACTTATTCTCATCAAGATTATCGCTGGAATAAGTATCCACCAGTTTGATGCAAAACCATATATGGCTGCGACGAGTGTCGATAAGATTAATCCGAGAATTAGCATGCTCTTAACACCGTGTTTATCTATAAGCCACCCGGCTGGGGCTGAGAACACTGAGCTAACCACGCCGCCTACACTGTCTAAAGAGCCGAGTTCAACCGGGTCTGCTCCTAAAGCCACAGCGTAAAGCTGGTTGTATTGTGATGGTAGGCTTGAAGACCAAGCGTGCAGGCCGATAGAGGCGAGTAGAACCTTAAACCTCCTATCTAAACGTTTAAAGAACTCGAGAATCATCGTTTGAAGCCTCCGAGGCACTCCGATAGACTATATGTTCGGTAGACATAAGCTTTAACATGAATGTTTTTCCACATTTAAAGGATACTTCCTTAAATAGTCTTCGCTTTCTAAACGACAAAAACACTTTTAAGAGGATATTCCAAATTTCCTGTAGGAGGGATGGAGTTTGTCTTGTAAGAGGGCTAAGAAGAAAGAAGAGAAGAAGGGAGAGTCTAAGCCTACATGCGGTAAGTAGGCTAAACCTTTTCGACGGTTCTCTCAACTTATCATTTTTCCCCTTCTTTAATCGGAATAGAAGGCTACGTTTGAAATAAGAATCATTATCAGGCACCGCGTCTAAAACATATTTCGCAAACGAGGAGACCTTTTCACGTACTACTGGAAAATACTTATAAGTTTCCATAGCGAGAAACTTTCATATGGATGAGGAGGATAGAGAGTTAGAAAACATTAAGCGGAGAAAGATTGAGGAGCTTCTGCGAAGGAGGGTTGGATCAACATCTGTAAGCGAGCCTATAGAGGTAACTGACCTAAACTTTGACGACGTAATAAAGCGTAGTCGGCTCGTAGTAGTCGATTGCTGGGCACCCTGGTGCCCCCCATGCCGGGCGATGGCTCCAATAATAGATGAGTTGGCTAGGAACTATGCGGGTAAAATCTTGTTTGGAAAGCTGAACGTTGACGAAAACCAGAGGGTTCCCGTAGAGTATCAGGTGATGAGTATACCAACATTTCTGGTTTTCAAAGACGGAGTGCTCATTGATAGAATTGTTGGCGCTATGCCTAGAAGAGCCTTAGAGCAAAGGCTCGTCAAGTACATAGAGTCTTAGAGGGTTTCACGTATGAAGTTCGGTGTTCATCTTCCAACTCACGGCGAGTATGGCTATGCTGAGATCCTGAAGGTCTCTACCGTAGCCGATGAACTGGGCTTCAGCTCTCTATGGGTTGGAGACCACTTCTACCTTCCAAGAGAGTTTTATGAGAAGACTGGATGGGACCCGGATAGGCCGAATAAGCTTGACGCTTGGACCCTGCTCTCAGCATTAGCCGTACAGACTAAGAGGATAAGGTTGGGGGCTAGGGTTTCACCTCTACCGTTCTATGAGCCGGCTAGGTTGGCGAAGATTGTGGCTACGGTTGATATAATCTCTGGAGGCCGTGTCAACTTCGGCGTTGGTGCAGGATGGTTTAAAGACGAAGCCGTATCCTACGGTGTTTACTGGGGTAGGCATGGGGAAAGACTATCTAGAATGTTAGAGGCCTTAGAGGTGATACTTAGGCTTTGGACTGAGGACGGTAGGGTCACGTATAGGGGTAGGTACTATAGGGTCGTTGAGGCGCCGTTCTGGCCTAAACCCGTTCAGAAGCCCCATCCGCCGATATGGTTCGGCGGCTCTTCTAAAGCAATACTTGAGGCTACAGTTAAATACGGTGATGGGTTTTTACCTCTTTCAAACCTCCCAGTTGAAGGCTTTAGAAGGATGGCATCCCATATTAATGAGATGTCGAAGAAGCTGAGAAGGCGGGTTTTATTGGCCCCCTCGCTCACGTATCCAGATGGTATCGGTGAAAGTCCGGAGGAGTGGCCCTCGAAAGTAGAGGCGTACTCTGAGGCTGGAGCCGATATGGTAATACTGGACTTCTCGATGACAAGGGTCTCACCTAACAGGTCTATAAAAATGCTTAAGGAATTCTCTAGAATAGTGTTTCCAAAGTGTTGTCCATCTACGTAAACCTAGACTGAGAGTTAGTAGGGTAAAATCTATGCTTTCCTCCCGTTTTTGTTCAAACCATGCCTTTAAAGTTGGTATGGTAAAGAATCCATCTGGTGTATGGTCTTAAACCGAGAAGCAATCTCCACATCCGCACTTTTCATTTATACAAGTGTGTTGCCTGCCATACTTGATCTGTTAAGTACATGTTTACGTTTTAAACCCCCTCTTGCCAAAATCGACGCGAAACGTCTTATCTCTTCTTCGGAGAGAGGCTTCGCAGTGCTTAATCTTGGTCTCCTATAGGCTGTGTAAAGGTGTATGCGATTCGGCTCTATGCTTTCCCTTCGTCTCAGCTCGATGGAGAATCTATCAGATAGGTTTTGAAGCGTCTTCGCCGATTTCCAGCTCCAACCCTAAAGATTAGGCTGTTAGATCCATAGTGCTTCATCAAGCTTTGACTATGGCTTCCAGTCCATAAATTAGAGGGTTGTCGGAGGTGGGGCTTGGAGAATCCTGGGGAGGAAACGTTGAGATTTCCGCTGCGGAAATCCGTGTGATCACCACGGTGGTGGTTTCCGGGAGAAGTTTTCAACGCCATGCGGGTTTAAGGTACTGCGTAG